>SHVW01000015.1 GCA_009694085.1 Alphaproteobacteria bacterium
CGCGCGGTTGCGTCGTCGTCGTCGTCGAGCATGCGCTGGGGCACGATGTCGTCGCGGATCGCGGCAACGATGTAGTTGAGGAGTTGGGTGCGGCTCTCGGCCCGCGCCAAAGCGGAATCGCGCCGACGCTCGTCGGTCACGTCGCGGCACACCCCGCGCGCGCCGCGCCAGGCAGCGTTCTCGTCGAACAGCGGCGTCGCCGTCGTGACTACGCAGGCGGCATCGCCGTCCGCACGGCGCAACCACAATTCCGCACCTTGAACCGGTTTGTCCGCCTGAAAGGCGAGAGCCATGCCATCGTCTCCGCCGCCATTGTCGGCGAGCAGTTCGCGCGGGTCGTGGCCGACCAACTCATCCGCGCGCCAACCGAGAGCGCCTTGCGGCGAGACGAAAACGAAAGTGCCGCGGCTGCCGGTCTCCCATGCGAAGTCGCTGGATATCTCCACCAAATCCTTATAGCGCTGGCGCGAATCGACCAGCGCGCCGCGCAAATTATGGTCGAGCGTGGCGTCGCGGCCAAGCAGCAGTACCGCGCCATCGGCCAGGGGCAGGGCGGTCATCTCCAAGGTGAGCGGATTGCCGTCGACGCCTCGCCCGGCCCGCAATGTTTCTTTGCGCGCCACATCTGCTGCGGTAGCTGCCTCGACCAACCGGGCAAGCGCAGGTGCGCGACCGGCGGTCAATCCCTCGCCCAAGCTTGCGCCCGCAGGATTGGCGGCAAGAACCGTACCCGCGGCCACGACCAGGGCCGGCGCAGCCTCGGTGCCGAGCGGTCCATCCGGGGCGAGCAGTGCCAGCGCCGCCGCGCGTGCGCTCGGTTGCCGCGCCGGACGGCGCGGTGCGGCACGCTTGCGCGGTGCCGCGACCTTGCGTGCGGCCGGCTTGCGCTGTGGGCGTTTCGCTTTCTTGATTTTAGCGGTCATGTGCTGATTCCGTCGTCCCACCGAACTAAAGCGGATTGCTCGCCCGGCGGCAATAGCTACCGCTGACGCCGATCTTGGGCGATCATGTCGGCGGCCTTTTCGGCGACCATGATGACGGGCGAATTGGTGTTGCCCGAGGTGATCGTCGGCATGATCGAGGCATCGGCGACGCGCAGGCCCTGCAAGCCCCGCACGCGCAGGCGCTCGTCCACCACCGCCAGATCGTCGTCGCCCATGCGGCAGGTGCCGACGGGATGGAAAATGGTGGTGCCGATGTCGCCCGCCGCCCGCGCCAATTCGGCCTCGCTTTGAAGCTGCGGCCCCGGCTTGAACTCCACCGGCTGGAATGGCTTGAGCGCATTCGTCGCCGCGATCCGCCGGGTCAGGCGGATAGCAGCCATCGCGATGCGCCGGTCGGTCTCGGTGGATAGATAGTTCGGCTTGATCGCCGGTGCGGCCATGGGGTCGGCGCTTTTGATGCGGATATGGCCGCGGCTTTCCGGCCGGATATTGCACACCGAGGCGGTGAAGGCGGGGAAGGGATGGAGCGGCTCGCCGAAGCGCTCCAGGCTGAGCGGCTGGACGTGGTATTCCAAATTAGCCGAGGCCTGGCCGGGATCGCTTTTGGCAAAAGCGCCGAGTTGACTAGGCGCCATGGTCAGGGGCCCGCGCCGGAGCAGTGCGTACTCCAAGGCCATGCCGATCTTACCGATCAGCGAGTTGGCGCGCTCGTTCAACGTGCGGGTGTTGGCGACCTTGAAGGCCAGACGAAGCTGCAAATGGTCTTGCAGATTTTCGCCGACGCCCGCCATCTCATGTTTTACGGCGATGCCATGACTGGCGAGCAGCGCGCCCGGCCCGATGCCGGAGAGCTGCATCAACTGGGGCGAGGCAACGGCACCGGCGGCTAGGATGATCTCGCCGGCCACGGCCGCATGGCGGCGCTCACCCCCAACCATGTAATCGACGCCGCTGGCGCGCTTGCCGTCGAGCCGGATGCCGAGCACGTGGGCGCCGGTGACGACGGACAAATTGGATCGGCCGGCGGCTGGTTTGAGGAAGCCCTTGGCCGTGGTCCAGCGCACGCCCCGGCGCTGATTGACCTGGAAATAACCGCAGCCTTCATTGTCGCCGCGATTGAAATCGGCCACCGGCGGAATGCCTACCTCGGCCGCGGCGGCGCGGAAGGCGTCGAGAATTTCCCAGCTCAGCCGCGGTTCCTCCACGCGCCATTCGCCGCCCGCGCCGTGATCCGCGTCGGCGCCCGCGTAATGATCTTCCGAGCGCTTGAAATAGGGTAGCACGTCGTCCCACGACCACCCGGCATTGCCGAGCTGGCGCCAATGATCGTAGTCGCGCGCCTGACCGCGCATATAGATCATGCCGTTGATGGCCGAGCAGCCGCCCAAAACCCGGCCACGCGGGTAGTTGATCGCGCGGCCGTTGAGGCCCTCTTCCGGCTCGGTCTGGAAGCGCCAATCCGTACGCGGATTGTTCATGGTGTAGAGATAGCCGACGGGGATATGGATCCAGATGTAATTGTCCCGCCCGCCCGCTTCGAGCAGCAGCACGCGGTTCGCTGGATCGGCGCTCAACCGGTTGGCCAGCACGCAGCCGGCCGTGCCGGCACCGACGATGACGTAATCGAACGCCGCGTTCTCGGCCATCGCTTGCCGGAGCCTTACTCGGCCGCGCGCGCCGCGCCCGATTGGCGCGAGACGAGCTGGGCGTAGAGCCCGCCCCGGACGATCAGTTCGGCGTGGCTACCGCTTTCGCGCACGCGGCCCTGGTCGAGCACCACGATATGGCCGGCGTCGCGCACCGTCGATAGGCGATGAGCGATCACGATGGTGGTGCGCTCGCGCTTGAGTTCGTCGAGCGCCCGTCGAATCGCGCGCTCGCTGGCGGCGTCGAGGTGCGAGGTCGCCTCGTCGAGCACCAGTACAGGCGAATCCTTGAGCAGCGCGCGGGCGATGGCGACCCGCTGACGCTGGCCGCCCGAGAGCTGCAAGCCGCGCTCGCCGACCCGGGTCTGCAAGCCCTGGGGCAAGCCGGCGACGAAATCGGCGAGCGCCGCGCGTTCGATGGCGCGCCGGAGTTCGGATGGCGTGGCCTCGGGCCGGGCAATCATAATGTTACCGGCGAGATCGTCGTTGAACAGATAGGTATCCTGGGCGACCAGGCTGACCTGGGCGCGCAGCCCATCCAAGGTCAAGGTGCGGATATCGATGCCGCCGATCCGAACCGTGCCGCGCGCGGGGTCCCAAAAGCGAAGCAGCAAATGGGCAATCGTGGTCTTGCCCGCGCCGGACGGGCCGACGATCGCCGTGGTGCCGCCCGCCGCCGCGGTGAGCGACACACCGTCGAGCGCGGGGCGATTGCTCGTGGGGTAGGTAAAAGTCACGTCGTCGAACGCGACCGATGGGGCCGAACCCGCCGGTAGAGTCGACAGCGCACCGTCGCGGATCGGTTCCGGTTCGTCATGAACCGCGCTCAGTCGTTCGGCCGCGCCCAGCGTGTCGGCAAGCTGGCGGCCGGCCTGGGCGATTTCGGACACCGGCATGAGGGCGGCCATGGCGATCAACGCCGCCAGCGGCAGCAGCACGGGATCGAGCAACCCGTTGCCCGCCAACACGGCGCCGGTCAGGATCACGGCCAGGCCGCCGAGCGTGGTGAGCGCGTCGAGCGTGACGGTCTGGCGCGACAGATCGGCGTGGAAGGCGAGGCGGAGCGCGGCGGCCCGGCGCACCAGCACGGTCATCTCCTCGCGCCGGGTCGCCTCGCGCTGGAAGGCAGCGATCTCGGCCAAGCCCTGGATGGTGTCGACAGCGTGCGCGGTCAAGGTGCCGCTGGCGCGCCGGCTATCGGCGCCGAGCCGGTCGATGCGCGCGCGGCCCAGAACCGGCGCTAGTCCTGCGTATATAAGGAACGGCGCCAACGCCAGGGCCAGCCACGGATTCATCAGACCAAGCGCGATCAGCACGGCGGAGGGCACGAGCACGCCGACGAAGGCGGGGGCGAGCGTATGGGCGAAGAAATATTCGACCAGCTCGACATCGTGGGCGGCGAGCGACACCAGATCGCCGGTGCGCCGGCGCAGCAGATAGGCCGGGGCCAGGCGGTCGAGTTTTTCATAGAGCTGGATGCGCATTTCCGCGAGCAAGCGGAAGGCGACGTCATGGGCAAGCCAAGATTCCAGCCAATGGACGAGGCCCGCCAGCGGCGCCAGTGCGATCAGCCCGATCAACAATGTGGTCAGGGGTTGCCCTGACTTGAGCGCGGGAATGACCAGCGCGCCCAGTACGCCGACGCCGATGAAGGCGACGACCCGCGCGATGCCCAGCGCCAGCACGCCGCTCAACACGCCGCGCCAGGGCTGGACCAGGCGCAGCAGATCGCCAAGCACGCGCCACCAGCCGATCTGCCCAGGCGACAGGATACTGTCGCTAGCACCTGTCGCTGCCGTCGCTTCCGCAGGGACCGCTTCCGCCACCGGCTCGTCCACGGGCGCAGTCGCGATCATGCGGTCGTCGGTGCCGACTTGCTCGCCCATGAGTTCGTAATAAGGGCCGCGCGCTGCCATCAAGGCCGCATGGTTGCCGGATTCCACGACCCGGCCGCCATCGAGCACCAGGATGCGGTCGCAGCCGATCACGCTGGATAGGCGATGGGCGAAGACCAGGGTGGTGCGCCCGCGCATCAGCCGGTCCAGCGCGTCCTGGATGACCGCTTCGTTCTCGGCATCGACCGAGGAGAGCGCCTCGTCGAGCACCAGGATGGGCGCGTCGCGCAGCAGGGCCCGGGCAATGGCGATGCGTTGGCGCTGGCCGCCCGACAGCCGCAAGCCGCGCTCGCCGATCGTGGTGGCGTAGCCCTGGGGCAGGTTCTGGATAAAGTCGTGGGCGTTGGCGGCGCGCGCGGCGCGCTCGATCTCGGCTTGATCGGCCTCGGGCTTGGCTAGGCGCAGATTGTCCTCGACCGTGCCGTGGAACAGATAGGTGTCCTGGCTGACCACCGCGATGTTGCGCCGGATTTCGGCAAAGCTGAGGCGGCGCAGGTCGTGACCGCCGATGGCGACCGATCCGGCCTGGGGATCGTGGAAGCGCAGCAGCAGCCGCATGATCGTGGACTTGCCGGCACCCGAGGTGCCGACGATGCCGACGCGCTCGCCCGCGGCGATGGCGAAATCGAGGCCGCGATGGGCGGCGCCGCGCCCGCCGGCATAGGCGAAATGAACATCGGTGAAGGCAACGCTGGGCTCGATGCGGCCGGCGCCGGCCGGGCGCGCGTCGGCAATCGCGGGCTCCAACGCCAACAAGCCCAGCACGGTTTCCGCCGCAGATTGGCCGAGCATGCCAGTGTGCAGCAGGTCGCGCAGTTCGCGCAAGGGCCGGAACACCTCGACGCCGAGCATGAGCACGACGACCAGAGTGGAGAAGGCGAGCGATCCGTCGGCCACCCGCACGGCGCCCAGCGCCAGCGCACCGGCGGCGCCGAGCGCGATGCCGGTATCCGTGATGCCGCGGGTGGCGACGCTGACGCCGACCACCCATTGGGTGGCGCGGTAGAGATTGCGCGCCTTCTCCGCGATGGTGCGGCCGCGCGCGGCACTCTGGCCGAACGCCTTCAACGTGCCAAGCCCCTGGAGCGCGTCGAGGAACTCGGCGGCGTAATCCTTGTGCGCCCGCGCCCGCTCGACGGCACTCGCCCGGTTCATGCCGTGCAAGAAGGCGGGCAGCACCAGGGTCGCGAGCGCCGCCCCCAGCATGACGAGGGCGACGGGCAGATCGAGCCAGACCAGGAACGCGAAAATGCCGACCGGCGTGAGCGCGGCGACGAACAATTGCGGCAGGTATTGGCCGAAATAGGTGTTGAGCTGCTCGACCGCCTCGGTCAGCGTGACCAGCAAATCGCCGGTGCGCGCGGTCGCGCCATGGGCCGGCCCCAGCGCCGTCAGATGCTCATAGAGCCGCCCGCGAATGCGCAGCTGCGCCGCCATCGCCGTGCCCTGCGCCACCATGGCGCGCGCGTGGTCGAGCCAGGCGCGCAAACCAACCGCCACGATCGCGGCGACCGCCATGGGCACCAACTCGCCCGCCGGCTTGCCCTCGATGGCGGCGGCGATCAGCCAGCCCAACAGCGCGAGGCGCGCGATGCCGGCCAGCGTGGAGACCAGGCCGAGCAGCACGGTACCCAGAATGCGATGGCGCAGGCCCGCGGTGAAGGCCCAGAGACGGCGGTCGAAATACAAGATGCGGGTTCCTGGAAGGGGGTGGAGGTGACGGTACTATAATGGAAGCACCGGGGGTGTCACATGGGGAAGGGTCGCTTGACCCCCGCCGCCTGCGCTGGCTAAGGTCGCCGCTCCCGGTCGGAGCACACACATAGATGGCTGCCGCTGCCCACACCCTATCGCTGCACAACGTCTCCAAGCATTACGGCGCCCTGGCCGCGGTGGACGACGTGTCGCTCACCATCGAGCGCGGGCAGTTCCTGACCCTGCTGGGGCCCTCCGGCTCGGGCAAGACCACGCTGCTGATGGCGATCGCTGGGTTTGTCGAGCCCAGCGCCGGGGAAATCCGGGTCGATGACCGGCCGATCACCCATTTGCCGCCGGAGCGGCGCAATTTCGGCATGGTGTTCCAGGGCTATGCCCTGTTCCCCCATCTCTCGGTCGCCGACAACGTCGCCTTCCCCTTGACCGTGCGCAAGCGCCCGGCCGAGGAAAAGGCGCGGAAAGTGCAGGCGGCACTCGATCTGGTGCAACTGGGCGAACTGGCCGACCGGCTGCCGCGCCAGCTCTCGGGCGGTCAGCAGCAGCGGGTGGCACTCGCCCGTGCCCTGGTGTTCGAGCCCGACATTCTGCTGTTGGACGAACCGCTCTCGGCCTTGGACAAGAAGCTGCGCGCCGGGCTGCAATGGGAGCTGCGCGCGCTGCACCGGCGGGTCGGCACCACCTTCATTTATGTCACCCACGATCAGGAAGAGGCGCTCTCCATGTCGGACGAGATCGCCATCATCCGGCTCGGCAAGATCGTACAGAAGGGCAAGCCGCGCGAGCTTTACGACCGGCCGGTCAGCCATTTCATCGCCGACTTCCTGGGCGAGAGCAATTTCATCGCTGCCGAGGTGGCCGGCCGCGACGGCGATGGATTCGCCTATCGCGCGGGCAGTGTGAGTTTCCGCCAGGCCGGCGCGCTGCCCCAGGATAAGCAGGTGTTGATCGCGCTGCGCCCGACCAAGATTTGCGTGACCCAGGCCGAACCGGCGGACGGCGCCAACCGACTCGCCGGCGCGATCGCCAATTGGAGCTACCGGGGCAACGAGTTCCATTTCCTCGTGCGCACCGCCATCGGCGACATGAATGTCAGCCAACCCACATGGCGCGCCCAGGTCGAATCGGCCGAGGGCCAGGCGGTCTGGCTGTCCTGGGATGCCGACGCCAGCGTGGTCGTGCGCGACGACCGCTGAGTTCTACCGAAGGATCGTCCCCTTCGGTAGCTTGTAGCCGGGCAGGAAATCGCCCGCATCCATTGCCGCCTTGCCTGCGCGCTGCAACCGGGTCAGGCGCAGCGCGCCTTCGGCACAAGCGATAGTCAGGCGATCGTCGATCGCAGTGCCGGGCGTCGCCGCGCCGCCTTCGACCACCGCCGCCGCCAGCACCTTGAAGCGCTCGCCGCCATGTTCGAACCAAGCGCCCGGCGTGGGGGCCAGCGCGCGCACGCGGCGTTCGAGATCGATGGCAGGCCGGATCCAGTCGAGCCGGCCATCCTCGCGCGTCAGCTTGGCGGCGTAGGTGACGCCCGCTTCCGGTTGGGGCCGGGCGGTCAGGCGGCCGGCGACAAGATCGGCCAGCGCGCGCAGGATCAACTCGGCGCCTAGCGCGGCGAGCCTGTCATGCAGCGCGCCGCCCGTGGTGTCGGGCGCGATCGGCACGGCCGCGTCGAGCAGCACGGGGCCGGTGTCGAGGCCCGCTTCCATGCGCATGATGGCGACGCCGGTTTCTCGGTCGCCCGCCATGATGGCGCGCTGAACAGGCGCCGCGCCGCGCCAGCGCGGCAGCAGGGAGGCGTGGATATTGAGGCAGCCGAGTTTGGGCGCATCCAGCATGGCTTGGGGCAGGATCAAGCCGTAGGCGACGATTGCCGCAGCGTCGAGCGCCAGCGCGCGGAAGCGCTCATGCTCGGCCGGATCGCGCAGTCGCTCGGGCGTGTGCACGGGCAGGCCGTGCGTGTCGGCCCAGCGATGGACGGGCGAGAGCTGGGGCTGTTTGCCGCGCCCGGCGGGCCGGGGCGGCTGGCTATAGACGGCGCGGATGTCGTGGCCGGCACCGTGCAGCGCGGCCAGGCTGGGCACGGCGAAATCGGGCGTGCCCATGAAGGCGAGGCGGAGCGCGGCCATGGGCGCGCCCGAATTCCTAGCGCGCCGATCCGGCGGCAACGGTCTCGGATGCCTCGGCGGCCTTGGCTTTTTTGGATTTGGTCAGTTTGCGCAGGATCATGCCGCGCTTCAGCGCCGAGATATGATCCACGAACAGCACGCCCTCCAGATGATCCATCTCGTGCTGGATGCAGGTGGCGAGCGTTCCCTTGGCCGCGATTTCGCGAATCTCGTTTTCGTGGTCGAGGTAGCGCACGCGCACCTCTTCCGGCCTGACGACATCGGCGTAATGCTCGGGCAGCGACAGGCAACCCTCCTCGTAGCTCGCCTCCTGGTCGGAGGCCCAGACGATCTCGGGGTTGGCCATGCGCAGCGGCCGGGGCTCCTGGCCCGTGCGCGCCACGTCGACCACGATGACGCGCCGGGCGATGCCGACCTGGGGTGCCGCCAGCCCGATGCCGGGGGCGGCGTACATGGTCTCCAGCATGTCGTCCATCAGCCGGCGCACCGCGGCGTCGACTCGCGCCACTGGCTTGCAGGCCAGCTTGAGCCGCGGGTCCGGCGCCACGATGATCGGCAGCTTCGCCATGTCCGTCGAAATCCAAGGGTTTCAGCGCCTCTTAGGTAGTCGCGGCGGGCGCGCGCGTCAAGCGGGGCAGAGGCGATGCATGTCCGCGTGGACCATGTTAGCTTTTGATTCTCATGGACCCGATCCTCATCGCCATCGTTGCGGTTGCCCTACTCGCGCTGGGTTGCGCGGTTGTGGCGCTGCGCCGCGGCGGCGATAGCGGGTTGGCCCAGTCCGCGCGCCTGCTCGCCCAAGGCCAGGCGCAGCTTGAGGGCCGGTTGAAGCAGATGGCGGAGGCCGGGGCGGCGGCCCAATCGCAGCTTGCCGAGCAGATGCAGGCCCAGGAACGCCAATTGGCCCAAGCGGTCGATGTCCGGCTCGCCGAAGTCAGCCGCAAGCTGGTGGAGGGGCTGGAGAAGACCGGGACCCAAACGACCACCTCGCTCGACGGCATCAAGCAGCGCCTGGCGGTGATCGACGCGGCGCAGAAAAACATCGCCGAACTGTCCCAGCGCATGGTGGCGCTCCAGGACATTCTCAGCAACAAACAGGCGCGCGGCGCCTTCGGCGAATTGCAGCTTGAGGATCTGGTGCGCGACGCGCTGCCGCCCCAGGTCTATGAATTCCAGGCGGCCATCGGCGCCAACCGGCGGGTCGATTGCCTGCTGCGCCTGCCCAATCCGCCCGGTTCAATTGCGATCGACGCCAAGTTTCCGTTGGAAAGCTATCGCGCGCTGATGCAGGCGACGGACGATGCCGGCCGGCTGGTGGCGCGGCGCGCGCTCGCCGTCGCCATGACCAAGCATGTCGTGGATATCGCCGAGCGCTACATCGTGCCGGGCGAGACGGCGGAATCGGCGTTGATGTTTTTGCCGAGCGAGGCGGTCTATGCCGAGTTGCACGCCAATCTGATCGATGTGGTCGAGCTATCGCGGCGGCGGCGGGTGTGGATCGTGTCGCCCACAACCATGATGGCGACGCTCACCACCATCCGCGCCGTGCTCAAGGATTCTCAGATGCGCGAGCAGGCCCATGTGATCCAGAGCGAGGTTGTCAAGCTGCTGACCGACGTCAAGCGCCTGGATAGCCGGGTCGAAAGCCTGCAAACCCATTTCGACCAGGCCGGCCGCGACATCAAGGAGATCCGAATCTCCACCGACAAAGTGACCAAACGCGGCGAGCGCATCGAGGAGCTGGAGTTGGGCGTAGCGGATGCGCCGGCCGCGCTGACGCCGACAACGGATCAGGCAGCGCAATGACCGCCGATCTGCTGGTCGCGGCCGCCGCCCTGCTGGTGTTGGGGTTTGCGGGCGCGCTCTGGCCGAGACCGGATGGCGCGCAAATCGTTGTCTATGGCGGCAGCGCCATCGCAGCGGCTGCGCTGGCCGGGCAAGCGCTGTTGGCACTCCTCGGCGGCGGCGCGGCGACGCCCGTGCTGACCTTGCCGCTCGGCCTACCCTGGGTCCAAGCCCATTTCCGCCTGGATGCGCTATCGCTGTTCTTCGTTCTGCTGCTGAACCTGGCGGCGGCGCTGGTCAGTCTCTATGCGCTCGGCTACGGCCGGCACGAGGAAGCGCCGCACCGCGTCCTGCCTTTCTATCCGGTCTATCTCGCCGCCATGAATCTGGTGCTGGCCGCGGCCGATGCGTTCAGCTTCCTGGTGAGCTGGGAGTGCATGTCGGTCGCCTCCTGGCTGCTGGTGCTGGCCCAGCATCGCGAGGCGGCGAACCGCCACGCCGCGTTCGTCTATCTGGCGATGGCCGGCTTCGGCACCATGGCCCTGTTGTTCGCCTTCGGCCTACTTGCCGGCGCCCAGGGCGATTACAGCTTCGCCGGCATGCGCACACACGACCTGACGCCTGTTCTGGCCGGCGCGGCGATCGTGCTGGCGCTGATCGGCGCGGGCTCGAAGGCCGGGCTGGTGCCGCTCCATGTCTGGTTGCCGCTCGCCCACCCGGCGGCACCCAGCCATGTCTCCGCCCTCATGTCAGGCGTCATGACCAAGGTGGCGATCTATGGGCTCGTGCGCATCGTCTTCGACCTGGCCGGGCCGCCCCAGTGGTGGTGGGGTGCGCTCATCATGACCGTGGGCGCCGTGACCGCCGTGCTCGGCATCCTGCACGCGCTGCTGGAGCGCGATATCAAGACCCTGCTGGCCTATTCGACGATCAAGAATGTCGGCGTCATCGCTATCGGTCTCGGCTTGGCGCTCGTCTTCCGCGCCAGCGGCATCGGCGATTTTGCCGCCCTGCCCTTTATCGCCGCGCTGTTCCACGCGCTGAACCACAGCCTGTTCAAGAGCCTGCTGTTCTGCGCCGCCGGTGCGGTCGCGCATGCGACGGGCACGCGCGATATCGAGCGGCTGGGCGGATTGATCCACCGCATGCCGCGGACCGCGTTCGTCGCGCTGGTCGGCTGCTTCGCCATCGCGGGCCTGCCCCCGCTCAACGGTTTCGTCTCGGAATGGCTGATGTTGCAATCGGTCTTCACCAGCCCCAGCCTGCCTCAGCCCCTGCTCAAGCTGATCGTGCCAGTTGCCGGCGTCATGCTGGTGTTGGCGGCGGCGCTGGCGGCGGCCTGCTTCGTGCGGCTCTACGGCATCGTCTTCCTTGGCCGGCCGCGCAGCCCCGATGCGGCGGCGGCAGGCGAGACCGACGCCGTCATGATCTGGTCGATGGCTGCGTTCGCCGCGCTATGCCTTGTCTGTGGCGCCTTGCCGGCGCCGGCGATCGGGCTGATCGAACCGGCTGCCCGCGCCATGGTCGGCGCCGGGTTGCCCGATGGCGGTGCGGGTTGGCTCTATCTGGCGCCGGTCGCCGGCAAGCCCAGCTCCTATAGCGGCGCGGTCGTTCTGCTCGCCATGATCGGCTTCGGCCTCGCCGTGGCGTTGTTGGTGCACCGGCTGGGTTGGCGCAGCCTGCGCCGGGCGCCGCCTTGGGATTGCGGCTTCCCCAGCACCGATCCGACGACGCAATATAGCGGCTCCAGCTTCGCTCAGCCGCTCCGTCGCGTCTTCGGTACTGTCGCCTTTCGCGCGGCCGAGACCGTCGATATGCCCGACCCCGGCGAGACCCGGCCGGCGCGCTTCGCGCTCAGCCTGTGGGATCCGGCCTGGCGCTTCGTGTTCAACCCGTGCGCGCGTTTCGTCGTCTGGGCCGCCGAGCATCTCAACGCGCTCCAGTTCATGACCATCCGGCGCCACCTGTCCTTCATGTTTGCCACGCTGATCGCCTTGCTGCTGGCCGTGGCGGCGGTGGCGCGATGAATGCCGTGGCAACGCAACTCGCCCAAATCGCGCTGGTGTTGGCGCTGGCCCCGCTGCTCACGGGCTTCGTGCGCGTGGTCAAGGCGCGGCTGGTTGGCCGGCGCGGCCCGCCGCTGTTCCAACCCTATCGCGACCTCGCCCGCCTGTTGCGCAAGGAGGCGGTGCTGGCGCCCAACGCGTCCTGGCTGTTCCGCGCCGCACCCTATCTGGTGTTCGCGTTGACCTGGCTCACCGCCGCGCTGGTGCCGGGCGCGACCGCGATGCTGGCGCTCGGGCCGACCGCCGATCTGATCGCGCTGATCGCCATCCTGGCGAGCGCGCGCTTCTTGTTGGCGCTTGCCGGCATGGATGTGGGCACGGCCTTCGGCGGCATCGGGTCGAGCCGCGAAGTGATGTTTGCGGCCATCGCCGAGCCGGCCATGTTGATGGTGACGTTCACGGTGGCGTTGGTGGCGGGTTCGACCGCCTTGCCCGAGATCGCGCGCTTCGTGATCGGCGGCGGCGTCGGGCTGGAGGTGTCGCTGGCGTTGGCGCTCATCGCGCTCGTCATGGTGGCGGTCGCGGAGAACGGCTGCATCCCCGTGGACAATCCGGCAACCCATCTGGAACTCACCATGGTGCGCGAGGCCATGGTGCTGGAATACTCCGGCCGCCACCTCGCGATGATCGAGGCGGCGGCGATGCTGCGTCTTCTGGCGCATGCCGCGTTGATCGCCTGCATCTTCGCGCCCTGGGGTATGGCGCTCTCGGCCGATCCGGCGGCATTGATCTGGGGACTGGCGAGCTTCGTCGGCAAGATGGCGGTGGCCGGGGTGGCGTTGGCCGTTTTCGAAACCTCGATTGCCAAGATGCGGGTGTTCCGGGTGGCTGAATTTTTGGGCGGTGCGCTCATGCTGGCGCTGATCGGCACAGTCGTGCGCCTGATGTCGGAGGGATTGGGATGAGCGCCTCGTTGCTCAACCAGATTGAATACTCCGCCTCGCATTTGTTTGCGGCGCTAGTGTTGCTTGGCAGCTTCGCGTTGATCTATCAGCGCCGCATGGTCGGCATGTTCAACGCCTTCGCTTTTCAGGCAACCGCGCTCGCTGCGGCGGCGGCGTGGGAGGCCTATGTTCAGGCGGCACCCCATCTCTATGTCACCGCGGGCCTGACCTTCGTGCTCAAGGCCGTTGTCATTCCGCTGGCACTGCGCCGGATCGTGCGTAAGCTCGACATTCACCGCTCGATCGAGGTGGTGATCGGCATCGGCCCGACCATGCTGGCCGGCATCGCGCTGGTGGTGCTGGCGACGCTGCTGGTTTTGCCGGTGATGCCCGGCGTTGCCGCCATCGCTCGCGAGGAGCTGGCGCTGGCGTTGGCGGTGCTGCTGATCGGGCTTTTGATCATGATCACCCGGCGCAACGCGACCAGCCTGGTCATCGGTTTCATGTCGATGGAAAACGGGCTGATCCTGGGCGTAGTTGGCGTCGCCGGCATGCCGCTGGTGGTGGAGGTGAGCATCGCCTTAGCTGTGCTCGTCGCCTTCATCATCTTCGGCCTGTTCTTAATCCGCATCCGCGAGCGCTTCGATAGCCTCGACGCGCACTATCTCGAAAGCTTTCGAGGCGAGCGGCGATGATCGCGATCCCAACCGATCCGATCGCCGTCATTCTAGGCCTGCCGCTGATTGCGGCCGCGGCACTTGCGACGATGCCGTCCCATCGCATGTCGAGCCGGGTCAACGTGCTGGCCGCCTTCGCCACGCTGATGGCCTGCCTGCAATTGTTCTGGCATCGCCCGGAGCCGACCGATCTCCTTTTCATCGACGACTTCAACGTCTATCTCGTCATGCTCACCGCTTTCGTCGGCTTTACCTCCAGCATCTTCAGCGCCGGCTATATCGCGCACGAGGTCGAGATCGGCCGCCTAGCGCCGCTCTATCTGCGGTTCTATTCCGCCATGTTTCAGCTCCTCCAATTCTCCATGTTGCTGGCGCTAGTCGCCAATAATCTGGGCGTGTTATGGGTGGCGGTCGAGGCGGCGACGCTCACCACCGTGGTCATGGTCAGTCTCTACCGCACGCGCGAGGCGATCGAGGCGGCGTGGAAATATTTCATCCTGGCCAGCGTCGGCATCTCGCTAGCGTTATTCGGCACTATCCTGATCTATCTTGCCGCCCAGCCCGCAATCGGCCCCGGTATCGCCGCCATGGCGTGGACGGAGATCATGCCGCGCGCCAATCAGATGGCGCCCGAACTGCTCAACCTCGCCTTCGTCTTCCTGCTCGTCGGCTACGGCACCAAGGTCGGGCTGTTCCCGCTCCACGCCTGGCTGCCCGATGCCCATTCGGAGGGCCCGACGCCGATCTCCGCAGTGCTCTCGGGCCTGCTGCTCAACGTGGCGCTCTACGCGGTCGTGCGCTTCAAGATGTTGCTGGCGGCCAATGGCGAGGCGCTGTCGCCGGGGCCGCTGATGATCGCGGTGGGCTTGGCCTCGTTGATCTTCGCCGCGGTCATGCTGTACCGCCGGCGCGATATCAAGCGCATGTTCGCCTATAGCTCGATCGAGCATATGGGCATCGCCACCTTCGCCTTCGGCATGGGCGGTCCGCTGGCCAATTTCGCCGGGTTGCTTCACATGGGGATGCACAGCCTTACCAAATCGGCGATCTTCTTCACCGTCGGCCACATCGCCCAGGTCAAGGGAACCCAGCGCATGGACGATATTTCCGGCCTCACGGTCTCCCATCCGTGGCTCGGCTGGACCTTCGTGATCGCCGTGCTGGCGATCTCCGGCCTGCCGCCCTTCGGCCTGTTTATGAGCGAGTTCCTGCTGGTGACGTCCAGTTTTGCGCGTGCGCCCGCGCTGGCGATCCTGTTGGTGCTCGGCCTGCTCCTGGGCTTCGCCGCCATGGTCATGCGCGTGCAGTCCCTTGCCTTCGGCACGCCGCAAGGGCCAACCCATGGCGATACGATGCGGCTCAAACTGTCGTTGATCCCGATCCTGGTTCATCTGGGCCTGGTGCTGGTGGCCGGACTATGGCTGCCGGCGCCATTGGTCGCCTGGTTCCAGGCGGTCGCGCTGATGTTGGGATAGGAGAAGCGCCACGTGACCGACGATCCCGGCCTCCACAAATCACTCGCCGCGCTCGGCCCGGTCGCCGCGCGCCTGCCCTGGCCGCGCTATCGGCTGGATCGCGCGGGATGGGCGGGTTTGATCGAGCATCTGGCGCGGGCGGATTGGTCGTTGCTTGGCCTGTGGGGCGAGCAGGCCGCCGTCCACGTCGCGCTGCGCGATGAGGACGGCGGCGCGATTGCGGTGGCGAGTTTGGATTGCCCGGACCGGCGTTTCCTCAGCCTTGGCGCGGTCAGGCCCGCCGCCATCCGGCTCGAGCGCGCCGCGCACGATCTGTTCGGGTTGGAGCCGGAGAATGCGGTGGATACCCGCCCCTGGCTCGACCACGGTCGCTGGCGCCGGGATCGCGAGCCTGCCGCCGCGCCACCCGCGGTCGATGCGTTGAACTACCCGTTTCTGCCGGTCGAGGCGGAGGGGCTGCATCAAATTCCGGTCGGCCCCGTCCATGCCGGCATCATCGAGCCCGGCCATTTCCGCTTTCATGCCAATGGCGAAACCGTGGTCCGGTTGGAAGCGCGCCTCGGTTATGCCCACAAAGGCGTGGAAGCGCTGATGCAGGGACGCGGCGTCGACCAGGCGGCCCGGTTGGCCGGGCGGTTGTCGGGCGACAGCACGGTTGCCCACGCGCTCGGCTTCGCCCGCGCGGTCGAGGCGGCGACCGAAACCTATTTGCCCCGGCGCGCCCATTGGCTGCGCGCGCTGATGGCCGAGTTGGAGCGCATCGCCAATCATCTCGGCGATATCGGCGCCATCTGCAACGACGCCTCCTTCACCTTTGCCCATGCCCATTGCGGCGTCATGCGCGAAGCCGTGCTTCGGGTCGCTGGCGTTTGTTTCGGCCATCGCCTGATGATGGATGCGGTGATACCCGGCGGCGTCGCCTGCGACCTCCAATCTTCGGGCATAGCCGAGATCGCGGCGCTGATCGAGGAGGTCGGCGGGCGCTTCGAGGATGTCGTGCGCATCTATGACGGCAAGGCCTCGCTGCTCGACCGCACGATCGGCACCGGCGTCACGTTGAGCGAGCTGGTCCATCGCTTCGGCGCCGGGGGCTATGTCGGTCGCGCCGCCGGCCGCGGCCTCGATGCCCGGCGCAATCCGGGCTACCCACCCTATGACGATCTCGATTTCGAGGTGCCGGTCATGGCCGAGGCCGATGTTCACGCCCGGCTATGGATCCGGGTCGAAGAGGTGCGCCAGAGCCTCGCCATCGTTTGGCAAATTCTCGACCATCTGCCCATGGGACCGATCGCGGTACCGGTGGCGGCGCGAGCCGGCGAGGGCATGGCGCTGATCGAGGCGTTCCGCGGCGAAGCCCTGTGGTATGTTCGTCTGGACGAGCGCGGGTTGGTCGCGCGCGCTCATCCGCGCGATGCCTCGTGGTTCCAATGGCCGCTGCTGGAAAGCGCCGTGCTCGGCAACATCGTCGCCGACTTTTCCCTGTGCAACAAATCGATCAACGGTTCTTATTCCGGCCAAGACCTGTAAAGCTGAGCCGCCATGTTCAAGCTGATCGCCAAGTCCCTGCTGTCTGGCCCGGTCACGATCTCGGGCCCGGCCGCCGCCCCGGCGGCGGTGGAGGAGTTGGGCCTGGCGGTCGCACAGCGCGCGCGCCGCCGCCTCGGCCGCAGCCTGGCGATCCGGCAGATCGATGCGGGCTCGTGCAATGGCTGCGAGCTGGAAATCCACGCGCTCAGCAACCCGGTTTACGATGTCGAGCGTTTCGGCCTCCGCTTCGTTGCCTCGCCGCGCCACGCCGACGTGTTGCTCGTGACCGGCCCGGTCACGACCAATATGGCGGAAGCGCTGAAGCGAACCTATGACGCGACACCCGAGCCGAAATGGGTGGTGGCATCGGGCGATTGCGCCTTCGATGCCGGCGTGTTCGCCGGCGGCTATGCCGTGGTCGGCGGCGTTTCGGCCGTGGTTCCCGTCGATCTGCACATCAAGGGCTGTCCGCCCACGCCGACGGCGCTGCTCGAAGGCCTGATCGCGCTGCTCGATCGAGCCGATGCAAGGGGGCGTTGAGCCATGATCGTTCGCTTGCTCGCCCTCGTCTTTTTCTGCTGGCCCATCCGGTCTTCGCGCAGCAGCCGGCGCCGAAATCGGATTTCGACTGCAAGCGCTTGCCCGGCGGCAATGCGCCGCTCCCGCGCATCGCCCAACTCAAGACGCCGCTCGCCGTGCGCAGCCTGGAGCTAATCTATTTCAACAAGCGTTTAGCCGATTTGAGCCCGGCCGATTTCGACGAACTCGCCAAGGCCTATCCCATGTGCAACGAGAGGACCGATCCGAACGCGGCGGCGACCATTCAGGCCTTCCGCACCGTCGTCGAGACCGCCCAGCGCAACCGGCGCGAGACCGGCGACTGGATCGAGGCGATCAAGGCCGAGGCGAAGCGGCTGCCGGCGACACGCGAGGGCGTCATCCGGATCACCACCATGTGGTACGAGATGGAAATGAAAACCCCGGATTTGATGCCGGCCGATTCGCGCGGCCTCGCCGAATTTCTCGCCGGGCGCATGAACGAACTCTACGCCAAGGCGCCGGTGAGCCGGGCGGGCGAGGCGCTGCAACCCACGGTGCGGCCGCCGGCCTCGATCACCGGTGGCGTTGCGCCGACGGTGGTACCGCCGCGCTCGCCGTAAAATCTAACTCGCAGCTAGCGACAACGCGGTCTTGGCTGCGAAAACCAGCATAAGGCAGCCGGTCAGCCCATGGGTCAGCACGTCCCAGGCCGGCCCGTCCAGTTGGGCGCGGAACACGGCGATGGCGGTGGCGAAGGCGAACACCCAGGCTGCCGTGCCAACAATGACGGCGCCGGACACCACAAGCGCGCCGGCCAAGCCCTGGCTGACCATATCGGGCCGGCCGATCACGGCGAGCCAGAAGGTGACATTCCACGGGCTGGTCAAGGCCGCGACCAAACCGAACAGGAAGCCGGCGCGCGTGCTGTCGATGGCGGAGACCGCGCGCGTCCAGGTGCCGGCGCGCCAGGCCCAGGCTTTACGCCAGGCCGCGCGGAGGAACAAGCCGGCGAGCACGACGAGCAGCGTCAAGCTGAGCGCGCCCATGATCGCGATCATGGTCGGCCCCTGGGCGAGTGCGCCGGCACCGAGTGCCACGCCCAGCGCCCAGGTCGCATCGCCAAGGCAAGCGCCGAGGCCGACCGCGACCGCCGGCCAGAACCCGCGCGCCACGGCGCGGCGCGCGATCTCGGCATTGATCGGTCCGGGCGGCCAGGCGACCGACCAGCCCAGGAGCAGGCCGGTCGCGAGAAGCGCGGTCAGATCAAGCGAATTCGGCATGCCAGACGATCCGGTGGTGAACTGTTTTCATAGCTCAAGCAGCTTCCGCACCCGCCGCCGCAGCTCGGGGACGATGTCCACCTCGAACCAGGGCCGGCGCCTGAGCCAGAGCCAGAGCAGGTTGCGCGGGCTGGGATGGGGGGTGGGCAGGAAATCCGGCAGATAGTCGCGCCAGCGCTGCACCGTCTCGGTCAGGGTCGCTGCCTGGCGGTCGCCGAGATAATAGGCTTGGGCATAGGCGCCGATCAGCACCGTCAATTTCACCTCGGGCATCAGCGGCAGCAGCCGGGGATGCCAGGTCGGCGCGCATTCCGGGCGCGGCGGCAAATCGCCGCCACGTCCGCGGCCGGGATAGCAGAACCCAGAGGGCATAATCGCGACCCGGCTTTCGTCGTAGAAAATATCGGGGCCGATGCCGAGCCAGTCGCGCAGGCGGTCGCCGCTGGGGTCGTTGAAGGGAATGCCGGTCGCATGCACCCGCGTGCCCGGCGCCTGGCCGACGATCAGCAGCCGCGCCGTGACGGAAGCGCGCAGCACCGGCCGCGGGCCGAGCGGCAGATGATCGACGCAGAGCCGACAGGCGCGCGCCTCGGCGAGCACGCGCGCGAGCGCGGCTTTACCCGTGTTTCGCGGCAAGCAGGCCCTCCACGAAGTCGGGCACCAATGTCGAAGCCGGCCCTTGTCGACGCCGCCGGGTGTTGTAGAAATCCTGCACCCGGGCCGGGTTGCGCCGGAAGGCCTCGGGCGTCGCCACATCTTCGATGCGCACCTGGGCCCAGATGCCGTCGGAATCGCGAAAGGTGGCGAGGCCGGACTCCTTGGAAATACCGGCGCCGGTAAGGATGACAATGGCGTGCTCCCGACTCATGACGCGATGATAGGGTGAGGCCTAGGGTTCCGGCTAGACCATGATCGGGCTCTAGGGCATAGGGCGGTGGCGATGCGGGTTTTATTCGTGTGTACCGGTAATATCTGTCGTTCGCCGACGGCAGAAGGCGTGTTCCGCAGCCTTGTGGCGGCAGCCGGCCTCGACCGAAGGATAGAAACTGATTCGGCCGGAACCCACGACTATCACCGGGGGCGCCACCCGACCCCCGCGCCTGCCGCATTGCGCTCGCGCGCGGTTATGACCTGTCGGGGCTGCGCGCGCGGCCGATCGGTGGCGCGGATTTCGCGCGCTTTGATCTGATATTGGCCATGGATCGCGGCCATATAGCCTGGCTTCAACGCCGATGCCCGGCCGATTCGCAGGTTCGGCTCGCTCTGTTCCTCAGCGAGGAATCCGCTCCATCCGGCGCCGAGGTGCCCGATCCCTATTACGGCGGTGAAGCCGATTTTACCCGCGCGCTCGATCTGGTGGAGGCGGGTGCGCGGGGCTGGTTGGCCCGCCTTAGCGTCGAACTCGGGCGCTAGCCGGCAGTTCTTGCGACAATTGGTCGCAAGGATCGGGGCCGGCAAGCGCAATGCCACCCTGGGGTTGGAGGTGTCGGCAATCCCGCGCCCGGCCGCTCCGGGCTTGTTCTAGCGCTTTGACTTCGTGTAGCGTTCGCCGCAGAATGCTGGGCGCAAAAGACTAGGCTGGTCTGGGCCTTACCGCCCGGCCGAGCTATTGCGTTGGTATCGCCTGCTCGGGTCGGGGCCAGGGGTACGCAACTTCAAGCCGGCGGGGTGTAGGTCAGGATGCAAATCGTTCGACGCTGGGCCGCCGGAGCGGCCCTCACGCTTATGGCGCTTGCCGCCGGTCCGGGAACCGCGCTGGCCGATAAGCCCGCGCCTTGGCAGCTTGGATTTCAGACGCCGGTGTCCGAAGTCGCCAAACGGATCGACGTCTTCCACGACTGGCTGTTGGTCGTGATTACGGCGATCTCGGTCTTCGTGCTCGGTCTACTCGGTTATGTGATCCTGCGCTTCAATCGAGACAGGAATCCAACTCCGTCGAAGACCTCGCACAACACGCTCGTCGAGATCGTCTGGACCGTGGTGCCCGTGATCATCCTGGTCGGCATCGCGATCCCGTCGTTCAAGTTGCTCTACTTTATGGATCGCGCGGCTAACGCCGAGATGACGCTCAAAGTCATCGCGCATCAATGGTACTGGAGCTACGAGTATCCCGACCACGGCGACGTCAAATTCGACAGCTACATGATCGAGACCAAGGATTTGAAGCCTGGCCAGCCGCGTTTGCTGGCGACCGACAACCCGGTCGTGCTGCCGGTCGACACCACTGTGCGCATCCTGATCACCTCGACCGACGTGATGCATAGCTGGTTCGTCTCCGCGATCGGCGTGCAGGAATACAGCACGCCCGGCCGGGTCAACGAGAAATGGGTGCGCATCAGCAAGGAAGGCACTTATTACGGCCAGTGCAACCAGATCTGCGGCGTCCGGCACGGCTTCATGCCGATCCAGGTCCAGGCAGTGTCGAAGGATGCCTTCGCCAAGTGGACCGAGGAGGCGAAAAAGAAATTCGCCGGTGACAACGGCCAGCCGGCTATCGCGCTGGCTCAGGTGCAAGCGCAGACGAACTAGGAATCAGCGGCCGGCACCGTGGCGCCAGGCTTCAGACGAAGGACGCAATCATGGGTACGACACACGCTCACGCCGATCACGGCCACGACCACAACCCCACGGGTTGGCGGCGGTTCGTCTATTCGACGAACCACAAGGACATCGGCACGATGTACCTGATCTTCGCCGTCGTGGCCGGGTTGATCGGCGGCGCGCTGTCGATCGCGATCCGCTACCAGTTGGCCGCGCCGGGCACCACATTCCTGATCACGGCCGACGGCAATAGCCAACTCTTCAACGTCTTCATCACTGCTCACGGCCTGATCATGGTGTTCTTCCTGGTCATGCCGGCGATGATCGGCGGGTTCGGCAATTGGTTCGTGCCGCTCATGATCGGCGCGCCCGACATGGCCTTCCCGCGCATGAACAACATCAGTTTCTGGTTGCTGATCCCGGCTTTCGCGCTGCTCTTGGGCTCCTCGCTGGTCGATGGCGGCGCTGGCGTGGGCTGGACGATCTATCCGCCCTTGTCGAGTCTTAGCGGGCATCCCGGCATGGCCATGGACATGGCGATCCTGTCGCTGCATTTGGCCGGCGCGGCGTCGATCATGGGCGCCATCAACTTCATCACCACCATTTTCAACATGCGCGCGCCCGGCATGACGCTGCACAAGATGCCGCTGTTCGTGTGGTCGATCCTGGTCACGGCCTTCTTGCTGCTGCTATCGCTGCCGGTGCTGGCCGGCGGCATCACCATGCTGCTGACCGACCGCAATTTCGGCACGGCGTTCTTCGATCCCGCCGGCGGCGGCGACCCCGTGCTGTTCCTGCACCTGTTCTGGTTCTTCGGCCATCCCGAGGTGTACATCTTGGTCCTGCCCGGCTTCGGCATGATCAGCCAGATCGTGTCGACTTTCTCGCGCAAGCCGGTGTTCGGCTATCTCGGCATGGCCTACGCCATGGTCGCGATCGGCGTGATCGGTTTCGTGGTGTGGGCGCATCACATGTACACGGTCGGCATGAATGTCGACACCCGCGCCTATTTCACGGCCGCCACCATGGTCATCGCCGTGCCTACGGGCGTGAAGATTTTCAGTTGGATCGCCACCATGTGGGGCGGCTCGATCGAACTCAAGACGCCGATGCTGTGGGCGATCGGGTTCATCTTCCTGTTCACGGTCGGCGGCGTGACCGGCGTGGTGCTGGCCAATGCCGGCGTCGATATCGCGCTGCACAACACCTACTACGTGATCGCGCATTTCCATTATGTGCTGTCGCTGGGCGCGGTGTTCGCGATCTTCGGCGGGTTCTACTACTGGCTCAGCAAGATGTGCGGCCGGCAATATCCGGAGTGGGCAGGCAAGCTCCACTTCTGGCTGACCTTCATCGGCGTCAACATCACCTTCTTCCCCATGCATTTTCTGGGGCTGGCCGGCATGCCCAGGCGCATCCCGGATTATCCCGACGCCTATGCTGGGTGGAACCAGATCGCCTCCTACGGCTCCTATCTGTCGGCGGCGGCCACCGTCTTCTTCCTGTGGATCATCTATCGGACCTTCACGGCGGGCGAGAAGGTGGCGAACAATCCGTGGGGCGAGGGTGCGACCACGCTGGAGTGGTCGGTCACTTCGCCGCCGCCCTTCCATAGCTACGAGGAGCTGCCGCGCGTTAAGTAGCGCGGGTCGATCGGCGGGAGATACTCTGGGGTGACTGACACAGCCATCAACACGGCGCGCCCAGATTCGCTCGCGGGTGCGGGCGTGGGCGACTATGTGGCCCTGCTCAAGCCGCGGGTCATGTCGCTCGTGGTGTTCACCGGGTTGGTCGGGTTGCTGCTGGCGCCGGGTGCGATCCATCCCGTGCTGGCGACGGTTGCCGTTCTGTGCATCGCGGTCGGCGCCGGGGCGTCCGGCGCCATCAACATGTGGTACGACCGCGACATCGACGCGGTCATGATCCGCACGCGCGGCCGGCCCTTGCCCATGGGCCGCATGGAACCGGGCGAAGCGCTCGGTTTCGGCACTGTGCTCGCCATCGGGTCCGTGCTGGTCATGGGGTTGGCGGTCAATTGGCCGGCGGCGGCGCTGCTGGCGCTGACCGTCGCATTCTATGTTTTCGTCTATACCATGTGGCTGAAGCGCCGCACGCCGCAAAACATCGTGATCGGCGGCGCGGCTGGCGCGTTCCCGCCGATGATCGGCTGGGCCGCCGTCACCGGCGACGTGTCGTTGGTCTCGCTCGCCCTGTTCGCCATCATCTTCATGTGGACGCCGCCCCATTTCTGGGCGCTGTCGCTCTACCGCTCCGAAGATTACGCGCGTGCCGGCGTGCCCATGATGCCGGTGGTGTTGGGCCGGCGCGAAACCCAGCGGCAAATCCTGCTTTATAGCGTGCTGCTCGTGCCGGTCACGCTGACGCCCTGGTGGCTGGGCGCCTCCGGGCTCGTCTATGCCGCAGGCGCCGCGGTCCTGGGTATCGGACTGGTCGCCCTTGCGTTGCGCGTGTTAGTCGATCGCGACGGCCGCAATCAGGATCGCGCGGCCAAGCATCTCTTCGCCTATTCCATCCTCTATCTCTTCCTCGTCTTTGCGCTGCTGGTCGCGGACCGCGCGGTCATGCAGGTCTTCGCGTCGTGATCGCCATGGCCGACACGCGCGAATCGGCCGATGTGCGCCGCCGCCGCCGCGCCAAGAACATCGCGCTCGCCGGCGTGCTGCTGGCGATGGGGACGATCTTCTACATCGTTACCATCGTGCGCATGGGCGGGTCCTGACATGACGGCGCTCGGACGCAACGGCAGAACGGCGTTGGTGCTATCGGGCGTGGTCGCCGGCATGGTGGGGCTCAGCTTCGCCTCGGTGCCGCTCTACAAGCTGTTCTGCCAGGTCACCGGCTATGGCGGCACCACCCAGCGCGCCGAGCAGGGCGCCGACCGGGTGATCGAGCGCATGATGACCGTGCGTTTCAACGCCGATACCGCGCGCGACATGCCCTGGATATTCCGGCCCTCGCAGCGCCAGATCGACGTCAAGGTGGGCGAGAACCATCTCGCCTATTACCGGGCCGAGAACCGGACTAGCCAGACCATCACGGGCACCGCCACGTTCAACGTGACGCCGGCCAAGGCCGGCCTCTATTTCAGCAAGATCGACTGCTTCTGCTTCACCGAGCAGGTGCTGAAGCCGGGCGAAAGCGCGGAGTTGCCGGTGTCGTTCTTCGTCGATCCCGCGATCAACGAGGATCGCAACCTCGACGAGGTCAAGACCATCACCCTGTCCTACACCTTCTTCCGCGCGCCGACGCCCGAGCCGGCGCGCACATCGGCGCTTACCAAGGATTTCAAGATCAACTGAGTGAACAAGGCGGTCGCCCCACGCGGGACGCCCGCAGCAAAGAGGAACGATCATGGCCGACAGTCACGCCAACAAACATCCCTATCACCTGGTCGATCCGAGCCCATGGCCGATCATCGGCACGGTCGCCATTGCCGCGCTCGCCGCCGGACTGATCTTCTTCATGAACGGCAAGGGCAGTTGGCTGTTGATCATCGGCCTGCTGGGGACGTTCTACACCATGCTGATGTGGTGGCGCGACGTGGTGAAGGAGGCGACCTTCGAGGGCCATCACACGCCGATCGTCCAGCTCGGCATGCGCTATGGCATGGCGCTGTTCATCGCGTCCGAAGTAATGTTCTTCGTCGCCTGGTTCTGGGCCTATTTCGACATGTCCCTGTTCCCGCGCGAGGCGACTGGCGGCGTCTGGCCGCCCAAGGGCGTCGCCACCTTCGATCCCTTCGACTTGCCCTTCTTCAACACGCTGATTCTGCTCACCTCGGGCACCACCGTCACCTGGGCGCATCACGCCCTGATCTCGGGCGACCGCAAGGGTACGTTGCAGGGCTTGGCGATCACCATCCTGCTCGGCCTGCTGTTCACCGCGGTTCAGGCCTACGAGTACAGCCACGCCGCCTTCGGTTTCAAGGACGGCATCTATTCCTCGACCTTCTTCATGGCGACCGGCTTCCATGGCGCCCATGTCATCATCGGCACGATCTTCCTGATCGTCTGCTTCTTCCGCGCGCTCAAGGGCCACTTCAAGCCGGAGCATCATTTCGGCTTCGAGGCGGCGGCCTGGTACTGGCACTTCGTCGATGTAGTCTGGCTGTTCCTGTTCTGCTGCATCTACTGGTGGGGCGCCGGCCCGACGGCGGGCCACTAACGGGAATTGGCGCGGGCGCGGTCTTTGGAGCCCGCGCCCCCTCCCAGCTTTGGCACGCTCGGCCCTATCGCCGCCGGCCTAGCCTGCTGCTGCCCCCGCTGCGGTCGCGGCCCGCTCTATAGCGGTTTCCTGACCGTCGCGGAGACCTGCAATTCTTGCGGCTTGGCGCTGCACCGGCACGATTCGGGCGACGGGCCCGCCGTGTTCATCATCCTGGTCCTGGGTGCGGTGGTGGTCGCCATGGCCTTGTGGGTCGAGGCCCGGTTCGAGCCGCCCTATTGGCTTCATCTCGTGCTCTGGCCGCCGGTTATCCTGGGCGGCGCGCTCGCCATGCTAAGGCCCTTGAAGGGCGCGATGATCGCGCTGCAATATCGCCACCGCGCCCATGACTATACCGAGGATCGCGATGTCTGAGACGACCCGGCGCGCCAGTTTGTTTTGGCCGAGCGCGATCAGCCTGGGAGCCGTGCTGGTCGGGCTCGCACTCGGAATCTGGCAGGTCCAGCGGCTCGGCTGGAAGACGGATTTGATTGCCGAGCGGCAGGCGCGGGTGATGGCGCCGCCGCTGACGGCATTGCCCGCGGACGAGGCGGCGGCGGCGGCGACCGAATTCCGCCGCGTCGTCGTCTCCGGCCGGTTCGATTTTTCGCGCGAGGTCCATCTGGCCGCCACCACCGATCGCGGCAATGTCGGTTTTCAGATCATCGTGCCGTTTCGCCTGGCCGACGGTCGCGAAATCCTGATCAATCGCGGTTGGGTCCCGACCGCCAAGCGCGATCCGGCCACCCGCGCCGCCGGCCAAATGGCGGGCGAGGTGACGGTCGGTGGCCTGATCCGAATGGGCGGGCGCGGCGGCTGGTTTGCGGCGCCGGCCAACGATCCCCAGCGCAATCTGTGGATCTGGGTCGACCTGCCGGCCATTGCGGCCAAAGTCGGCATTCAGCCCGCGCCCGCTTTCCTGGTCGATGCCGGCCCCGCGCCCAATCCGGGCGGCTCGCCTATCGGCGGCCAGACCCGGGTCAATTTGCCCAACGATCACCTGCAATACGCGCTGACCTGGTTCAGCCTGGCGCTGGTCTTCGCTGTTATGTACGGCATCTATGTCCGCAAACACCGCCGGGAACAGGTCGATGCGACCCAATAGCGCCTATGGTGAGATCGAGCGCCGCTTCCGCCGCATCAACGCTTTGGAAGAGGCCTCGGCGGTGCTGCAATGGGATCAGCAGACCACCATGCCGGCGGGCGGTGCCGAGGGCCGGGCCGAGCAACTCGCCACCCTCAAGGTGCTGGCCCATGAGATGATCGTCAATCCCGCGCTGGCCGATTTGATTCCGGCGGCGCGCGGCGAAGACGGGCTCGATATCTGGCAGCAGGCTAATCTGCGCGAGGTCGAGCGCATCTGGCGCCATTCGACCGCCTTGCCCGGCGATTTGGTGGAGCGCATGTCGCGCGCCTGTTCCGCCTGCGAGATGGCTTGGCGCCGGGCGCGCCCGGCCGGCGATTTCGCTGCCGTGCGGCCTCAGCTTCAAACCGTGCTCGACCTGACGCGCGAGGCGGCGGCGGCTAAGGCGGCGGCCCTGGGCCTGACGCCCTATGACGCGCTGCTCGACCAATACGAGCCGGGCGGTCGCGCCGCCGCGATCGATGCGTTGTTCGGCGATCTCGCCCGCTTCCTGCCCGGCTTCATCGGCCGCGTGATCGAGCACCAGAAGGCGGGTCCGCCCATGTTGCCACTGGCCGGACCGTTTCCCGAGGCGCGGCAGCGCGCGCTTGGTCTTGAACTAATGACCGCGGCCGGTTTCGATTTCGAGCGCGGCCGGCTCGACACCAGCCTGCACCCCTTCACCGGCGGCACGCCGGACGATGTGCGCATCACCACGCGCTATCGCGAAGACGATTTCATGCCGGCCCTGATGGGCGTGATGCATGAAACCGGCCACGCGCTTTACGAGCTGGGCCTGCCGCGCGATTGGCGCCAGCAACCCGTTGGCAAGGCGCGCGGCATGATCATCCACGAAAGCCAGTCTCTGCTGATCGAGATGCAGGCCTGCCGGTCCAAGGCGTTCCTGAACTATGCCGCACCCCTGCTGCGCCGGACCTTCGATGGCGCCGGCCCGGCCTGGGAAGCGGATAACCTTTACCGTCACTACACCCATGTGGAGCGCGGCCTGATCCGAGTCGATGCCGACGAGGCGACATATCCCGCCCATGTCATCCTGCGCTATCGGCTGGAGCGCGCCTTGATCGCCGGCGACCTTACCTTGGCCGACCTGCCCGGCGCGTGGAACGACGGCATGAGGGAATTGGTCGGCACGGTGCCCGCGAGCGATCGCCAGGGTTGCCTACAGGACCTTCACTGGTATGACGGCGCCTTCGGCTATTTCCCGACCTACACCATGGGCGCCATCGCCGCCGCGCAGTTGTTCGACGCGGCAGCCCAAGCCGATGGCGACGTGCTGCCCGGCATCGGGCGCGGCGATTTCCGGCCCTTGCTGACCTGGCTGCGCAAGCATGTTCACCGCCACGGCTCGCTAGTGAGCACGGATGAATTGCTGCGCGCCGCGACCGGCCGGCCGCTCGACGTCGCCACCTATAAGCGGCACCTGGAAACCCGTTACCTGTCGTAGAGATAGATTGCAGACATGCGCGACTCGCATCGACCGCCCGTCACCCTACCTTCTCCCCGCTTCGTGGGGCGAGGGAGTGCATCGGATAGCCCTCGCCCCCAACGGGGGAGAGGGAGGGGACCCGTTGCGTTAGTAATGGGGAGGGTGAGGGGTCAGCCCGCATCACCGACATCTGATTTCCAGCACTAAACCGGGGAGAGAACCGTTATGGCCATGATCGAAGAAAAGCTCAAGAAACTCGGCATCGAATTGCCACCCGTGCCCAAGGCCATGGGCAACTATGTCCATGCCGTGCAGACCGGCAATCTGATGTTCCTGGCGGGCAAGGGCCCGCTGGAAATCGCGGGCAAGCGGCCGATCGGCATCGTCGGCAAGGATTTCACGACGGAAGAGGCTTATAAATTCGCCCGCACCGTCGGCCTCGTGCTGATCGCGGTCATGCGTCAGGAGCTGGGCGATCTCGACCGGGTCAGCCGGATCGTCAAGGTGCTGGGCATGGTCAACGCCGTGCCCGGCTTCGGCGACCAGCCCAAAGTGATCAACGGCTGTTCCGACGTGTTCGTCGAGGTGTTCGGCGATCGCGGCCGCCATGCCCGCTCGGCCGTCGGCATGGGCTCCCTGCCCAGCAATATCCCGGTCGAGATCGAGGCGATCGTCGAAATCGTCTAGGGCCGCACCGTGGGGGCCGCCACGCGTTTGGCGGCGCTGGGCATCGTTCTGCCCAAGCCGGCGATGCCGTCGGCGCGTTACGTCCAGGCCGCCGCGACCGGTGTGCTCGTCTTCCTTGCCGGCAACGATCCGATTGGGCCGGATGGCATGCTCCGGTGCGGCGTGGTCGGCGCCGATGTCTCGGTCGCGGCTGCGCGCGAGCATGCCCGGTTCACCGGCATCCAGCTTCTCGCGGTCATGCAGCACCATCTGGGCGATCTCGACCGGGTCGCCCGGGTGGTTAAGGTGTTCGGCATGGTGCGCGCCGCGCCCGGCTTTGCCGAGCATGAGGCGGTGATCGACGGCTGCTCCGATTTATTTGTCGAGGTGTTCGGCGAGGCCGGCCACCATGCCCGCACGGCGATCGGTCTGCCCAGCCTCTACACGGGCATGACCATCGAGATCGAAGCGGTCATCGCTCTGTTTAATTAAGCACATATTTATCAATGCGTTAGGATTGATTTAAACGCGCTGGCCTCGGTGGTGGCGCTATGCTACGGGAGTGCCTCGCGATGGGTCGGGGTTCCCAATGTCCATGCGTTACATCAGCACGCGCGGCGCCGCGCCGGCGCTCGACTTCGAAGGCGCCATGCTCGCCGGGCTGGCGCGCGACGGCGGACTTTACGTGCCCGAGACCTGGCCGCGTCTGAGCGAGGACGATCTGATCGCCTTTGCCGGGTTGAGCTATGCCGAGCTGGCGGCGCGCGTGATGGCGCCCTTCCTGGCGGGCAGCCGGGTCGATAGTGCCGTTCTCGCCAATCTGGCGCGCGAAGCCTATGCCGGTTTCGGCCATCGCGCCGTCGTGCCGCTGAAGCAACTCGACCGCAATTTCTGGCTGCTCGAATTGTTCCACGGGCCGACACTTGCCTTCAAGGATGTGGCGCTCCAACTGTTGGGCCGGTTATTCGACCGTGTGCTAACGCGCCGGGGCGAGCGGGTGACCATCGTCGGCGCCACCTCAGGCGATACCGGATCGGCCGCTATCGAGGCCTGCCGCGACCGCGACGCCGTCGATATCTTCATCCTCTATCCCCATGAGCGGGTGTCGGAGGTGCAGCGCCGCCAAATGACGACGGTGGAGGCATCCAACGTTCACACCATCGCGATCGAGGGCAGCTTCGACGATTGCCAGGATCTGGTGAAGGCCATGTTCAACGACATGGCGTTCCGCGACCGCCACAATCTGTCGGCGGTTAACTCGATCAACTGGGCCCGCATCATGGCCCAGATCGTCTATTACGTGGCCGCCGCGGTGGCGCTGGGCGCGCCGCGCCGCGAAATCGCCTTCGCCGTGCCGACTGGCAATTTCGGCAATATCTATTCCGCCTATGCCGCGCGCGCCATGGGCCTGCCCATCGGCCAGCTCGTGGTTGGTACCAACCGCAACGACATCTTGGCCCGTTTCTTCGACAGTGCGGAAATGAAGATTTCAGCGGTCGAACCCTCGCTGTCGCCCAGTATGGATATCCAGGTCTCCAGCAATTTCGAGCGCCTGATGTTCGACCTCTATGATCGCGACGGTGCCGCGGTCGCCGCGGCGCTCGGCGAATTCCGCAAGTCCGGTAAGCTAAAGATGCCGGACGAACGCTGGCAGCGCGCGCGCGCTATATTCGACGGCTACCGCCTCGACGACGAGGGTACCAAGACGCAGATTCGCGAGACCTACGAAGCAACGGGCGAGTTGCTCGACCCACACAGCGCGGTCGGCGTTGCCGCTGCCCTCAGGTGCTGGCGCGATCCGGCCATGCCCATGGTGGCGCTCGCCGCCGCCCATCCGGCCAAGTTTCCCGACGCGGTCGAGGCAGCAACCGGCATTCGGCCCGCTCTGCCTCAGCGCCTGGCCAATCTTCTCCGGCGACCGGAGTTGGTCAACGTCACGCCCAACGATCTGGGCCAAGTTCAAAATTTTGTGGCGCGCCACGCGCGCCGGAAGGAAACAACATGAGCGTGCGCGTCACAACGCTGCCTTCGGGCCTGCGCGTCGCCACGGACGAGATGACGACGGTGGAAACCGTGTCGCTCGGCATGTGGGTGGATGTCGGCACGCGCCACGAGGCGCGCGAGATCAACGGCGTCGCCCATTTGCTGGAGCACATGGCCTTTAAGGGCACGGCGCGCCGCTCGGCGCTCAAGATCGCCGAGGAGATCGAGGCGGTCGGCGGCCATCTCAACGCCTATACCGCGCGCGAGCAGACCGCCTATTACGCCAAGATATTGAAAGAGGATCTGGCGCTCGGCGTCGATCTCTTGGCCGATATCCTCCAGCACAGTGCCTTCGACGAGGCCGAGTTGAAGCGCGAGCGTGCCGTGGTGTTGCAAGAGATCGGCCAGGCCCAGGACACACCCGACGACATCGTGTTCGATCACTTCCAGCTCGCGGCCTTTCCCGATCAGTCCTTGGGTCGGCCGGTGCTAGGGTCGGCGGAGATCGTATCGTCCCTGTCGCGCGACACCATCCGCGGCTACATGACCGGGCATTACGGCGCGGCCAATATGGTGCTGGCGGCGGCCGGGCGGCTGGAGCACGAGCGCGTCGTCGACCTGGCTCAGCGCGCCTTCGACGTGCTGCCGGCGGAGCGTAAGACCACGACCGATGCGGCACGTTATGCCGGCGGCGAAAAGCGCGACGAGCGCGATCTGGAGCAGGTTCATATGGTGATCGGCCTGGGCGGGCTGCCCTATGGCGATCCCGATTATTACGCGGCCGCCGTGTTCTCCACTTTGTTCGGTGGCGGCATGTCGTCGCGGCTGTTTCAGGAGGTGCGCGAAAAGCGCGGCTTGGTCTATTCGATCTACAGCTTTGCCGGTTCCTACCGCGATGGTGGGTTGTTCGGCGTCTATGCCGGGACCGGCGAAAACGATGTGGCGGAGTTGGTTCCGGTGGTGTGCGAACAATTCCACCGCGCTGCCGCTGAAATCGGCGCCGAGGAAATGCAGCGCGCCCGCGCCCAGCTCAAGGCGAGCCTGTTGATGTCCTTGGAAAGTACGAGTTCGCGCGCCGAGCAGATGGCCAACCATTTGCTGATCCACGGCCGCGTGCTGCCGACGGAAGAGCTGGTCCGGCGCGTGGAGGCCGTGGACGAGGCGGCGGTGCGCCGCGTGGTCAAGCGCCTGCTGGCGACCCCGCCCACGCTTGCCGCGGTTGGCCCGCTTCGTCGTCTGGAATCTCTCGACGCCATCGCTGCCCGGCTGGCATAATCCACGCCTTGCCACTGCCCCGGGGGAAAGCGCGCCCGTGGTCCTCGCCCTGTTTCGTTCGTCGCGGCCGGAGCCTCGGCTGGTCGGCCGCCATATTTTTCTGCGCCCGGCCCGGCCCGGCGACTGGCAGGAATGGGAGGAGCTGCGCGCGCTTAGCCGCGATTTCCTGGCGCCGTGGGAGCCGGTCTGGCCGGCCGATGCCTTGACCCAGGCGGCCTATCGCCGTCGGCTCAGCCGTTCGGTCAAGGATTGGGACGAGGATCTGTGCTACGCCTTTTTTATCTTTTCGCGCGCCGACGACACGCTGCTCGGCGGCGTCACGCTCAGCAATGTGCGCCGCGGCGTCGCCCAATCCGCCAGCATGGGTTACTGGATCGGCCGCCCCTATGCCCGCCAAGGCCATATGAGCGACGCGGTCGCCGCCGTGGTCGCCTACGCCTTCGACAAGCTCAATCTGCACCGGGTCGAAGCTGCCTGCCTGCCCGGTAACATGCCGAGCCGCTCGCTGCTGCGCCGGACCGGCTTCCAGGAAGAGGGCCGCGCGCGCAAATATCTACGCATCAACGGCGCCTGGCAGGATCACGTCCTGTTCGCACGGCTGGCGGAGGATCGGCCTAACGGTGCCGGTTGATCTGTAGCTTTTCCAGGAAAGAAAACGCCTCGCCCGATAATTGCCGATAACTCGCGGCCATCACCTGGGTTTCATTGTCGATGCGTGTGACCGTGAGGTGGACGGGATACTGCGCGGGTTCGCCATTGCGCCGCAGCGTCGCGTCGATCTCGGTGCCGATTTGCACGGGAGCCAGGCAACGCTCAACCGCAATGCCGCCGAGCGACCAATCGACCACCGGCAAGGTCTCGCCGAGGAGATCGAGAACGACACCGTGGTTACGAACGCGCCGGTCCCGGTGCTTGCCCTTGTTTTGAACGGTACAGGCTCTCATTCCAGCATTCTCCGGACCTGATGGCCCCGCACGCACCGTCATTTTATTGTTGGAAGCAATATAACACGAGTCGGCGGTTTCGATTCGGCAGCGATGCGAAAATTGCACCCAACCTACTCCGCCGCCTTGGCCGGCACCTCCGGTTTCCAGCGCAACACCGGCTTGCGCGCCGCCGCCGTTTCGTCCAGCCGGCGGCGCGGCGTATAGCGCGGCGCGTCATGGAACCAGGCCTGGGCGTCGTTCGCCGTCTTGGCCCGGCGCGCCAAGGCACTACAGACCTCGATGAACTGATCCAGGCTTTCCCGGCTCTCCGTCTCGGTCGGCTCGATCAGCAGGGCGCCGTGGACGACCAGGGGGAAATACATGGTCATGGGGTGGTAGCCCTCGTCGATCAGCGCCTTGGCGAAATCGAGCGTGGTGACGCCGGTATCTTTCAGGAAGCGGTCGTCGAACAGGGCTTCATGCATGGTCGGGCCGGGGAAGGCCGGCGTCAGATCGTCCTTGAGCCGCGCCATCAGGTAGTTGGCGTTCAGCACGGCGTCCTCCGCGACCTGGCGCAAGCCATCGGCGCCGTGGCTCATCATATAGGCGAGCGCGCGCACGAACATGCCCATCTGGCCGTGGAAGGCCTTGAGCCGGCCGAACGCCTCATTGCCCGCGCCCGATTGCTCGGCGACGGCATAGCCATCCTTGCCGTGGACGACCCAGGGCACTGGCGCGAAGGGGGCGAGCGCCGCGCTCAGCACCACCGGCCCGGCGCCGGGTCCGCCGCCGCCGTGCGGCGTGGAGAAGGTCTTGTGCAAATTGATGTGCATGCAGTCGATGCCGAGATCGCCCGGCCGGACCCGGCCGACGATGGCGTTGAAATTGGCGCCGTCGCAATAGAAATAGCCACCCGCCCCGTGGATGGCCTTAGCGATCTCGATGATGTCGCGCTCGAACAAGCCGCAGGTATTGGGATTGGTCAGCATGATGGCGGCCACGTCGGGGCCGAGCTTGGCCTTAAAGGCGGCGAGGTCGACGCGGCCCTCGGCATCGGCCGGAATAGAATCGACGGTGTAACCGCACACGGCGGCGGTGGCCGGGTTGGTGCCATGGGCCGATTCCGGCACCAGCACGCGGCGGCGGTGGTCCTGTTTGCGGGCGATATGGGCGGCACGGATGCACAACATGCCGCAGAGTTCGCCATGGGCGCCGGCGGCGGGCGACATGGCGACCGCCGGCATGCCGGTCATGATCTTCAGCCAATGGGCTAGCGTGTCGATCAACTCCAGCGCGCCCTGCACGGTCGACACGGGTTGGAGCGGATGAACGTCGCCAAAGCCGGGCAGCCGCGCCATCTTCTCGTTGAGCCGGGGATTGTGCTTCATGGTGCAGGAGCCGAGTGGGTAGAGCCCGGCATCGATCGCATAGTTCTTCTGGCTGAGCCGCGTGTAGTGGCGCACCACTTGGGGTTCGGATAGGCCGGGCAGGCCGATCGCGCCCTTGCGGGCGAGGCCGCCCAGGCGCTCCGCCGATTTGGGCAGGGCGGGCAGGTCGACGCCGCAGCGCCCATCCTGGCCCTGTTCGAAAATCAAGGGCTCCTCGATTTGCAGGCCGCGATTGCCACTGGTGGTTTCGACCGCGCCCTTGCCGCCGGTAAAGCCGCCGATCGCCTTACTCCACTCGCTCATCGCACGATCTCCTTGAGTGCGCCAACAAGCGCATCCATATCGGACTCGGTATTGGTCTCGGTTGCCGTCACCAGCAGCAGATTGGCAAGATCCGGTTTGCCCGGGATTAGGCGCGAGACGGGGATGCCGCCGAGGATGCGGCGCTTGGCCAGGGTCTCGACCACCAAATCCGCCGGCTTGGGCAGCTTGATCGTAAATTCGTTGAAGAACGCCTTGTTGAGCACGCTCACGCCGGGCACGGCAGCGAGCTTGTCGGCCAGCGTGCCGGCAAGCGCGTGGTTGAGTTTGGCCAGGCCGGTGAAACCGGCCTCGCCCAGAATCGACATGTGGATCGTGAAGGCCAGCGCACACAGGCCGGAATTGGTGCAGATATTGCTGGTCGCCTTCTCCCGACGGATATGCTGCTCGCGGGTGGACAGCGTCAGCACCCAGCCGCGCCGCCCCTCGGCGTCGACGGTCTGGCCGGCCAGACGGCCCGGCATTTGGCGCAAATATTTCTCGCGTGTGGCGAACAGCCCGACATAGGGGCCGCCGAAATTGAGTCCGTTGCCGATCGACTGACCCTCGCACACCACGATGTCGGCGCCCATTTCGCCCGGCGGCGTCAGCGCGCCCAGCGAGACCACTTCGGTCACCACAACCACCAGCAGCGCGCCAGCCTTGCGGCACGCCTCGGCGAGCGGGCGCAGATCGCGGATATGGCCGAACATGTCGGGGTTCTGGACCACCACACAGGAGGTGTCGGCGCCGATGCGCTTGGCGAGATCCTCATTGCCCGCGGGATCGGGCACGCCGGACTCAGCCGTGAAACCAGAATAATGGGCGTAGGTCTCGACGATGGCGCGATAGTGGGGATGCAGCCCGCCCGCCAGCACGGCGCGGCTGCGCCGGGTTGCGCGATTGGCCATCATCACCGCTTCGGCGCAGGCGGTGGAGCCGTCATACATGGAGGCGTTGGCAACCTCCATGCCCGTGATCAGGGCCACCTGGGTTTGAAATTCGAACAGATATTGCAGCGTTCCCTGCGCCACCTCGGGCTGATAGGGCGTGTAGGAGGTCAAGAACTCGCCGCGCTGGATCAAGGCATCGACGCTGGCCGGCACGTGATGGCGATAGGCGCCGGCGCCGAGGAAACTGGGCACCGATCCCGCCGCGATATTCTTGGCCGCCATGACACTCAGCCGGCGCTCGACCTCCAACTCGCCCATGTGGGCGGGTAGATCGACCAGACCCGTGCGGCGCGCGGCGGCAGGCACATCGCGATAGAGATCGTCCATCCCGGCGACACCGATTGCGGCCAGCATGGATTTGCGGTCGGCTGATGTGAGCGGCAGATAGCGCATTATTTCAGCCCCTCCAGGAAGGCGGCGTAGCCGGCATGATCCATCAACCCCTCCAAATCGCCCGGGCTGGACAGCTTGAGCTTGAAGAACCAGCCCTTGCCCATGGCGTCTTCGTTGATCAGGTTGGGGGTATCGGTGAGTGCGTCGTTCTTTTCCGTTACCGAGCCGGCCACGGGCGAATAGACCTCGCTCGCCGCCTTGACCGATTCGACAACGGCGGCCTGGCCGCCCTTGGTCACCTTCTGTCCCGGATCGGGCAGCTCGACATAAACCACGTCGCCCAGTTGCTCCTGGGCGTAGGCTGAGATGCCGACCGTGCCGATATCGCCCTCAACGCTGATCCATTCGTGTTCCTCGGTGAACCTGACGGTCGCCATGATGCGTTCCCCCTGTTGCGTTCAGCCGCGGTAGTAGCGGGTCTTGACGAAAACGAGCGGTGCCACGCGCGCCGGCTGCGGCTTGCCGCGCACGACCGCCAGAACGGGCGTGTCGAGCTGGGCAGATGTGGTCTCCACATAGCCCATGGCGATGGGGCCGCCGGCGGTCGGCCCGAAGCCGCCGCTGGTAATCTCGCCGATCCGTCGCCCGGATGTGTCGGTCAATTCGGTATGCTCGCGCGCCGGCGCCTTGCCCTCGGGCCGGATGCCGACGCGCTTACGCGCCGGCCCGCGCGCCAATTGCTCCTGGATCACGGCAGCGCCGGGAAAACCGCCGGATGCGCGCCGAGCCTTGCCGATCGCCCAGACCAGATCGGCCTCAACTGGCGTCGTGGTTTCGTCGATGTCGTGACCGTAGAGACAGAGCCCGGCTTCCAGGCGCAGGGAATCGCGCGCGCCCAACCCGATCGGCTTGACCTCGGGCTGCTTGAGCAGCAAACGCGCGAGCGCGTCGGCGTTGGCGGCGGGGACCGAAATCTCGAAACCATCCTCGCCGGTATAGCCCGAGCGGGTGACGAAACAGTCATGGCCGGACACGTTAAGTGCGCGCCCGGTCATGAACACCATCTTGGCCGATTCCGGCGCCAGCCGCGCCATGACCGCGCCGGCGGCCGGCCCCTGCAAGGCCAGCAGCGCGCGGTTGGCTAATTCCGTGATCTGGCAGCGCGCTGAGATGGTGGTGCGCATATGGGCGATGTCGGTCGTCTTGCACCCGGCATTGACGACGACGAACAAATGATTGCCGACATTGGTCACCATCAGATCGTCGCGAATGCCGCCGCGGTCATTGGTAAAAAGATTGTAGCGCTGGCGACCGACCGGCAAGCTCTGCAAATCGGCGGTCGAGATCGATTCCAGCGCGCGCGCGGCGTCGGCGCCGTCCAGCCGAACCTGACCCATATGGGACACGTCGAACAGGCCGGCGGCGGCGCGGGCATGGTTATGCTCGGCCAGGATGCCGGTGGGGTATTGGACCGGCATGTCGTAGCCGGCGAATGGCACCATCTTGGCGCCAAGCTCGACATGCAGGCCGTGGAGCGGCGTGTGTGCGAGTGGGGCTTCGTTTTGCGGTTCCGACACGGGGTTCCAGATCCTCCGACAGCGAGATGCGACCGCCGCCGGATGATCCGGCGGGCCGCCCCCTCTGTCCTCGGACCTGAAAGATTGGCCGCACGGTCCGAAACATTCGGGTCGCGCAGTTTTCCTCGTCGGTGAGGCGGGCCCGCATGGGCTCGCCTGCTTTCCAGAGATTCCTCCCCCTGCGGTCCTTTTGCCTGAGAGTTTCCGGGGCGGTTGCTCCTTCGGCGCCGGCTTGAGGCCGGCCTCTCCCACAGGGTTCGTCGGTTAGCGACGCGGGGGTGAGTCTAGACCGATGGCGGGCAATGTCAATCGGGCGCGGCGAGCGAAACAGGGCAATCGCTTCAGGTTAACAGGTGGTGCAGTTGGGTCGCGAACGTGATTCATAGGGAGCTTCGCAAGAGCGGAGCCCCCATGTCCAGGCAGCCCCTGCGTTCCCCGTCGATCCTCGATCATTTTT
>SHVW01000016.1 GCA_009694085.1 Alphaproteobacteria bacterium
GCGGCCGGGCAACACGTCTTTGATCCGCTCCCATTGGTCGTCGCGCAAGCCATAGCGTCGCGTCATTGGTCAGCCCCCTCAACAAGCCGACCTCCTATGAATCACGCAAATCGAATCTTGGGAATCCCCCAATTGAGGACACGCCCTAGTATTAGGCTAGGATAAACCAGTCGGCACCGATTGCGGCGGGAACGATGCCCACGAGCGTGACGGTCGCGCCGCCGCCAAGATCGACCACAGCCTCACCGGCTGCATTGGCGCCAATAGCGTAAGTGGCCCCCGCCGCCAGGGCGATGCGGTCTCCCTGCCCATAATTGAAATCACCGATCCGATCGGCGCCAGCGCCGGCAATAAAGGTGTCGGCACCGACGCCACCGTAGAGCAGATCATCGCCGCCGCCACCGAACAGCGCGTCGTTGCCCGCACCTCCGGTAATGGTATCGTTGCCTTGGCCGCCATAGAGGCGATCGGAACCGTCATCGCCAAGAACCGCGTCGTTACCGCGATTGCCATAGATAACGTCATCGCCGCTGCCGCCGGCAACAATGTCGGCATCCTGACCGCCGAACATGGTGTCGTTGCCCGCCTCGCCGCGCAGCCAATCGACGCCCTGGTTGCCGAACATCATATCGTTGCCGCTGCCGCCTTGCAGTTCGTCCTCGCCGGTCAGACCGGTCACGGCATCGTTGCCGGCGCCGGCGGAGATGAAATCCTTGCCGCCGCTGCCTTGGAACACATCATTGCCGCTGGTGCCGGTGCGCAGCAGGGGATTGTCGCGCAGCGCCAACTCTGCCGCGCCTTTCGCGCCGACATCGAACCAGGCGGACTCATCATAGATCGATCGATTGCCCTTGTAGGCTTCCCAATCGGTCAACAAGTCCCGCAGTCCGCTGCGCGATGCCTCGACCGTCGTCGGATTGAAATAGGTCCAAGGCGTCACCGCGACATTCGAGGATTGCAAGGCGACCACCACTTCCGGCGCCCATGTCGCATTGTTGACCACGCCATTGGCATGGCCGATGACCTGACCGCTCTGGATCAGATCACCCGGCTTGAGGGTGGCACCGCCGACATAGTCATAAGTGATGTAGTAGTCGGAATTCTCGGTCGGCATCACCTGTATTTCATAGGCATCGGCCTGCGCCTTGTATTCCACGCGCTGAACGATTGCGGTGTTGACCGCGCGAAGCTCAGCCTGCGGCGCCAGGTAGAACTGAAACTGCGCGCTGTAGGGGAGCGCCTTGTCGCTTGGTTGGGAGTCGCCGAATTCAAGGAATATCTTATCGAAGCGGAAATTGAATGCGAAATCTCCGGCCCGACCGGTCGCCGAATTGTAGGCGCCGAAAGTCATGCCAAGGCTGTTGATGTAATACCCGTCGCCCATAGTCAACACTCCCTTAGTATCTGTCCAAAAACAAGTTGAATCTGTTGAATCGTTTATGATTCAAGAGAGGTGATCTGACTTGAGGAGGGTCACCGAATGTGGACGAAGGAGAACCGTCGGCGTTACGACCGCAGCCAATTGCGATACCCGAGCGACCTGACCGACGAGGAATGGGCGCATGTCGAACCCTTGATCCCACCGGCCAAGCGTGGCGGCAACAGGCGCCGCGTCGACGTTCGCGAAGTGGTGAACGGAATCATGTACGTTTTGAGCACGGGATGCCAGTGGCGAGCGGTGCCGAAGGACCTTCCGCCGCGCAGCACGCTGTTCAGCTATCTCGACCTGTGGAGTTGGGACGGCACGCTCGATCGCATCCATCACGCGCTCTATGTGGCGTGCCGGGAGCAGGATGAACGGGAAGCCAGCCCAACCGCCGCCATCATCGACAGCCAGAGCGTGAAGAGCGCCGAAAAAGGGGGGCCTGGATCGACCCGCATGGCTACGATGCGGGCAAAAAGATCAAGGGCAAGAAGCGCCACATTCTCGTAGATACGCTGGGTTTGCTGCTTCACGCCATCGTTCATCCCGCCGATATCCAGGATCGCGATGGCGGCATCCGGCTGCTTGCGACCCTGTTCGGGATGTATCCGTTCTTGAAGAAGCTCTTTGCCGACGCTGCCTATCAGGGGCCGGAATTCCACAAGGCCTTGGCGAAAGTCCTGCCGCGCCTCGAAACTGAAATCGTCAAGCGCTCCGACCGCGCCAAAGGATTTGTGGTGTTGCCCAAGCGTTGGATCGTCGAGCGCACTATCGCCTGGCTCAATCGCTGCCGCAGGCTTGCCAAGGATTGGGAAAACCTCAATCGCAAGGCGCTCGCATTCTTGCGCCTCGCTTCAATCCGCCTCATGCTGCGAAAGCTTTGTAATCCCGCTTGATGTTTGCGGACAGACTCTAAGCAATTTCAATTAATTAAAAGACGTCAAGTTAGTTTGGGCGACCGTGGCCGAAATCCGATTCCATTTATCGGCAACAGCCGGGCGAGCAGATTTTGCACAGCCCGCCCGGCTGAACGTGCAACGTCGCTATCCGCCCAGTCGTTCTTCGAACGGGAAAACGGTCATGACCTCGCAGCCGGTTTCAGTCACCAGCACCTGCTGCTCCAGCTTAACCCCCTCGGCGCCGCCCTCCGCACCCATATAGCTTTCGATGCAGATGGTCATGCCTGGCTTCAACTCGCCATCATAGCCGGAGCGCGCATGGTCGGGCGCGTGGGTCACCTTGGGCCATTCGTCGCACATGCCGACGCCGTGGGCGACGCAGGAATAGCGGTTGGCGTGGTACTCGTTGGGAATGCGCCAGGCCTTCTCGGAGAATTCCTTGAAGCTTAAACCCGGCTTGACCAAATCGATGTTGTAGTGGATCTGCTCCATCGCTAGGCCATAGAGCCGGCGTTGCTCTTCCGTCGCCTTACTCGGCCCGCACAGGAAGGTGCGGGACAAATCGGCGCAGTAGCCGAACGGGCCGATCAGATCGGTGTCGAAACTGACGAGATCGCCGGGGCGAATGATCTTCTCGCTGCATTCCTTGAACCACGGATTGGTGCGCCCGCCCGAGCTGAGCAGGCGGCACTCGATCCACTCGCCGCCCATGCGGTTATTGGTGTCGTTGAGAACCGACCAGACCTCTTGTTCGGTGACGCCGGGTTCGATGTATTCGCGCATGCGCGCCATGCCGACCTCGCAGACCGCGATGGCGTGCAGCATGCACGCGATTTCGTCGGGCGATTTGATCACGCGCGCGAGTTCGCACGGCTCCTGAGCGTCCTTGATCTCATAGCCTAGCTTTTCCAACGCCCGGCAGCCGGGCGGGTCGATATGGTCGAAGGCGATGCGTTTGTTGGCGCCGCAATGCTGGCGGAACAGTTCGGCCATCTCCTTGGCCCAGGCTTCGGCCTTTTCTTGAAGGCGATTGCCGGCGGAGAAGAAGAACCAGCCGCGCGCCGGACGGACCTCGGCGATCGTCTCCAACCCGTCCGACAGATGCTCGCAATTATGAAAATCGAACAAGATGCATTTGCCCTGGGTGGGTACGAACATGTAGCGCGCCGCGTTGTGCAGCGTCCATACAGTCATATTGCGGCTGCCCGAGGCGTAGCGGATGTTGATCGGGTCGTAGAGCACCGCGCCGCCGTAGTCGAGCCGATGCAATTGAGCTTGGAGCTGGGCCAGGCGGTGCTGGCGCATACGCGGCATATCGATCTGCTGTTCGAAATCCTTGAGGCCGACGCCGACGGACTTCTTGGCAAAATGCAGGGACTTGGGACTGGGCATGAAGGGCTCCTTGATGCAACAATGTTGTATCCGGCGGTCAGGCGGGGGCGGCCTCCAGCTCGAGCTTGCGCCGAACGACGAAATCCTTGAGCGCTTCGTCGATGGCGGGATCGATTGGTGGGGGTTGATAATTGGCGAGCAAATCCTTGCAGATTGCGCTGGCGCGTTGCAGCGCGTCCGGCGCGCCCGCAGCCTTCCAGGACTCGAAATTGCGCCAATCCGACAGGATCGGCGCGTAGAAAGCGGTTTCGTAGTGCTCTATCGTGTGCTTGGCGCCGAAGAAATGGCCGCCGGGACCCACTTCGGCCATGGCGTCGATCGCCACCGTGTCCTTGTTGATCGTCATCGGCTTCAGGAACTCGGCCATCATCTGCAACATCTCGGCATCCAGGATCATTTTCTCGAAGGATGCGACCAGCCCGCCCTCCAGCCATCCCGTGGCGTGATAGACGACGTTGCAATGGGCCATGGCGCAGGCCCAGATCGACATTTCCGACTCGTAGGCCGCCTGGGCATCGACCGCGTTCGACGCGTTCACATTGCTCGACCGGTAGGGCAGTTTGTAGCGCCGGGCGAGCTGGCCGCCGGCGATTACAGCCTGGGTATATTCCGGCGTGCCGAAGGCGGGCGCGCCCGACTTCATGTCGACGTTGGAGGTGAAGCCGCCATAGACGACGGGGCAACCCGGCCGGATCAACTGGACCAGCGCGATCGTGCCGAGGGCTTCGGCATTCTGCTGCACCAACGCGCCAGCGATCGTGACCGGCGCCATGGCGCCGGCGAGCGTGAACGGCGTTACGATCACACCCTGGCCGTGCTCGGCCATGGCGGTCAGCCCCTCGGCCATGGGACCGTCCACACGCAAGGGCGAGTTGGTGTTGATCACGGTCATCAAGCTTGGCGACCGAGCGAGATCGTCGCGCGACATACCGCGCGCGATGCACATCATGTCGATGGCATCGATCGGCCGGACCGCACCCAGGCCAGAGGCCTGCCAGGCCTTGTCGGATAGCGTCAGCAGGGCGTAATAGGCGTCGAGATGGCGGGTTTCCGCCGGGTTATCCTGCTGGGCAACGGGTTGCCCACCGATCATGTGCAGGATGTTGAGCGATTGCTCGACTCTGAGCAGATTGCAGAAATCTTTATAGTTCCCCGGCCGCCGCCCACCCTCCAGATCGGAGCAATTGGGCGGGCCGCCAACGCCGCCGAAATTGATGTGGTTGCCGCCGATGATAACGGTACGTTCGGGATTGCGCGGCGTGAGCGTGAATTCCGCCGGTGCCTTGGCAACCAGCTCCATCACCATGGCGCGATCGAACCGCACGCGTCGGGTCGCGCGGTCGACCCGGGCGCCCGCGCGCGCCAGACGATCGAGTGTGGCGTCGTGCAGAAACTCCAGGCCGAGCCGCTCCAAAACTTCCAACGAAGATTCGTGTATGAACTCGATCTGATCGGCGCTGAGAATCTCGAGCGGCCGGTACGGATTGCGCAGCCGCCGCCAGGGCAGTTGGGGCGGGCCGGTCGGCGCGCGCCGGGCCGCACGGCGCTGGGTGAGGCGGGTCATGGCGACCTTTCGTTCGGGCGATCGGGCGGGCCGACCGCAGTTCATCGAGTCTAGCCCCAAACCGAGCCGACAGTATAGGCCGAGCGACGCAATGTGCGAGGGGAGCGACATCACAGGGTCCGGCCGATCGCCTCCTTCCGCCTGGCCACATAGGCTTGCAAAGCTTCCTCGATGGCGGGATCGATCGGCGGCGGTTGGTAGTCGGCCAGCAGCTGCTTCCAGATGCCGTTGGCGCGTTCATAGGCCGACTTGCCTCCGGCCTCGCGCCAGGATTCGAAATTGCGCCAATCTGCCAGCATGGGGGCATAGAAGGCCGTCTCGTAGCGCGCCAGCGTGTGGGCCGCGCCGAAGAAATGCCCGCCCGGCCCCACCTCGCGGATCGCATCGAGACCCAGGGTCTCGCGGGTAACCTCGATAGGCTCCAGGAACACGGCCATGGTCTGGAGCAACTCGGCGTCGATGATCATCTTCTCGAAGGACGCGACTAGGCCGCCCTCCAGCCAACCCGCGCCGTGCATGATCAACGTCGCATGGCCCATCACGGCCGACCATAGCGACATCATCGATTCCCACGCTGCTTGGGCATCGGGCACATTGGCCGCGTTGGCATTGCTCGACCGGTAGGGCAGGTTGTAGCGCCGGGCAAGTTGGCCGCCGGCCAGCGCGGCGCGCGCATTCTCGGGCGTGCCGAAGGCGGGTGCACCCGACTTCATATCGACATTCGAGGTGAAGCCGCCATAGATCACCGGCGTGCCCGGCCGCACGAGCTGGGCATAGGCGATTACGGCGAGCGCCTCGGCATTCTGCTGCGCCAGCGATCCCGCCAGCGTAATCGGGCTCATGGCACCGGCGAGCGTGAACGGCGTCACCGATACGGCTTGTCCCGCACGCGCCAACTCGGCCAGACCGTCCAGCATGGGGCCATCGACGCGCAAGGGAGAATTGGTGTTGACGTTGGTGATCACGCTTGGGCTCAGTGCCAGCCCGTCGCGATCGAGGCCGCGGGCGATCGCCGCCATCTCGATGGCATCGTCGATCCGCCCGCCGCCAAGCGCATAGGGCCGCCACAGCTTGTCGGTCAGTCCGATCATGGACAAATAACAATCGAGATGGCGGGCGGACGCCGGCAAATCCGTCGGCTCGACCGGATAGCCGCCGATCATGTGCACGATGTTGAGCGCCTGGCCGAGCCGGACCAGATTCTGAAAGTCGACGAAGTTGCCGGGCCGGCGCCCGCCATCGAGATCGCTGGCATTGGGCGCGCTGGCCACGGTTGCGAAATTGATTCGGCCGGCGCCGAAAGTCAGGTCATGGGCCGGGTTGCGCGCGTGCAATGTGAAAGAGGCAGGTGCCCGGGCCACAGCCTCCAGTACCATAGCGCGATCGAGTCGAAGGCGTATCCCGTCGTCGCCAAGACTGCCGCCCGCGCGCACCATCGCGGCGGCGGCGGCCGGCGACAGGAATTCGATGCCAATCTCCTCCAGAATGTCGAGCGAGGCGTCGTGAATCGCCTCGACCTGCTCGGGGTCGAGCACGAGGGTGGGTTGGTAGCGATTGGTGACGTGGCGCCAGGGCAGTTGGGCAATCCCGGTGGTGCGCTCGCTCGGAGACCGGCCGCTGCGGCGACGTTTGGAGGTGTTGATATCGCTCATGGCGCGTATGCTTTATAGGTTGCGGGGCGGCGTTGCTCAGCTTCGCACGTTCCGGTCCGATAGGGCCAGCGGGCTGCGTGCTTGCGCCGATCCGGTCGGGGCGCTACATCGGGTCTCGGAAGGAACCCCCATGGCCCTGCGTATCGAGCCCGGCGACCGAGCGCCCAACTTCGCCCTGCAACGCACGGCAAGCGCGGCGACCATGTTTTATGAGTACAGTCGCGGCGTGCCGATGCTGCTCTATTTCTTTGATCGGATCGGCGCGGGCCCAGGATACGCCGGGTTCGAGGCACTGGCGGCGCGTCAGGGCGAGATCGCACCGCTCGGCCAGATCTTGGCAATTTGCCGCGAAAAGGTGGAGGCGACCGAGGCGCTCGCGCGCCGCGGCGGGATTGAATTTACCGTGCTCAGCGATCACGAGGCACGGGTTGGCCCCGCCTATGCCGAAGGCGCTGGACGGGCCAGTTCGGACGGGCTGTTATTTTTGCTCGACGCCAATCAACGCGTGAACGAGGTGGCGCCGGGGCTGGGCGTGGATGCCGTGGCGGCGGCGGTCGAGCGGTTGCGCCGCCTGCCGCCGCTGGCGCCGGCAACGGAACGGCAGGAATTGGCCCCCGTCCTGATCATCCCCAACGTCCTCGATGATGGCTGGTGCAAGCGGCTCATCGAGGTCTGGCAAAAGGATCACGAGGAGGGTGGCGTCGCCACGACGCTTAACGAAACGGGCCGGGCCATCAACTACGGTGCCAAGAAACGGCTCGACCACCGCGTCACCGACATGGCTCTGGCGCGCGAGATTGCTCAGGCCATTGGCCCGCGCATCGCAGCGGAAACCACCAAGGCGTTCTATTTCGACGAATTCAAGCTGGATAGCTTCGTCATTTGCAGCTACGACAGCGCGCGCGGCGATTTCTTCAAGCCCCATCGGGACAATCTAATCCCCGCACTTGCCCATCGTCGCTTCGCCGTCACCATCAATCTCAATACTGACGAGTTCGAGGGCGGCGGCCTGCGCTTTGCCGAATACGGCCCCCACACCTACCGCCCGCCCCGGGGTGCCGCGATCGTGTTTTCCTGCTCGCTGCTCCATGAGGCGCCGCCGCCGACCCGGGGGCGGCGTTTCGCGCTGCTCACCTTCCTGCTCGACCCGAAATCACAACCGCCGCGCCGTTGAGCGCGCGCGTGTCCGATTGATGTGCCCGGATTGCATCCCCATCGGCCTCGTCCCATACTCGCGAAGGAAGCTATAGGGGGAGCCAAACATGGCCCGCGGCATGATCGTGGCGCCGCAGCCGGAGGCAGTCGAGGCCGGCGCGGAGATCTTCAAGCAGGGCGGGAATGCGGTCGACGCCGCCATCGCCTGCGCGCTGGTCCAGGGCGTGGTCGATCCCCTGATGACTGGCATCGCCGGTTTCGGCAGCCTTCACATCTATATGCCCGGTCGCAAGGCCCACCTGATCATCGATTGCCACGGCCGTGTGCCCGCCGCCGGCCGGCCCGACATGTGGGCCGATCTGATCGAGGGCGAGGCGCGCGACGGCTTCGGCTTTATCTTGAAGGGCCGGGTCAACGACATCGGCTATCAGGCCATCGCGACGCCGGGCAATCTGAAAGCCTATTTCGAGGCCCAAAGCGAATTCGGCGCCTTGCCGTGGAAAGAGGTGATCAAGCCGGCGATTGCCCAGGCCGATTCCGGCTTCGTCGTGCGGCCCGGCGTTCATGCCTTTTGGGTCGAGGATGACGGCATGGGCCGCGTGTCCGTGATCGACCGGTTGCGTTTTTCGGAAACCGGCCGGCGCATTTTCTTCCGGCCCGATGGCGAACTCTTGCCGGTCGGCGCGCGGGTCAAGAACCCGGACATGGCGCGCACGCTCCGCCGCATCGCCGACAAGGGCGCGGAGGATTTTTACACCGGCGAACTCGCCCACGAGATCGCCGCGGATATGAAAGCCGGAGGCGGGCTGATCGCTCTGGAGGATTTGAAATCCTATCGGACCCGGCGGACCGAGCCCATGTGGGGCAGCTATCGCGGCTATCGCCTGGCGACCAACCGGCCGCCCGGTGGCGGCATCATGCTGATCGAAATGATGAACATCCTGGAGAATTTCGATTTGGCCGGGCTCGGCCACAACACGACGGCCTATATGCGTACGGTTGCCGAGGCCATGAAGCGTGCGACCTCGGACAAGGATCGCCATGTCGGCGATCCCGATTTCTTCGACGTGCCCGCGGCGCGCCTGACCGACAAGGCCTATGCCAGCGAGTTGGCGGTCCAGATCAAACGCGGCGAGAAGGCGCGGGTGGAGCGCCTGGAGAAAAAGCCCGAGGCGGCGGACACCACCCACATCTCCACCATCGACTCCGATGGCAACGCTGTGTCCATGACCCATACGCTGGGCATGCCGTCCGGCGCGATCACGAACGGGCTGGGCTTCATGTATAACGGCGCCATGGGCGTGTTCGATCCCCGGCCCGGCCGCGCCGGCTCGATCATGCCGGGCAAGAGCCGGTTCAGCTCCATGTGCCCGTCCATCGTGTTCAAGAATGACAAGCCGCACCTCGTCATCGGCGCACCCGGCGGAACTCAGATCGTCATGGGCGTCATGCAGGCGATACTGAACGTGCTCGATCACGGCATGTCGATCCTGGAGGCGATTGCGGCACCGCGCTTCTCCGCCACCAGCGACATGATCGACGTGTCCAATCGCATCCCGACCTATGTCACCCGTCCGCTCGAAGCTGAAGGTTATGGTGTCGTGCGCAACCCGCGCGGCTACGTTTTCGCTAGCGTCCACGGCCTGAAGATCGACGGCGAGCGATGGAGCGGCGCTGCCGATCCCGGGCGCGATGGCATGGCGTTGGAGGTTTAGGTCATGGCCAAAGTGCGTAAACAGTCTGCGAAGGCGCTGCCGACGACAATTCCCAAGGGGCTGCGCGTGATCGTGACAGCCGGTGCCGGCGGCATCGGGCGGGCGATTGCCGAGCATTTCGCCGACCAGGGCGCGTGCGTTCAAATCTGCGACGTCGACGCCAAGGCGCTGGCTGATATCGCGAAGGCCCGGCCCGATATCGGCGCTGTTAAGGCCGATGTGGCGTCCGAGGCCGACATGGCGCGCTTTTTCAAGAGCGCGGGCAAGGCGCTGGGCGGGCTCGACGTGCTGGTCAACAATGCCGGCATCGCCGGGCCGACCGGTGGGGTAGACGAGATCGCAGCGGCCGAGTGGGACCGCACGGTGGCGATCAACTTGAACGGACAATTCTATGCCCTTCGCCACGCCGTGCCCTTGATCAAGAAGAGCCGACACGGCGTCATCATCGGAATTTCCTCGGTTGCCGGCCGCCTGGGCTACGCCTTTCGCACGCCCTATGCGGCGACCAAATGGGCGATTGTCGGGCTAACCAAGAGTCTGGCCATCGAACTCGGCCCCCAAGGCATCCGGGTCAATTGCATCCTGCCCGGCATCGTTCGGGGCGAGCGCATTCGCCGCGTCATCCAGGCGCGCGCCGATGCCCTCGGCATCTCCTATGACAAGATGGAGCACCAGTATCTGCAAAAAGTCTCGCTGCGCCGCATGGTGACAGCGCAGGATGTGGCGGCGACGGCGCTGTTCCTGTGCTCGGCCGCCGGTGCCAATATCTCGGGGCAGGCGCTCAGCGTCTGCGGCAATGTCGAAACGCTTTAGCCAAGGGTGCAGGCCGCACGGGCCCCTGGGGCCCGGATGCCGGCGGGATGACAGCGTCAAACAAAACGATGGCCAAATCGACGCTTCGTAGGCCAAGATCGACCCAAGTAAGAATCACCTGCGCGGGACAAAATCCATAGAGGAGGAAACGATCATGCCGAATGGACTGCGCGAACTTGGTCTTCTAGCGAGTGCGCTGGCCGGGTGTGCGCTGGCAGCGCCGGCCGCATCGGCCTGGGAGCCGAACAAATCGGTCGAGATCGTCGTCGCCGCCGGCGCTGGCGGTGCGTCCGATCAGATGGCGCGGATGATGCAGGCGGCGATTCAGAAGAACAATCTGATGAAGCAGCCAATGGTCGTCTCCCTCAAGGGCGGAGCGTCGGGCGCCGAGGCGCTGATGTACATGAAATCGAACGATGGCGATGCCCACAAGGTACTGATCGCCTATTCGCTCATCTACATGCTGCCGCTGTCGGCCAAAATTCCGTTCAACTGGCGCGAGCTTACGCCGGTGTCGGTTATCGCCCTCGACCAGTTCGTGCTCTGGAACAACACCACGCTGCCCCACAAGACCGTGAAGGAGTTCGTGGCGGCGGCCAAGGCCGCCAACCCGCCCTTCAAGATGGGCGGCACGGGGTCGAAGCGCGAGGACCACGTCCTGACCGTGTTCATGGAAAAGCTGACCGGCGCCAAGTTCGCCTATCTGCCCTACCGGTCCGGCGGCGAGGCGGCAACCCAACTGGTCGGCAACCACACGGCCTCGAACGTCAACAACCCCTCGGAGAACCTCGAGGTCTGGCGCGCCGGTCAGGTGCGGGCGCTGTGCGTGTTCGACAAGGAGCGCATCGAATACAAGACCAAGGTCACGGACACGCAGTCGTGGAACGACATCCCTACCTGTCGGGAAGAAGGGCTCGACGTGCAATACCTCATGCTGCGCGCGATGTTCCTGCCGGGCAAGGTGACGCCGGACCAGACGGCCTTCTACATCGACCTGTTCCGGAAGCTGGTGCAGACCGGCGACTTCAAGGACTACATGGAGAAGCAGGCGCTCAAGCCGGTGTTCCTCACCGGCGCCGACATGGTGAAGTTTCTCGAAGTGGACGACAAGCTCAACAAGGATTTGATGGCCGAGGCCGGCTTCGTTGCCAACTGATCCCGGTTGGGGGGGCGGCATCCGTGATCGAGCGCCACGCCTAAAAAATGACCGTGAGCAACAGCGAAACCGAAATTATCGTCGAGGATCCGAGCGCGCCGCCGGCGCACTCGCCGGCCGTTACCCACACCCGCATCGTCGACATCGTCGTCTCGCTGCTACTGTTAGCGCTCGCCCTGGTCATGGCGTTCGATAACTGGCGCACGGGCAATTCATGGGATTTCGCCGGCCCGCAGGCCGGCTATTTCCCGTTCTATCTGTCGATCATCCTGGCGGGCGCCTGCATCTATGGCATCGTCGCGGCCGGCCGGGGCCGGGGCGGCGCCGACAAGCCCTTCGTCACACGCGATCAGCTGCGCCGGGTCATGCAGGTTTTCGTTCCGACCCTGGCGTTCTGCCTTTTAACGCAATGGCTGGGCCTGTATGTCGCGAGCTTCCTGCTCGTCGCCGGCTTCATGTGGAAGATCGGCCGTATCGCGCTATGGAAGTCGCTGCTCACCAGCGTCCTGTTTGCGTTTATCATGTTCGCGACCTTCGACTTGGCATTCGATTTGATTATGCCCAAGGGTCCGCTTGAAGCGCTGTTCGGGCGATAGAGGGCTGGGATGGAAGCACTCGGCCTCCTGCTGCACGGCTTCGGCGTCCTGCTGACCTGGAAGACGATGACGCTGATGATGGTCGGGCTCATCCTCGGCATTTTCGTCGGTGTCCTGCCCGGGCTCGGCGGGCCGAACGGTGTGGCGATCCTGCTGCCGCTCACCTTCACGATGGACCCGACCTCGGCCATCGTGATGCTGTCGTGCATTTACTGGGGCGCGCTGTTCGGCGGCGCCATCACCTCGATCCTGTTCAACATCCCGGGGGAGGCCTGGTCGGTGGCGACCACCTTCGACGGCTATCCCATGGCGCAGCAGGGCAAGGCGGCCGAGGCGCTGACCGCGGCGTTCACGTCGTCCTTCATCGGTTCGTTCGCCGCCGTCGTGCTGATCACCTTTCTGGCGCCGGGCATCGCGTCCTTCGCGCTACGCTTCGGTCCGCCCGAGTTCTTCGCGGTCTATCTGCTGACCTTCTGCTCCTTCGTCGGCCTCGGCCGCGAGGCGAAGCACAAGACCGTCATCTCCATGTCGTTCGGCTTGCTGCTCGCTGGCGTCGGCCTGGACACCGTGTCCGGCCAGCTGCGCATGACCTTCGGCTGGAGCGAACTCTATCGCGGCGTCAACTTTCTGGTCGCCGTGATCGGCCTGTTCGGCATCAGCGAGATCCTGCTGACCATGGAGGAGCGCCTGGCGCTGCGCGGCCATTCCGCCAGAATCAGCCTGCGCGTGGTGTGGCAGGTCTGGAAAAGCCTGCCGCGCTACTGGGTGACGTTGCTGCGCTCTGCCGCCATCGGCTGCTGGCTCGGCATCACGCCGGGTGGCGCGATCGCAGCCTCGTTCATGGGCTACAACCTGGCCAAGCGGTTCGCCAAAGACAAGGAGAGCTTCGGCAAGGGCCGCATCGAAGGCGTGTTCGCTCCGGAAACGGCGGCCCACGCGTCGGGGACGGCCGCTCTCCTGCCCATGCTGGCGCTCGGCATTCCCGGCTCGGGCACCGCGGCGATCCTGCTCGGCGGCCTGATGGTGTGGGGCCTTAACCCGGGACCGCTGCTGTTTGTCGAGCACAAGAGCTTCGTCTGGGGCCTGATCGCGTCCATGTACCTGGGCAACGTCGTCGGTCTTGTCATCGTGCTGACGACCGTGCCGTTTTTCGCCGCCATCCTGCGCGTGCCGTTCTCCGCTGTGGCGCCGATGATCGTCGTGTCCTGCGCGGTCGGCGCCTATGCCATTCATAATGCCATGTTCGACATCTGGTTGATGCTGGTGTTCGGCGTCGTCGGCTATGTGTTCAAGAAGATCGGCATACCGCTGGCACCGTTCACGCTGGCTCTAGTCCTGGGCAATCGGGCGGAAGACGCCTTCCGGCTGTCGATGATCGGCGCTGGCGGCGATCTCGGCGTGTTCTGGTCGAACGGCTTGGTCGGATCGATCACCACGCTCGCGATCGTCCTGTCGTTCTGGCCGTTGATCTCCGGCGGCGTCGATCGCATCACGCGGGTGTTTTCGAGGGCGTGAAGTCAGCCGCCGACGCTGCGGCGATAATCGACTTCGGCTCGGTCGCATCGATCTGCTACTCGGCCGCCCGGCAGACGTCGCTTTGCGGCCTTTTGACACAGTGCACGGGCCGGCGTTTGACGAGAAGACTGGAGTTCGTCGAGCGTAAGCCCCGGTTGATCGGATATCCGAAGATGCTTAGGGTAGATCGCTGATAGTCAGATCGGGAGAACATCATGGCCGCCGCTCGCAAGGTCATCATCACTTGTGCCGTTACGGGGTCGATCCACACGCCGACCATGTCGGAATACCTGCCCATCACACCACAGGAAGTGGCGGAGGGCGCGATCGGCGCGGCCGAGGCGGGGGCATCGATCCTGCATCTGCATGCGCGCGACCCCAAGGATGGCCGGCCGACGCCCGATCCCGCCGTGTTCATGCAGTTCCTGCCGCGCATCAAGCAGGCGACGGATGCCGTGGTCAACATCACGACCGGCGGCGGCCACGGCATGACGCTTCAGGAGCGTCTGGCCGCGCCGCTCAAGGCCAAGCCCGAGATGTGCTCGCTCAATATGGGATCGATGAATTTCGGCCTGTTCCCCATGCTCGACCGCTACAAGAGCTTCAAGCATGAATGGGAGCGCCAGCATCTGGAAAACAGCCGGGATTTCATCTTCCGCAACACCTTCAAGGACATTGAGGGCGTGATCAAGCAATTGGGCGATGGGTGCGGCACGCGCTTCGAGTTCGAGTGCTACGACATCGGCCATCTCTACACGCTGGCCCATTTCCTCGAGCGCAAACTGGTCAAGCCGCCGCTCTTCGTGCAGACCATCTTCGGCATTCTCGGCGGCATCGGCGCCGATCCCGAGAACCTCATGCATATGCGCCGCATCGCCGACAAGTTGTTCGGCGACCAGTATCAGTGGTCGATCCTGGCGGCCGGACGGCATCAAATGCCGTTCATCACCCAGGGCGCTATCATGGGCGGCAATGTTCGCGTCGGGCTGGAGGATTCGCTCTATCTCGGCAAGGGGCAGTTGGCCAAATCGAACGCCGAGCAGGTCACGCGCATCCGCACCATCCTGGAGAACCTGTCGCTGGAGATCGCCAGCCCCAAGGAGGCGCGCGCCATGCTCGACCTCAAGGGCGGCGACCAAGTCGGGTTCTAGCGGGAGAGCCGCCGTGGCGCGCCCGAAACCGGAAGAAGTCCGTCGCGTCGCCGTGATCGGCACGGGCACGATCGGCGCGTCCTGGGCGGCCTATTTCCTGTCGCGGGGGTTGGAGGTGCGGGCGACCGATCCCGCCCCCGACGCCGCCGGCCGCATGAACCAGTTCATCGACAAAGCCTGGCCGACCCTGGAGCGTCTAGGCCTGGGCGCCATGGCCGACCGGAGCAAGATCAGCTTCCACGCCACGCCGGAAGAGGCGGTGGAGGGTGCGGAGTTTGTGCAGGAAAACGCGCTCGAAACCAAGGAAGTGAAAATCCCCCTGCTCGCCCGCATCGACAAGGCAAGCCCGGCCGACACGGTGGTGGCGTCGAGCACCTCGGGCCTGATGATGAGCGTGATCAGCCGGAGCTGCCGGCGGCCTCAGCGTTTCGTTGTCGGGCACCCCTTTAATCCGCCCCATCTGATTCCCCTGGTGGAAGTGGTGGGCGGCACCAAGACCGCGCCGGAGACGGTGGATTGGTCGATCGCCTTCTATAACGCCATCGGCAAGCGCGCGATCCGCATCAACCGGGAAATGCCGGGCCACCTGGCCAATCGCCTGCAAGCCGCAATCTGGCGCGAGGCGGTCTATCTGGTTGCCGAGGGGGTCGCCAGCGTCGCCGATATCGACGCTGCCATCGCCCACGGCCCCGGCCTGCGCTGGGCCATCATGGGGCCCCATCTGACCTTCCATCTCGGCGGTGGCGAGGGCGGCATGACGAATTTCCTGGAGCATCTGGGCCCGGCCGTCGAATCCTGGTGGGATACGTTGGGCAGCCCGCGCCTGACCGAAGAACTCCGGCCCAAGCTGATCGCGGGCGTGGCGGACGAGGTGCAGGGCCGCAGCGTGGCCGAACTGGCGGCCGAGCGCGATGCCGCCCTGATCGCAATTCTAGAGGCTCTGGCCAAAACCCGGCGAAGGAAACGCAAATGACCGCAGCCCCCGGCCGCAAGGCCGTCGTCGTCGGCGCCGGCATCGTCGGCGTATGCAGCGCCTTCACCCTGCAACGCGAGGGCTGGGCGGTCACGCTGGTCGATCCGGACGAGCCTGGCCAGGGCTGTTCCTTCGGCAATGCCGGGGTGCTTGCCAATACGAATGTCGCACCCGTCGCCATGCCGGGCGTGCTGGCCCAGGTGCCGGGCATGCTGATGGACCCGATGTCGCCGCTCACCATCCGCTGGTCCTATCTGCCGCGCTTGATGCCCTGGCTGATCGGCTTCCTGCGCGCGAGCACGCCGTCGCGGGTCGAAGCGATCTCTCACGCCCTCGCCAATTTGAGCCGGCGTGTTTTCGAGGATCTGACACCCTTGGTGGAGGAGGCCGGGGCCAGCGATTTGGTACTCCGGCGCGGCTATATCGGCGTCTATCGCAACCCCGCCAAGCTCGCCGGCCTGCGCGCGGAACTGGCGTTGAAGCGCCAGCGCGGCATGCGAGTGGAGGAATTGGGACCGGACGAGTTGCGCCAACTTGAGCCAGCGCTGGCTCGCGACATCGTCGGCGGCTATCACATCCCGGACGCCGGACACACGGTCAACCCGCTGGCGCTGACCCAGCGTCTAGTGGCGGCATTCCAACGGCGCGGCGGCATCGTCCGGCGCGCCCGGGTGCTCGATTTTGCTGAGTTCGGCGATGCCGGCCCGCGCAGCGTCGTGACCGATGCTGGATCGATCCCGTGCGATCTCGTGGTGGTGGCGGCCGGCTCCTATTCGCGCGCGCTCGCGGCGCGTCTCGGCGCCGATGTGCCACTCGACACCGAACGCGGCTATCACACCGTACTGCCCCGGCCGGGTATCGAGCTGCGCATGGCCATGATGTGCGGCGATGGCGGTTTCGCCATCACCCCCATGGCAACGGGCGTGCGATTGGCTGGAACGGTTGAATTCGGCGGCGTCGAAGCCGCGCCGAATTTTCAGCGCCTCGATCCCTTGCGCAAACACGCCAAGGCATTGCTGCCCGGCCTCGACATGCGCGACGGGTCGCAGTGGATGGGGCGGCGGCCGTCGATGCCGGATTCCGTGCCCGTGATCGGGCGTAGCCCGCGTCACCGCAACGCGCTGCTCGCCTTCGGCCATGGCCATCTCGGCCTGACCTATGCGGCGGTCACCGGCCGCCTGGTCGCCGATCTCGCGGCCGATCGCGCGCCGGCGTTGGATATGACGCCGTATGACCCGGCACGGTTTTAGTCCACGATCCTCCTTGACGGCGCACGCCGCATCATTCGATCCTGAACCCATGACAAACAAAATCGGCAGCCGCATCATCTGCGACATGGACTGGGACAGGCTGGGTCGGCAGGTGTCTGTGCTGCGCGTGCCGCAGTCGCGCGACGATGCCGGCTGGGGTACGGTGGAAATCCCCATCATCGTGACCAAGGGTGGGAAAGGGCCGACGGTTTTGTTTACCGGCGGCGTTCATGGCGACGAATACGAAGGGCAGATCGCGATCTCGCGATTGGCCCGCACACTTGACCCCAAGAAGCTGAAGGGTCGGGCGATCATGATCCCGGCGGTCGATCTGCCCGCGGCGTTGGCCGGGCGGCGGCTGTGCCCGATCGACAACCGCGACCTCAACCGGTTCTTCCCCGGCGATCCCAAGGGCTCGTTCTGCCAGATGCTGGCCCATTTCATCGACGGCGCCATCCTGCCCCTGGTGGATGTGTCGGTCGATGTCCATTCCGGCGGCCATTCCATGGATTCCGCGCTCAGCACCAACATGCATGCCGTGGCCGACAAATCCGTCCTGAAGCGCACGCTCGCGCTCGCCACCGCTTTCGGTGCGCCCTTCAATGTCGTGTTTTGGGGCGTTGACGAGGGCGCCACGCTGACCTCGTCGGTCGAACGCCGGGGCATCCTGTCGATCGGCACCGAACTCGGCGGCTATGGCCGCGTCTCGGTCGAGGGCGTGCGCATCGCCGAGCGCGGCTTGCGCAACGTGCTCAAGCATCTCGGCATGGTCGCGGGCACGCCGGACACGGGCCAGCGCGACGGATCGGCGGCGACCCGCCATATGATGGTGCGGGACACGGCCGGCTATGTCTTCTGTCCGGCCGACGGGTTGTTCGAGCCGCGCCATGTGTCGGGCCAGCCAGTGCGCCAGGGCGAGATCGCGGGCCAGGTGCATTTCGTCGAGGATTTCACGCGCAAGCCGGTGACGCTGCGCTACGGCGCCAGTGGAACCTTGTGGATGGCCATGGGCCCCGGCCGTTGTCATAAGGGCGATGCGTTGGCGGTGGTCATGAAAGACTATGCGGGGGAAAAGTAATGGCGGCGACACAGCAGGCGAAGACACGGGTTTTCAGCGACGTCGATTTCGAGCGCAAGGGCAAGCAGGCGACCGTGCTGCGCGTGCCCCAATCGCGCAACGATAGCGGCTGGGGCGTGGTGCAGATCCCGATTACCGTGATCAAGAACGGCAAGGGCAAGACCGTTCTGCTCACCGGCGGCGTTCATGGCGACGAATACGAAAGCCAGATCGCGATCGCCGAACTTGCGCGCAATCTCGATCCCGCCGATGTGCAGGGCCGGTTGATCATTATCCCCGCGCTCCATTTTCCCGCCGCCATGAACGGCACGCGACTGTCGCCGATCGACAACAAGGACCTCAACCGCTGCTTTCCCGGCCGGCCCGAAGGCACGTTTGCCGACGTGCTCGCCCATTACGTCAGTGCCGTGTTGTTGCCGCTGACCGACGTCAATATCGACCTGCACTCCGGCGGCCGCGCCATGGATTTCGTGCCTAGCACGACCGCCCATGTGCTCGACGACAAGGCCAAGATGGCGGAATCCACGGCGATTGCCCGCGCCTTCGGCGCGCCCTATCACGTCGTGATCAAAGAGGTCGATGCCGGCTATACCTTCATGACGACCTGCGAGCGCAACGGCGTGACCGCGATTTCCAGCGAACTCGGCGGCGCCAATCGCGTCTCGATCCCCGGCCTCAAGGCGACCCGCCGCGGTATTATGAACTCGCTCAAGCATCTAGACCTGCTCAAGGGCAAGCTGGACACCGACGGGCCGAAGACGCGCATTGTCACGGTGCCCGACTATGGCTGTTATGCCTTCGCGCCCGTGGCCGGGTTGTTCGAGGCTTATCACCCCCTGGGCGCGCGGGTGCGCAAGGGCGATGCGGCCGGCGCGCTCCATTTCATCGACGATCCCCGGCGCAAGCCGGAGATCATCGCCTATGGTTATAGCGGCGAGGTCTGGTGCACCCGCGGGCAGGGGCCCGTTGTGGCCGGCGACCCCGTTGCCGTTCTGGTCGCCGACCAGCGCTGATCCCATCGTCTCAGAGAGTTTCAGGAGCGACGCCCCGTGAAGATCACGAATGTGGAAGCCTTTTACCTGCGCCTGCCCGATATCCAGCAGCGCACGGACAGCTCGCAGGACGCCCTGCTCGTACGGGTATCGACCGATGCCGGCATCACGGGCTGGGGCGAGGTCGATGCCTCGCCCGCCGTCGCCAAGGCGATCATTGAGGCGCCCTATTCCCACACGCTGGTAACTGGCCTGCGCTCCCTGCTGATCGGCGAGAACCCGATGGAGACGGGCAAGCTCTGGCACAAGATGCACCAGAGCACGCTCTATTACGGCCGGCAGGGCGCGGTCATCCAGGCCATGGCGGGCGTCGATATTGCGCTGTGGGACATCAAGGGCCAGGCGCTCAAACAGCCGATTCACCTGCTGCTCGGCGGCGCCATGCGCGACCGTATGCGGGTCTATTCCTCCAATATGTTCCAGTTCACGGCCGAGGCGACGGCGGATCGCGCCAAGCGCGCTATCGACACCGGCCACAGCGCGGTTAAATTCGGCTGGGAGCCGTTCGGGCGCGACGCCAAGATGGATTGTCGCTATCTCGACGCCATCCGCAAGGCGATCGGCGACGACAACGACATCATGCTCGATGTCGGTCTGGTTTGGGACGCCAAAACCACGATCCAGCGCGCCGAGCTGTTCCGCCCGTACAATCTGTTCTGGATCGAGGAACCGCTGCCGCCCGACGATGTCGCCGGCTACGGCAAGGTCTCGGCCGCCTGTACTCAATACATCGCGGCGGGCGAGGAGGAATGCACGGTCATGGGCTTCAAGCGCCTGATCGAAGAGGGCGGTATCGACATCGTGCAGATCGACTTGACCCGCTGCGGCTTTACCCAATCCATGGAGATCGCGGCCATCGCGCACCGCGCCGGGCGCAAGGTGTGCAACCATAATTTCACAACCGACATCAACAGCGCGGCCTCGCTCCATTTCCTGTGCGCCATCCCGAACGCGCTGGTCATGGAATATTGCGTGGAGCCTAGCGAAATCTCGCGCCGCCTGGCTAAGAACCCCGTGCGCATAGAGGGCGGTTACGCCTATTTGCCGCAAGAACCGGGCCTGGGCGTGGTGCCGGACCCGGCGATAGTGGAGAAGTTCCTGGTGCGCTGAGGCGTCAGCGTCCTTCCGTGCGCAAGCGCGGGTCGAGCACGTCGCGCAACCCGTCGCCCAGCAGGTTGAGGCCCAGCACCGTCATCATGATGGCCAGGCCCGGCCAGATCGTGATCCATGGCGCCTCCGCAATGTAATTGCGGCCGTCGGCGATGATGTTGCCGAAGGTGGGCGTCGGCGGGCGCGGGCCGACGCCGATATAGCTCAGCACCGCCTCGGCCAGGATCGAGAGCGCGAAAATGAAGGTCTGCTGAACCATCAGCGGGGCCAAGCTGTTGGCCAGGATATGACGGAACAGGATGCGCAGATGGCCGGCGCCCATGGCGCGGGCGGCCTCGACATACTCGCTCTCGCGTACGACCAGGATAGAGGCGCGCACGATTCGCGCGGTGCGCGGGGTGAAGGCGATGGTGAGCGCGATCACGGCATTGAACAGGGAGGGGCCGAGGGTGGCGCCGATTGCAATCGCCAGCACGATCGGCGGGAAGGCCATCAACCCATCCATGATCCGCATGATGAAATTGTCGAGCCGGCGAACATAGCCCGAGGCTGCGCCGATCGCGGTGCCGAATACGCCGGTCATGATGACAACGAGTAAACCGATCGCCAGCGACACGCGGCTGCCATGGAGCACGCGGCTCAGGACGTCGCGGCCGAAATTGTCTGTTCCCAGCAGGTGTGCGTCGTTGGGTTCGCCCAGGCGGTAGCGGTAGTTGTTCTGCACCGGATCGTGCGGCGCTACCAGATCGGCGAGCAAAGCGATCAGCACAACGGTGGTGAACAGGCTGAAGCCGATCACGAAGGAGCGGTTGCGGAACAGCCGCCGGATCGTTGCCGGATCGATCCAACGCCCGAACCGAGCGGCGACGCCGGCGCTAGTCATAGCGCACGCGGGGGTCGATAAGCGCGTAGAGCATGTCGACCGCGATATTGACGAAGACATAGATCGAGGCCAGCAGCAGCAACCCGCCCTGGATCACGGGATAGTCCCGGCGCAGCACGGCGCCGATGATCAGCCGGCCGACGCCAGGCAAGGAAAAGACCTGCTCGATCACGACCACGCCGCCGAGCATGACGCCGACGATCACGCCGATCACTGTGATGACCGGGATCAGGGCATTGGTCAGCGCGTGCTTGCCCACGACTTGCAAATCGGGCAGGCCCTTGGCCCGGGCCGTGCGCACATAGTCCAGCCGCAGCACCTCCAGCATGCTGGAGCGCGTGATGCGCGCGAGCAAGCCCATCTGGGTCAGCGCCAACGTCAGGGCGGGAAGGGTCATGGAACGCGCCCAACCGGCGAAGCTCTGGTCCATCGGCACGAAACCGCCGGAGGGCAGCCAACCCAGGGCGACGGCGAAGGTGTAGATACCGACTAAGCCGAGCCAGAAATCGGGTATCGACAGGCCGAGCAAGGCCAACACCATGAAGGATTGATCGAGCCAGGTGCCATGGCGCACTGCCGCGATCACGCCGCTGAGCACGCCGATGGTGAGGGCGATCACGAGGGCGATGCCGGTCAAGGACAGGGTCACCGGCAGGCGCTCGGCGATGGCCTGGCCGACGCCGCGATTAAGCAGGAAGGACTGGCCGAGATCGCCTTGGAGCAGATTGCCGTACCAATGCAGCATTTGCAGGTGGAGCGGCTTATCCAGGTTGAGCCTGGCGCGAATGCGGGCGAGTTCCTCGATCGTGGCGCCGGGATCGGCGATCGACGAGGCGACGTCGCCCGGTACCAGCCAGATCAAGGCGAAGGAAACCAGCGAAACGATGAAGAGAACGGGCACCGCGCTCAACAGGCGGTGGACCAGGAAACGCAGCATGTCGGGTGAGCCGCCGGAGAAAAATTGGGAGCCGGCGGAAGCCGGCTCCCGAACTCGGATTGTCTATTCGACCCAGATATCCCACATGCGCGGGATGCGATAGGGGCGATAGCCCTGGATGTTGCCGCGGGTCGCCTGGTAGATGCCGACATCGCCGACCTTGACGACGAAGGCCTCGTCATAGATCCGCTTCTGGAAGTCGCCAAACGCGGCCTGGCGATCCTCCAGTTTCAGGGAGTTGTTCAGCTTGGCGAAGGCAGCGTCGATCACCGGATCCTGCACCTGCATGCGGGCATTCGGGCCGGCGAAGAAGCTGACCACGTTGTACGGGCCCTCATAGGGCTCGATACCCATCATCAGGGTCCAGGCGTTCCAGCCCTCTTTCTTGCCGCTGGTGGCCAGCGCGGTCGGCCAATCCGTGACCTTGACGTTGACCTTGATGCCGATCTTCTTGAGCTGCTCGCCGATTGTCACGGCGGTGTCGTTGTGGTTCTTGAAGGCGCTGTCGGTCAGGATAGTCAGCTCCTCGCCCTTATAGCCGGACTCTTGGAGCAGTTGGCGGGCCTTGGCGGCATTCTTCTGGTTATAGAGTTCTTTGCGCAGATCGCCCTGGAAATAGGGCGTGCCCGGGTGTTGCCAGCCATGAGTCATGCGATAGGAGCCGTCGGTCGAGATCGCCATGGCTTCCTCGGCATCGATCGCGGCCATGATCGCCTGGCGCACTTTGGCGTTATTGGTTGGCGCCTGGGAAGCGTTGAAGATGAAGGTCTGGTAGGCCCAGGGCATGGCCTCGAACACCTTGACCGACCTGTCGTTGGCGAGCCGCTTGGCGGTCGGCGTCGGCATGTGTTCCAGCACCTGGAACTCGCCCGATTGCAGCCCGGCCGTACGCGCGCCACCCTCGGGCACGAAGCGGATGGTGATGTTGTCGACATAGGCGGTCTTCTTGCCGCTGAAGCCGTCGGCCTTCTGGAAGTTCGTGTTGGCGACGTAGCCGTCGAAGCGCTTGAGCTTGACGTGGCTATCCGGCCGGTATTCGACGAACTGGAACGGGCCGGTGCCGATGATCTCGATCTTGTTGGCCTCCTTGCCCGCTTCCTCCGCCGGAATGACCACGGCGGGCGCGCGCGGCGACGACATCTGCTCGAGGAAACCCGGCACCGGGTTCTTGAGCTTGATCACCAGCGTGTTGGCATCTGGCGTGGCCATCGAATCGACCGCCTTCATGAACGGGCTGCCGCCGACGCGGTCATAACGCTCCAGCGATGCCTTGGCGTCGGCCGAACTCATGGTCTTGCCGTTGTGGAACTTGACGCCTTGGCGCAGCGTGAAGGTGTAGGTCAGGCCATCGGGCGAAATGTCCCATTTGCTGGCGAGATCGCCGATCACATTGGCGTTCTCGTCGCGGGTCACGATCATTTCCCAGATGTGCAGGCTGATATTGCGGGTCGCCTGGGCGGTCGTGGTCATGCCGTCGAGCGAGGGCGGCTGGGCCTGCTGCGCCATGACGATGTCGCCGCCGCGCTTCTGAGCCGCGGCCGGCCCGGCGGCGAGCGCGAAGGCGGCCAGCGCCGCGGCACTCGTGGTTAGCAATGCGCGATAACATGTCATGGCGTATCTCCCCAGGATCTTTTATGGTTCGAAAACTTAGCGTAGCATTCTGCCTCGCCCCCGCGCGACTTGTCTATTCGGTTTCTAGGAGTGCCCGATGGTTCAATTGAAGAAAGTGGCCGATTCCGATGCGGCCGAATGGCAATTGCGTTGCGAACTCGCCGCCAGCTTCCGTCTGGCAGCCCGCAACAAGTGGAACGAGGGCATCGGCAACCACAACAGCGTCATGATCCCGGGCACCGATCATTTCCTGATCAATCCGCGCGGCATGCTGTTTCAAGAGATCCGGGCGAGCGATCTGATCGTGTGCGATCTCGACGGCAACGTGGTGCGCGGCACGGGCGAGCTGCGCAAGGTCGCCTTCCATATCCATGCGCGCATGCACAAGATGTGCCCTAACGCGGCCGTGATCCTGCACGTCCATCCGCCCTATACCACGGCGCTATCCATGACCGAGGGCGGAAGGCTGGAACTGGCCCACACCAACAATCTCATGCTCAACGACCGGATCATCTATGACGACGAGACCAACGGCCCCGTGCACGACAACAGCGAGGGCGATCGCATCGCGCGCCTGCTCGGCGACAAGACGATCATGGTGATGGCGAGTCACGGTTTGACCGTGGTCGGTCCCACCATTGCCGAGGCCCATAGCGAGTTGGAAAACGTCGAGCATGTCTGCATGTGGCAGTGGATTGCCAAGGCCGGTTTCGGCCCGCTGCGCAAACTGCCGGAGCAGCTTCGCTACGGCTATACCGGTCCTTACGGCGCGCGCGCCGACGCCGCGCTGCAATTCGCCGCCTACCGGCGCATTCTGGATCGGGAAGAGCCGGATTACGCGAACTGAGGCGGCGCCGAACCGAGGTTACCGCCCGATCGCGTAGCCCTGCATGCCGCGCGGATTGGCGGCGGCCTTGAGCACCTCGCCGTCGCGCGCGGCAGCGCTGAGGCGTCCCTCGGTCCATTCGCCGCCGATCTCGACCTCGTGGCCGCGCCGGCGCAGCTCCTTGACCGTCTTATCGGGGAAGCGGCCTTCGACCACCACGACACCCGGCCGGGCCGCGCGCGGCCAGAACGAGCTGGGGAAATGCTCGGTGTGGAAGGCTGGGCAGTCGATCGCTTCCTGTAGGTTCATGCCATGATCGGCATGGTGCAAGAAGAATAGGGCAGACCATTGTTCCTGCTGGTCGCCGCCAGGCGTGCCGAAAGAGAGATAGGGCTTGCCATCGCGTAGCGCCATCGACGGCGTCAGCGTGGTGCGCGGCCGCTTGTTCGGCGCCAGCGAATTCGGATGGCCCTCGTATAGCCAGAACATCTGACCGCGCGTGCCCAAGCAGAAGCCGAGCTCGGGAATGACCGGCGAGCTTTGGAACCAGCCGCCGCTGGGCGTGGCCGAGATCATGTTGCCCTGGCGGTCGATGACGTCGAAATGCACGGTGTCGCCCGCGACCGCGCGTTGCTTGGCGGTTGTCGGCTCGCCGGCACCGGCCACAGTCGGTTCGCCCGCGCCGGCACGAGTGCCAGGCATGCCCACCGCACCGTCCTTGAGTTTGAGGCGATCGGCCGCGCGCAGATCGACGGCACCGCCGAAGCCCGCAATCGTGCCCGGGCGGAGCACCATGGAAGCGTCGCGCCCTACCAGCTTGCGCCGTTCGTCGCTGTAGGAATCGGATAACAGGGTTTCCATCGGTACCCGGGCGAAATCGGGATCGCCGTAGAAAGCCTCGCGATCGGCGAAGGCGAGTTTGGCCGTTTCGACCACGTTATGAACGAAATCCGGGCCGGTCGGATCGGTCTCTGCCATGCCCATGCTCTTGAGCAGGGCGAGTTGCTGGAGCAGCACGGGACCTTGGCTCCAGGACCCGCATTTGATCGCGGTGAAGCGGTCGTAATCATAGGTCAGGGGCGCCTCGACCTGGGGCTTCCATTTGGCCATGTCTTGGCCGGTCAACAGGCCGCGGTGGCGGCGGCCGGACACGTCCAACACTTCCTGGGTGCGGCAGAACCGATCCATCGCCTCGGCGACGAAGCCCTGGTACCAGGCGCGATAGGCCGCTTCGATCTGGGCTTCGCGATTGCCACCGGCCGCTTCGGCCTCGACGAGGATGCGTTCATAGGTGGCGGCGAGTGCGGGATTGCGGAACAAGGTACCGGGCTGGGGCACCTTGCCGCCTTTCAGATAGATCGCGGCGGAGGCAGGCCACTCCTGTTCGAAAAGCTGGCGCACGCCCTCGATCGCCTCGGGGATGCGCGCGACCAGGGGGTAACCGTTGCGCGCGAAATCGATCGCCGGCCCCAGGACGTCGCGTGGCTTGAGTGTGCCCCAATCGCGCAGCAATACCATCCAGGCGCCGAACGCGCCGGGCACCACGGCCGGCAGCAAGCCGGTGCCGGGCACGAGGTCGAGACCGAGTTTCGAAAAATGAGCGAGCGTGGCCGCGCCGGGCGAGGGGCCCTGGCCGCAAATCACCTGGATCTTGTCGCGCTTGGCGTCGCACACGATGATCGGCGCGTCGCCGCCCGGGCCGCACAGATGAGGCTCGACGACCTGAAGCGCAAACGCGATGGCTGCACCGGCGTCGAAGGCGTTGCCGCCTTTTTCCAAGATCGCCATGCCGGTCGCGCTGCCCAGCCAATGGGTCGAGGCAACAACCCCGAATGTGCCGAGGATTTCCGGTCGCGTCGTGAAGCCAGCCATATCTATGACTTTCTGAATGGGCGGAGAGGGAGGGAGACTATACCCGGCAATTGTTCAGGGCAATTCGGCGGGGGCGGCGGCACCGATCGCGTAACGGCTTAGCCCGCGAGTTGCCTGCCCAGGCGATAGCGCGGACCCGGTTTGGGGAAGGCGCGGGACACGCCGGGGCCGCTGACATAGGCAAAACCGCAGTCGCGCGCGCGCGTGGCATCGTCCACGGAATCGGCACCGGAGTAGAGCGTGCGCTGGCCGGTCTTGGCCGCAGCCTTCGCGAACGCCTTGAGTTGATCCGGCTTGATCTTGGCGGCGATAACGCCGGCATGGGGCTGTGGCGTGATCCAGGTGAGCGAAAGTTGAGCCACTGCATCCAAGCCGGCCGCGTCTGGCGGCAGGCGCAGGGCGATCAGCTTGGAATAGGGCTGAAGCGTCTCCGTGATCATGGGGGTCTGCAAGGGCGGCCGCTGACCGGCTGCCGTGCAGAGATGGAAGATGATGCGAGACTGGGCCCAGATAGGCAGCCAGTCGAGTGCTTCGACCAGGTTTTTGCGATAGAGCGGGCCGGAGAGCGTACTCAACCGCACCGGCAGCAACACGAACGGGCGGGCGCGATCGTTTGATCCGGCCTCCCAACTCCGGGCCAGGCATTGAACCATGCGCGTATCGATCTCCGCCGATAAGGCGGGCGAACTCAAGTCATAGCTTAGATCGACGGGCGTCCCGCCCTCGCGCGCCTCCAAAAGCCTTGCCTCATAGGCGGCGATTGCGCGCCGGCGGATATTGAGTACGGGGTAGAAGGCTATGCTGGCGCCGCTATCTTCGGCCTGTAGGCGCTGGCGTTGCTTCAGGCGGTAGGTATCGCCGGCGCGTTGAAAGGCAGCAATAAGGTCCTTCGGCGTACCGATCGTCGTTTGGTTCAGGGTTTCCTCGATTTCGGCAGCAAAGCCCTGAGCCATGAGCGAGCGCGTCTTCGACTCGGCATGGAGCAGACGCGAAATCTCGCCCGCAATTCGCTCGGACAGCGCATTGGCATCGACCAGCCCGGGTCGGTTGAACAGAATGACAAAGGCGTCGTCGCCGAAGGGCACGATCAGATCCTGGAGGCCGATCATGCGCTCGATCACGGCAAGCGCCACCATGCGCGCTGCCATGCGCGCCTCCGGCGTCAACCCGCCGGACGGGCCGGCGAGCGCGGCCAGGTCGATCATTTCGATGCTGCCCGTGGTCAGCACCTTGGCGTCCTTGGGCCGTGCCCGCAGGAATGCCGCAATGCGATGATCGTAAGTTTCGGGCGTCAACAGCTTATTCGGCGTGCCCGTGGCGGGCAGCTTAGCGGCGTCGAGCCCCTTTGGGTCGCCGACCATGCCGAGAGCAACCCCCCTGGGTTGTTCCGGTGGCGTATTTATGCAGTCATTGTATCGATAAATGATCTTGAAATCGAGGGGCCGACAAAGCCGGCGGCATTGGCTAACATGCGCCGGCGCACGGACTGCGGATCGCCAGCCCAAGAGGAGAACCATGACCAATATTCGCCACCCCTATCTACTTTTCCTGGGCGACGCGCCCGATCAACTCGCCGCCAAGACCTCCATCGGAGTGGGCCAGTGGCGTCCGGAATGGTGCGTGGGCCAGGTACGCCTACCCGGCTGCAAGGCGGATTCCGGATTTCCCGATCTCAGCGTGGACGCGGCAGCCGATAGGGGCGCCAAAACCATGATCGTGGGCGTGGTCAATCGCGGTGGCGTCTTTTCCAATGCCTGGCTCGCACCGCTTGTGCGCGCTCTTGAGCGCGGCATGGATCTGGCGGCAGGCTTGCACAAGCGGCTGAACGACGTCCCGCATTTGGCGGAAGCCGCGCGCCGACACGGACGCAAGATTTTCGACGTTCGCCACCCGACGGAGGATTTTCCGATCGGCACCGGCGCAAGGCGCTCGGGCAAACGGTTGCTGACGGTGGGTACGGATTGTTCGATCGGCAAGATGTACACCTCCCTGGCGCTCGAGATCGAAATGAAGAAGCGCGGCATGAAGGCCGATTTCCGCGCCACCGGGCAGACCGGCGTGTTGATCGCCGGATCGGGCGTGGCGATCGACGCCGTCGTATCGGATTTCGTCGCGGGCTGTGTGGAAACGCTCTCGCCTGCCAACGATGCCGATCACTGGGACTTGATCGAGGGGCAGGGTTCCTTGTTTCACGCCTCCTATGCCGGCGTAACCATGGGCCTGATCCACGGCTCGCAACCCGACGCGCTGGTCATGTGCCACGAGCCCAAACGCCCCCACATGCGCGGCTTGCCGCACTACAAGCTGCCGGATCTGCAACACTGCATCGACGTCAACGTGGCGGCCGCCCGGTTGACCAACCCAAAGGCGAAATGCGTGGCGGTCAGTCTCAATACTTCGGCGCTCAGCGCCAAGGCAGCGGAGCGTGCGATCAAGTCGACCGAGGACAAAATCGGATTGCCCACGGTCGATCCCGCGCGGACCGGCGTCGGACGGGTTGTCGATCGCCTGGCACGGATGCGCTAGGCCATGATCAAATTGACGGTGCGCCGCGAAGTCTGGCCGATCCGCGGCTCTTTCACCATTTCGCGCGGCAGCAAGACGGAAGCCGTCGTGGTCGTCGTGGAGTTGACCGAGCGGCCTCACCGCGGCCGGGGCGAATGCGTACCCTATGCGCGCTATGGTGAAACGGTGGAGGGCGTGATCGCGGCGATCGAGGCCTTGTCCGACCGGATCGAGGCCGGGATCGACCGCCATACCCTTCTGGAGATCATGCCCGCCGGTGCCGCGCGCAATGCCGTGGATTGCGCATTGTGGGATTTGGAGGCGAAACGCTCGGGCAAACCGGCCTGGACCCGTACGGGGTTCGACCAGCCCAAGGCGACGATCACGGCCTATACGCTAAGTCTCGATACGGCGGAGAAAATGGGCGCGGCGGCGGCGGAGAACGCTCACCGCCCCCTGCTCAAGCTCAAGCTCGCCGGCACGGGCGATCTGGACCGGGTCGCTGCCGTGCGCGCGGGTGCGCCCAAATCCGAGTTGATCGTGGACGCGAATGAGGGCTGGACGGCAGATCACTACCGCGACTTCGCGCCCAAACTCGGCGCTCTCGGCGTGGTCATGATCGAGCAGCCCCTGCCCGCGAACAACGATGGCGGGCTCATGGGGCTTGAGCGTCCGGTACCGGTCTGCGCCGACGAGGCCTGCCACGACGCAGCCACGCTGGATAAGCTGGTGGGCAAATACGACCTGATCAACATCAAGCTCGATAAAACCGGCGGGTTGACTGAGGCACTTCGGCTTAAGGCCGCGGCCGAAGCCAAGGGTCTCGGCATCATGGTCGGGTGCATGATCGGCACCTCGCTCGGCATGGCGCCGGGCATGTTGCTGGCTCAGGGCGCGCGCTATGTCGACCTGGATGCCCCGCTTCTGCTCGATCGCGATCGGCAACCCGGCCTGCGATACGAGGGCAGCACGGTCTATCCGCCGCTGCCGGCCTTGTGGGGGTGATCGGGATTCGAATTGGTGGCACGAACTCCGCCATCACCAATTGACGCGGCTGCTGCCGCCTTTCGCGCCGGCCATCTCCATGAGGCCGCGCGCTTGCTGGCGGGGGCCAACCGATCGAGTCCTGCCCACGCCTATCTGAGCGGCTTGGTTGGCTTGCGGTTAGGGCGCATCGAAGACGCCATCCGCGATTTGCGCCAGGCCGTCCGGCATCGGCCCGGTGTTGCGGCGGTGCATATCGCCCTGGCGACAGCCTTGAGAGAGTCCGGCGATGCCGTTAGCGCAATTGCGGCATGTGCGCATGCGGTCGCGCTCGCGCCAGGTCATGCCCTAGCGCAGCTGGAGCGCGGTTTGGCCCTGCGCGCGCTCGGACGGTTGGTGGAGGCACAACACGCATTCGGCTCGGCCCTGGCATGCGATCCCGCATTGTCGGCGGCGCAAGAAGCGCTGGCGGAGGCGTTGTTGCTGGCCGGAGACATGGCTGCCGGTGCCGCTTGCTTCTTCGCCTACCAGCAGGCCGACCGGGGCTGGATGGCAAGGTTGGCCGTGCCGCGCATGCCGACACGCGTCGAGAATGGTGCCTCCGTTATCCTCGTCGCCGATTCCGGATATGGCGACACCATCCAGTTCCTGCGTTACGCCCAATCGCTTGCCGCACGCGGCTGCCGGGTCATGGTGGAATGCCAACCTGGGTTGGTCGACCTCGCGCGCATGGCGCCAGGCGTGGCCGCAGTCCTGGCCAGCGGCAACGCCCGCCCACCTCATGACGTCGTTCTGACCATGCATTCCTTGTTGCATGTCTGCGGGCTGTCGAACTCAATGGTACAGCCTTATCTCACCGCTCCGCCCAGCCGTGCCGTTGGGGTACTTGGCGCGATCATGGCGCGCCCGCCGGGTACCCGTGCGGTCGGCGTGGTCTGGGCCGGCGATCCGCGCGGGCGCGATGATCGGCAGCGGTCGCCGGGCCTTACAGCGGTTGCCTCACTGATCGGTCTACCCGGCATTCATGTCTTCGGCCTGCAAGTCGGCGCCGGCCGGGGAGACTTGACGGACCGGTCCATGCCGCCGGGCTTCACCGATCTCGGTCCACAGCTCGCGGATTTCGCCGATACCGCCGCCGCCATGGCGGCACTCGACCTGATCGTCACATCCGATACGGCGGCGGCCCATCTGGCCGGTGCGCTCGGCCGGCTGACCTGGCTGATGCTGCCCTTCGTACCATCCTGGCGCTGGGGGATGGACGGTGCCGGCACGCCCTGGTATCCCACGATGCGTCTGTTCCGGCAGACTGGCCCGGGCGACTGGGCGGGCGTCGTGGCCAGAATGCGCGCGGCGCTGATGGCTTGGTCTGCGGCGGACATTGCAGTGAGGTAACCAAGATTGCCGTGAGTCTTGATCCCGATCATCTCCGCCAGTGGCTAGGCAAGAGCCAAACTTCTCACGATACGGCCAACCCTTGGCCGGTCCACGCCATGACCGCGACGTTAGCGGGCGACGGCGCGCCGGAGGGGCCGGCGCTTGGTGCGGGCGATGCATTGCCGCCGCTCTGGCACTGGCTCTATTTTTTGGAGGCGCGTCCGGCCCCGGAACTCGGTCCCGATGGCCATGCTGCGCGCGGCGGCTTTCTGCCGCCGGTGCCGCTACCCAGGCGCATGTGGGCGGGCGGGCGGGTCGATTTTCCCGGTACCGTTCCCATCGGTGCCGCGCTGCGTAAAGAATCCGAGATCGTCTCGGTCGAGGCGAAGCCGGGCAAGTCGGGTGCTCTGGTCTTCGTCACGGTGCGCCATAGCGTGTTCGTCGGCGAGGGCGCTCCGCCGGTCGTCGAGGAGCACGACATCGTCTATCGCGAGGCCGCCAAACCCGGGGCGTCGCCCGCGCCAACGCGCCCGGCGCCGGAATCGACGGCCTGGCGGCGCACGATCCGGCCCGATCCCGTCCTGCTGTTCCGTTTCTCTGCTCTGACCTTCAACGGCCATCGCATCCATTACGACCAGCCCTACACCACGGGGGTCGAGGGCTATCCCGGCTTGATCGTTCACGGGCCGTTACAGGCGATTTTGTTGTTGGAACTATGCCGGCGCCACGCGCCTTCGCGCCGCGTCGCCCGCTTCGTCTATCGTGCGCTGAGCCCGGTCTTCGATACGGCAACGTTCACGGTCAATGGCACGCCCTCGACCGAGAGTGCCGAACTTTGGATCGCCGACCACGCGGGCGCATTGGCGATGAGCGGCACGGCGCATTTCGCATGACGGGCGCAGCTGCACCGCGTCCGCTGGATGGGCTGGTCGTTCTGGATTGTTCGACCTTTCTTGCCGGTCCCTTTGCCGCCTCGATCATGGCCGAGTTCGGCGCGGAGGTGATCAAGATCGAGCAACCCGGCGAGGGCGATCCGTTCCGCAAATTCGGCACCATGACCGAGCGCGGCGACAGCCTCGCCTTCCAGTCGGAGAATCGCAACAAGGCGTCGATCACGCTCAACCTGCGCCGGCCCAAGGGCGCAGCGCTGTTCAAGCGTTTGGTTGCCAAGGCGGACGTCGCGATCGAGAACTTTCGCCCGGGCACGCTGGAGAAATGGGGTCTCGGCTATGAGGCGTTGTCGCAGATCAATCCGGGTTTGGTGCTGCTGCGCATTTCCGGCTATGGCCAGACCGGCCCCTACAAGGACCGTCCGGGCTTCGCACGCATTGCTCATGCCTTCGGTGGCTTGACTCATCTCGCCGGCTTGCCCGGCGGCCCGCCGGTGACGCCGGGATCGACCTCGCTCGCCGATTACATGTCCGGCCTGTTCGGATTGATCGGCGTGCAGATGGCGCTTGCCCATCGAGCGCGCACGGGACAGGGCCAGATGGTCGATATGGCGCTCTACGAGGCCGCCTTCCGCGTGCTCGACGAGCTGGCGCCGGCCTATGACCGGATCGGCAAGGTGCGCGGGCGCGAGGGCATCGGCACGACCAATGCCTGCCCCCACGGCCATTTCGAGTGCGCCGATGGCGGGTGGGTAGCGATCGCCTGCACTAGCGACAAGATGTTCGCACGCCTCGCCCATGCCATGGCGCGCGCGGACCTAGCCGCACCGGAACGTTTCCAGCGCACGGCCCAGCGCGTCGCGGCGCGCGCCGAAGTCGACGATCTGGTCTCGGCCTGGACGCGCGCCATGCCCCGTGCGGATGTGATGGCGGCGTGCTTGGCCGGCGATGTGCCGTGCGGTCCGATCAACACCATCGCCGATATCTTTGCCGACCCCCACTATCGGGCGCGTGGAAATCTTCTGACACTAGTGGACGCCATGATTGGTCGCATCGTGGTGCCCGGCGTGGCGCCCACCCTGTCGGCCACGCCGGGTCGGGTGACGTCGCTTGGACCGAAGCTCGGCGCCGATAACGACCGCATCTATTGCGACCGTCTCGGCCTGTCGGCGGCGGAGATGGCGGAACTCGGGAAAGAGGGCGTGATCTAAGCGCGCGCGCCGGCGTTCAGATCACGGTTTCCAACTCCGCGATGCTGGCGATGATGCGGTCGGCCAAGCCTTCGAAATCTGCGCGCGGCGTTACGCCCGAGAGCACCGCGATACCCAATCCGGCCCTGGCGTTGCGCGCAAGCTGAAGATCCACTGGCGAGTCGCCGACCACCGCGATTTCGCCAGGCGCCAGCCCGGTTGCGCGGCAGAAGGCCTCCATCATGCCCGGCGCCGGCTTGGCGCCATGGCCGCTGTCATAACCGACGACGAGATCGAGGAAGGGCGCGATCCCGAGGTTGGCCACGCTGGCTCTTGCAGTCGCCTCGGAATCGTTGGTGGCGAGGCCTAGTCGCAAACCGCGCTGGGTGAGCCGGCCGAACAATGCGGCAAGATCGGTGATCGGCACGGGATTGTCAGAGGCGACCCGATGGAAAATCGCTTCGACGCGCTGGGCCAGGTCGTCATAGGGCGCCAACTTCGGCGAGGTCTCGCGCCACATGCGCGCGATCTGTTCCGTTGTGCCGCTGGTGAGGGCGGAGACAGAGTCGTAGCGATCAGTGTGGGGATCGTAGCCGGTGGCGCGCAGGAGCGTGGCGGCCAGTTCGGGCTCGCCAGCCAACCCGGCCACGACCTCCGCGGCAACGAGATAGGCCGGTGTCCAGGTCGCGTGGAAGTCGATCAGCGTACCGTCCTTGTCGAACAATACGCCGCGAATGGGTGGACGGATCATCGAAGTCCTCGGTCGGCGGAAGCCCGGATAAGACGCGATGACATGACGCGGGGCAAGCGGAATTCGTCGCTTTGCCATCTGCCTCGCAGCCCGCGCGACAGATGGCCGATGCGGTGCGCACGCTCAAGAGGGTAACGACAGAACTTGGCGACAAGCCGCCGCTGATCGTGTTCGTCCGGTGGTGGCGCGGCTGGAGGCTGGCACCTGCCGGATCGACAATTACAACGTCACGCCGATCGCGGGAACGGCCGCCGCCATCGAGCGCTACACCCAGCTCAACTGCTCTATATCGAACTGGGACAGGTAAAAACGATGTTTTAGCCTTGTTTGAGCACACGGGCAGCGGGAAAGCGCAGGGTCACGCTCGTGCCCCGACCGACTGCGCTCTCCAGAATGAGTTCGCCGCCATGGAGTTCGATCAGCGATTTGACCAGGGGCAGACCAAGTCCTGTGCCGGCGTAGCGTCGGTTGAGCGCGGAATCGACCTGGCCGAATGGCGCCAGCACAAGTGCCACATCCTTCTCGGCGATGCCAATACCGGTGTCGGTGATCCGCAATGCGAGCCGACCATCGGCTTCGACGCGACAACGGACGGTGACGGTACCGTTCGGGGGCGTGAACTTGATCGCGTTGGACAGCAGATTGACCAGCATCTGCTTGACCGCGCGTTCGTCGGCATGGAGCGGCGGTGTGTCGCCAGTCGGGTCGATGTTGACGGTAACGCTACCCACCGACGCACGCCCCGCACAAAGTCGAATTGCCGCAGTGATGTTGCGTTCGAGGTCAACGCGTTGCTCGTGCAACTCCATACGTCCAGCCTCGATCTTGGACAGATCGAGGATGTCATTGATGATTTCCAACAGGTAGATGCCGCTTTCGTGAATATCGTTGGCATACTCCACATATTGAGGCGTGCCTATTGTTCCCAGGGTCTGTTTCTTGATGATTTCGGAAAAACCGAGAATGGCATTAAGCGGCGTACGCAATTCGTGGCCGATATTGGCGAGGAAGCTGGATTTGGCGCGGTTCGCCGTCTCAGCCTGGTCGCGTGCCTGCCGCAGCTCGGTTTCGGTTCTGATCCTTGCGGTCACATCGGAGATCGTGATCACGAAACCGTCGCACGACATGGGCGCACGCCGGATTTCCAACACGGTGCCGTCGGGCTGCACGCGGTCGAACACGTGCAGGTCGTCATCCTCGCTACGCAACAAGATGTCTTCCACCATTTGCCGCGGGTCGCCCGGGCCAAAATCGCCGCGTTGGGCAAGGAACTCGACGAGGCGCCGGAGTTCGAGCCCGACATGGACGAGGCCGGGCGGCAGGTTGTAGATTTCGCCATAGCGGCAATTGAAGGCGATCAGCTTGCGGTCGCGATCGAAGACGCCGATCGCCTGATTGACCGTTTCAAGAGTGACCCGAAGCAAGGCCGACTGGGTGGCGAGATCTGCCGCCTCGCGCTGGCGTTCGGCGGCAACGCGCTGGAGCCGGCGATAGATGAAGCCGATCGCGATAAAAGAAACGAAAAGGGCAACTGCCAGGGCCGGTACCAGGCGGAACAACATGCCGCCATCGGCCGGGGGCAATGTCCAGGCAAGTTTGGCTAGAACCGTGCCGTTGGACGCCGTAAGCGTCAGGCTCGGCCCCGTCGTCGGGGTGTCGGGCGTGACGCAGATGAGGTTCATAAGCAGGTAATCGGCCGCGATCCGCTCCAGCAATGTCGACTTGACCGGTACGGTGATGATCATGACGCCACGTTCGCCCTGGGCGGCGGCGGCCTCGGGCTTCTCGTAGATGAGCGCGCCGGCTGCCGCAATGCGTAATTCCTCATTGAACATGACGAGGTCGGTCGCGGGCACGGGATCCTCGACCGGCGTGGCCCGAGCGCGCGTCGCGAGCGCGCCAATTACGGCGGGCGGCAGATCGACCCGGTCGAGCGCTTCCGATTGCCCCTCGCGGAACAAGAAGATCGGCCGATCCCGGCCGTCAAGCACAAGCACCCGGTCGACGCCGAAAGTGCGCGCGATCGACGCGCCGACATAACTGTTGGCCCAGGCGGCATCGGGCGCCACGATCAGGCGGTCGACGGCATCGTCGAACCATGTGTTATCCTTGACGGTGCGCCCCAACTCGCGCTGTGCGGCGGCGATGGCCTGTTTCACCAACGCGGTCGAATGGGCGCGCGCTTGCGCATCCTCCTGCCGCGACGCCAGGACCGCGATGCCGAGCACGATGCCGACGTTCATGACGGCAAAGGCGGCGATCAGCAGGACCAATTGGCGCAGGGTTGCTCCGCCCCACGCGGCGGCCGAACCAAGGGGGCTTGGATCGGAAGCGGGGGGAGGCGATGCGGTCGACTCGGTCACGAATTCGGATACGGCCTGGCGCCCGGCGATGCGCGGGCAGGTTAGTGTTCAATACCAGTGCGGAAGGGCGCGGGCACGCGTCGGAAAGACATGCATCAATATGCGGGGGCGGCGGGCGTCGCGCCCGTCGCACCGGCGGCTGGACCGGTCTCGCGCCGGGCTTGGGCAAGGCGCAAGGCTTCGCGCTGGCGATCCAGCTCGGCCCGGCGTTCGGCATAGGCGGCCAGGATCGCGGCGCGCTCTTCCTCATAGATGCGCTGACGCTCGGTGTTCCAGGCCTTATAGACCCGGTCGCGATAGGGGACGCTGTGCTCGGAATTGGCCGAGTGGTAATAGGCAACCGCGTCGCCCCACGACCGGCGTAGCTGCTGCAACTCCTTCAGGTACTTCGCGCCATAGGCGACATTGCGCGCTGGGTCGAAAGCGTCTTCCAGGCTATCGAAGGCCTTGGGGTGAAAGTGCAGGTTGACCTGCATGCAGCCGACATCGATGGAGCCGACCCCGGCGGCCCGCAGGCGCTTGACTTCGGTAATGGCGGCCGCCTTGGTGGAGAAATACCGCCCCTCGCCATTGGCATTGATGGTCCAGGGCCAGGCAAAATTTGCCTGGCGGTCTTCGATCCGCCGGCCGGATTCGGTGAGCGCGATGGCGCGTATCAGGGCCCGGGGGATGCGCTCTTCGAGTTCGACGCGGTCGATCGCAGCCGCGCACATGTCCTCGACAGGATTATCTTCTAACTATTTGTAATTGCTCTTGTTTTTTGGAGGCTTCCGCGGGCCAGGCTGCGAGCCACGCCAGGGCGCAGACCAGGATGGGAAGATAGGTCTTCGGCCGGGCGGGGCCCGGGTTCGGGACGGTGTCGGGACTCATGGTGCTCTCCTTCGCCATGCCGGGAAAGGAGCAAGGGCCGTACCAGCCATGGGCAACGGCAGGCCCTTTTGGCCTCCGCCTTCAGCGGCTTGGCAGCGAGCCGGCACCGGGCCCAAGCGC
>SHVW01000017.1 GCA_009694085.1 Alphaproteobacteria bacterium
CGCAGGCTGAGGCGTTGCTCGCCGATCTCTCCCCGCTCGTGCGCGCCATGGCGGTGTGGGCACTCGGCGAACTATTGTCGGAATCTGAATTTGCCGCACTCAAAGCGCGCCAATTACCGGGGGAGATCGATCCCGATGTTCGCGCTGAATGGCTCGGCTCATGATTCGCACCAGCGCCGCCACATGCGGCGATAGGCTGCTTCCAGAGCCAGCGCTCCACTCGCGCCGTCGCACAGCATCGATGCCGCCATGCGCTGGCGTAGGCTGCTGTGGAGCGCGCGGCGGAAATTGCGATCGTCGGCGAGAGCTTTAGCCCGCGCGACATATTCATCGGCAGAAAACACGATGCCCTCGTCCAACCCGACCGCGCGGAGCAGGGCCAACCCATAGCGTCCGAGCAGACGCCGGCCGACCAGGGTGATGACAGGCACGCCCATCCACATGGCCTCGCAAGTTGTGGTCACCCCGCCATAGGGTACGGTATCGAGGGCCACGTCGATTTCGTTGTAGATCAAGAGATGACCGAGCAGATCGGGCGTCCAGCCTCGCAACTCGACCCGCGCGGAGTCGATTCCCGCGGCTGTAAAGCGATCCATATAAAGCCGGCGCGACGCTGGATCGCCGAATCCCTTGGCCTTAAGCAATAGGCGCGAGTCCGGCACCGCCGCAAGCACATGGGCCCACAACGCGATCGTTGCCGAACTTACTTTTGAAAGATTATTGGCACTGCCGAACACGACGGGGCCGGGGGGACGATCAAGCACGACATCCGGTGCAGGAACCAGCGGCGCCCAGCGATAGATGAGTGCCACTCGCTCAATCCGCTCGGCATAATTTTCATCTGCCTCGGGCGGGAGAATGTGGCTATCGGCCAGAAGATATTCGACGGTTTCGCCACCGAGCGACATCATGGGCGGAAACATAACGCTGACCGGTGCCGGGCGTCGCGCCGCAGCCAACAGGCGCGAACTCTCGACAAAGCCGACCGTGTCGATCAGAACGTCGATACCGTCCGCACGGATCAGCGCGGCCAATTCGGCATCGTCGAGCCCGCCCGTGCGTCGCCAGGTCGAACAGGCGCGATAACGCGCTGTGATCGGATCCTCCTCCGGCTCGGGCAAGTCGGAATAGCAGAAAGCATCTACCGCCTCGGGATCGCGATTCTCCACGACGGGCAGAAAGGCATTGGACTGAGTATGGAACCCAAACAGCCGGCCGCCGACATAACCGATGCGCAAGCGACGATCGGGCGAACGATCATTGTCATGGGGCTTGGCCTCGCCACGCAAAGGCCCGGAAAACCGGCTACTCCAGCGCTTGATTGCATCAAGCTCGCGCGCGGGTTCCATCGTGTCGATCAGGTTATGAGTTAGCAGATGGTTGCGCCACTACAGGCCGGAGTCCGGTTTGAGTGCAGTGGCCAAGGCGAAGGCAATCATGGCCGTCTCAGCGTCGCCGCGCCGGAGGTGCAGGGCGCCAAGATCATTGTAGATTCTGGCCTCTCCCGGCCTGAGCGCTACCGCTTCGCAGAAGCTGCAGCACGCATCGTCGAGCCTGTTCAAATCCATCTGGCTGAGCCCGGAGAAGATCGCGGCCTCGGTATGGTCGGGCTTGTTGACGCGCGCGCGCCGAAACCAGTCGAGCGCCCCAGCCTTATCGTCCCGGCCGAAAGCAATGACGCCAATGAGATGACAGGCATTGACGTCGCCCGGATAGCGCGTCAGCAGGACTCGGTAGGGGGCTTCGGCCTCATCGAGACGGCCGGCGCGATGATGGGATACGCCGAGTTCGAGCAGTTGGCCGGGCGGCATCGTCGCCATCGACCGCTTGAGCGCCACGGCCTCTTCTTTCGCCTGGCGCCGCCGCTCCTACCGGCTCATGCCGGGATCACCGGTATGGCGTCCTCCCCTGGTGGAAACGGTTTATGCCGTGGCGCGCGCCTTGGCTTGCGGCTCCGCCGGTTTGGGATCGATCAAGAAATCGAGCGCCGCGGCGACACCGCCCTTCCGATAGGGCACGCCAGCCAACGCCAGTCCCATTTCGACCCCAGACAACGTACCCGCTAATGCGAGATCGTTAAAGTCGCCGAGATGGCCGATGCGGAACACCTTGCCCGCGACCTTGCCCAGACCCTGGCCGAGCGACATGTCGTAACGCTCCAAGATCGCTTGGCGTAGCGCATCCGCGCTGTGCCCGGCCGGCATGAGCACGGCTGTCAGGGAATGACTGTACTCGGCCGGATTGGCGCAGAGCAGATCGAGCCCCCAGGTCCGGACCGCACGCCGGGTCGCCTCGCCATGCCGGATATGGCGGGCGAACACGTTGTCCAACCCCTCCTCCATCAGCATGGCGATCGCTTCGCTTAGGCCGTAAAGCAGATTGGTCGCGGGCGTATAGGGGAAGAAGCCGTTCTTGTTGGCCGTCAGCATGGGCTGCCAATCCCAGTAAGAGCGCGGCGACTTTGCCGATTTGCCCGCCGCCAGCGCCTTGGCCGAAATGGCGTTGAAACAGAGGCCGGGCGGCAACATGAGGCCCTTTTGCGAACCCGCGACCGTCACGTCCACGCCCCACTCGTCGTGCCGGTAATCGATCGACGCCAGCGAGGAAATGGTATCGACCATGAAAAGCGCGGGATGGCCCGTGCGGTCGATCGCCTGCCGCACCGCACCGACCTGGCTGGTGACGCCGGTCGACGTCTCGTTATGGACGACGCACACGGCTTTGATCTCGCGACCGCGATCTTCGGCCAGCTTCGCTTCGATGGCACCCGTATCGGCGCCACGTCGCCAATCGCCCGGGATCAAGTCCACCACCAGGCCCAAGCGCTGCGCCAGCTCGCGCCAGAGGGCAGCGAAATGGCCTGTTTCGCACATCAGCACCCGGTCGCCCGGCGACAGCGTGTTGACCAGGGCGGCTTCCCACGCCCCGGTACCGGAGGCGGGAAAGATGACGACGTCGGCGGCGGTCTTGAAGATCGGCTTCAACCCGGCCAGCACCGACTTGCCCAGAGCAGCGAAATCAGGGCCGCGGTGGTCGATGGTCGGGCGGTCGATGGCGCGCAGAACGCGGTCGGGCACGTTGGTCGGCCCCGGTATCTGCAAGAAATGGCGGCCAGCACGATAAGCCATGTGCAGATCCTCAATTCCAAAGTCAAATTGCATTATGCATGCAATTTAGATTCCAGCAACACGAATCCAGAATCCATAAAACAAATACTTTACAAATAGATAAACTAGAGTTTCGGAAAGAGGCTCGAGTTTGATTTTTGCATGCAATCTGCTAAGCTGGTACGAAGCATGGAATCGAAATCATGACTATTACGTCAGAGCGCCCGCGCCCATCGGTCCGCGCCGGCAACGAGGCCCTGGCCCGTCGCCTGCGGCGTGAGTTGGAGGGAGAGGTGCGGTTCGACGCCTTCTCCCGCGGCCTCTATTCGACAGATGCCTCGATCTACCAAATCGAGCCGGTCGGCGTGGTCATGCCGCGCTCGAAGCAGGACATCGTCAGTGCCATCACCATTGCGCGCGAGGCCGGCGTGCCCGTGCTGCCGCGCGGCGCCGGCACATCCCAATGTGGTCAGGCCGTGGGCGCGGCGCTCGTCGTCGATGTCAGCCGGCATCTCAATCGCGTGATCGCGTTGGATGCGACGGCGCGACAGGTAACGGTCGAACCCGGCATCGTGTTGGATCAGCTGAACAAACAACTCCGGCCTCACGGCCTGTTCTTTCCGGTCGATGTCTCGCCGTCAAACCGCGCCACCATCGGCGGCATGACCGGCAATAATTCCTGCGGCGCCCGCTCGATCCGCTACGGCAACATGATCCACAACGTTCACGCCATCGACGCCGTGCTGGCCGACGGTTCGGCGCTCCATTTCGGACCTGTGCCGCACAACCTGGCAGAGGTCGCTGCCGAACCGCGCGCCGCCGATCTCGTCCAACGCCTGCGCGCGTTGGGCGCCGCCGAAGCGGCCGAAATTGCCGCGCGCTTCCCCAAGCTGCTGCGCCGCGTCGGCGGCTATAACATCGACACGCTCACGCCAGAGCACATCGCGCGCCACGGCCACAACATGGCGCACCTGCTCGTGGGCTCGGAGGGCACGCTAGCCTTCTCGACGGCCGTTACCCTCAACCTCCAACCCATTCCACCGCATAAGACCTTGGGCGTCTGCCATTTCCCCAATTTCTACAAGGCGATGGCGGCAACTCAGCATATCGTCAAGCTCGGCCCGGCGGCGGTCGAGCTGGTCGACCGCACCATGATCGAACTGGCCCGCGCCATCGACATGTTCCGTCCGAGCGTGGAACGCTTCGTGCGCGGCGAACCCGACGCTATTCTACTTGTCGAGTTCGCTGGCGAGGATTGCGACGAGCAGATCGCCCGGCTGCGTCAACTGGTCGAGCTAATGGGCGATCTGGGCTTTCCCGACAGCGTTGTCGAAGCGACCGATCCGGCCTTCCAGCGCGCGGTCTGGGAGGTGCGCGCCTCCGGCCTCAACATCATGATGTCCATGAAGGGCGAGGGCAAACCGGTCTCGTTCATCGAGGATTGCGCGGTGCCGCTGGAGGATCTGGCGGACTATACGGCGCGGCTCGACGAGCTGTTCCGCCGCCACGGCACCACCGGCACCTGGTACGCCCACGCCTCCGTCGGTTGCTTGCATGTGCGTCCCATCCTCAACCTCAAACTCGAAGTTGACGCGCGCAAGATGCGCGAGATCGCCGAGGCCGCTTTCGCCATTGTGCGCGAGTACAAGGGCTCCCATTCCGGCGAGCACGGCGACGGCCTCGTACGCTCGGAATTCCACGAACCCATGTTCGGCCGGCGCATCGTAAAGGCGTTCGAGCAGGTCAAAGACACCATCGACCCGACCGGCCTGTTCAATCCTGGCAAGATCGTGCGGCCCTCGCGCATGGATGACCGCAGCTTGTTCCGTTACAAACCCGGCTATGCTGCGGAGCCGCGCGACTGGGCCTTCGATTGGAGCGCCTGGGGCGGGTTCTCCGCCGCCGTCGAGATGTGCAACAACAACGGCACCTGCCGTAAGTCCGATCCCGGCGTCATGTGTCCCTCTTACCGGGTGACCGGCGACGAGCGCGACGTCACGCGCGGGCGCGCCAACGCTTTACGCTTGGCCATTACCGGTCAGCTCGGACCCGATGCCCTGACCGGCGACGACATGGCCGCCACGATGGATCTCTGCGTCGGCTGCAAGGGTTGCAAACGCGAATGTCCGACCGGCGTCGACATGGCACGCATGAAGATCGAGGTGCTGGCTCAGCGTCGGCGCCGCCACGGTCTCGGCGCCCGCGACCGGCTGGTCGCCTATTTGCCGCGCTATGCGCCCTGGGCCTCGCGGCTAGCGCCGCTTGCCAATCTGCGCGATCGGCTGCCCGGCCTTGCCGGGCTGAGCGAAACCCTGCTGGGCCTGAGCGCACGGCGCACCCTACCGCGTTGGCACGATAAACCCTTCCTTTCGAGCGATGTGCCGACGCCCACCGGTGCAGGGCGGGAGGTGGTGCTGTTCGCCGACACCTTCAACACCTGGTTCGAGCCCGAGAATCTGCGCGCCGCCCTGGTGGTTCTGGTGGCCGGCGGCTACCGTGTTCATCTGGCCCGCGCAGCCGATGGCAGCGCAAGGCCGCTCTGCTGCGGCCGAACTTTCCTTGCTACTGGCTTAGCCAAAGAGGCCAAGGCCGAAGCTCGGCGCCTGATCGATGGGCTCGGTGTCCATATCCAGCGCGGCTTGCCCGTGATCGGGCTGGAGCCCTCGTGCCTGTTCACGCTGCGCGATGAAATTCCCGCTCTGCTGCCCGGCGCGGAAACGAGGGCGCTGGCGGCGAGCGCCGTTTTGTTCGAGGAATTCTTGGCGGCCGAAAGCAAAGCCGGGCGGCTCCGCTTGCCGCTCCAGCGGCTGCCGGAGAAACAAGCATTGGTCCACGGCCATTGCCATCAGAAAGCCTTTGGCGCCATGCCGGCCGTGCTAGCAGCACTCAAGCTCGTGCCGAATCTGGCCGTTGAGACTATCGAATCCAGTTGCTGCGGCATGGCCGGCGCATTCGGCTATGAGGCCGATCACCATGACATCTCTATGCAAATGGCCGAGTTGAGCCTGTTGCCCGCTATCCGCACCGCCGGCGCCGATACGCTGCTCGTAGCCGACGGAACGAGCTGCCGCCATCAGATCGCGGATGGAGCCCAGCGGCAGGCTGTTCACGTCGCTCAGGTGCTCGCGCGCGCGCTTCAACCGGGGGCGGCGGCGTGAGCGATTCGCTTGTCATCGATGGCACCGACGAGGCACACCAACCCATCAGGCGCGCTAGCCTGCACGACACGGTCGTCGATCGCCTGCGCGATCTGATCGTGGAAGGCGCTCTGGCGCCGGGTGCGCGCGTGCCCGAACGCGAGTTGACCCTGAGGTTTGGCGTATCGCGCACGCCGCTGCGCGAGGCGCTTAAGGTGCTGGCCTCGGAAGGGCTGGTGGAGTTGCTCCCCAATCGCGGCGCGCGCGTGGCCGAGATCACGGCGCGCGATGTCGAGGACATGTTCGAGGTCATGGGTGCGCTTGAGGGATTGTCGGGCGAACTCGCATGTCAACGCATCGGCGACGACGAGATCGCGGCGATCCGCGCACTGCATTACGAAATGCTGGCGCATCACGCGCGAGGCAACCTGCCCGCCTATTTCCGGGCCAACCAGGCAATCCACGAAGCGATCTTGGCTGCGGCGCACAATAGTGCGCTGACCCAGTCTTACCAGACGCTGGCCGGCCGCATCCGCCGGGCGCGCTATCGCGCCAATCTCTCGCCCGAGCGCTGGGCCGAGGCGGTGGCGGAACACGAACGTATTCTTGACGCGCTGGCCAAACGCCAGGGCACGACGCTGGCCTGGCTACTGCGCCAACATCTCAAGAACAAGTGCGAGGTGGTCAAGGCGGCACTTGCCAATGAAACGCCCGGATCAATCTGACCCGGGCGCGTAGCTCCTCGCTTTACTGCGCCGCCGCCGGATGCTTGGCCGGTGTCGCGGCGCCGGCGGCCACGCGATCGGCCGTCTCCTTGTCCTCGAGCTTGGCCAGCATATCGCTGACATAGCTCGACGGCTTGGTGAAGCGCGCCACCAGCAGATAGACGCAAGGCACGATGAACAGCGTCAGCAAGGTCGAGAACACCATGCCGCCGATGATGACGATGCCGATGGCGATCCGGCTCTCCGCGCCCGCCCCAGTGGCGATTGCCAAGGGCACCGCGCCGAAGATGGTGGCGATACTGGTCATGACGATCGGGCGAAAGCGCGCCACTGAGGCATCGCAGACCGCATCGCGGATACTCTCGCCCGCAACTCGAAGCTGGTTGGAGAACTCGACGATTAGAATGCCGTTCTTGGCCACCAGCCCGACCAGCATGATCATGCCGATCTGGCTATACACGTTCAGCGTTCCACCCGTGGCCCAGACCGCGCCGAGCGCGCCGCTGATCGCCAGCGGCACGGTCAACATGATGATGAAGGGGTGGATGAAGCTTTCGAACTGGGCCGCCAGCACCAGGAAAACGACGAGCAGGGCTAGCGCGAAGGTGAAGTAGAGCGAGGTACTCGATTCCTTGAACTCCTGCGCCTCGCCCTGCCAGGACACGCGCGCCTCCGGCGGCAGCACTTCGGTTGCCATGGTTTCAATGTCGCCGATCGCGTCGCCCAGCGTATAGCCGGCGGCGAGCGACGCAGCAATAGTGACGGAACGCATACGATCGACGCGGTTAAGATCGCTTGGCGCCGCCACGTCCTTGAGAGCAACCAGATTGCTCAGCGGCACCAGTTTCTGGGCCGTCTGAGAGCGCACAAAGATGTTGGACAGGTCGCGTGGGCTTTCGCGATTGGCGGCCGAGGCTTGGAGTACAACGTTATACTCCTGGCCGCGATCGCTGAAGGTCGTGACGTTGCGCGATCCCAGCAGCGTCTCCAGCGTCTTGCCGATTTCCTCGACCGAAACGCCGAGATCGGCGGCACGTGCGCGATTGAGCTCCACGCTGAGCTGCGGCTTGGTTTCCTCGTAATTGGCGTTGATGTTGAGGAAGCGGCCGTCCTGCCCCATGCGATCCATCATGCGGTCGCGCCAATCCGAGATTTCCTCGTAACTCGATGCTCCGAGGACCAATTGAATCGGTTGGCGGAAGCCACGCTGGCCCAGACCGGGCGGATTGACCGCGAAAATGCGCGCGCCCGGCATGGCTTGAACCTTGCGCGAGAGTTCATCGACGAACGCGGCTTGATTGATCTTGCGTTCGTTCCACGGCGCCAGGCGAATGAAGAACGAGGCCACGCGCACATCGCCTGGCCGGCCGAAGGCGGGCGCCATGTTGGCGAACACGCGGTAGATCTGGCCATCGTCGACCAAGGGTTTAAGTAGTTTTTCGATGTCGAGCACGATTTTGCGCGTGTAATCCAGCGTAGCGCCTTCGGGCCCGATCACGCGGATGATGAAATAGCCGCGATCCTCGACCGGCGAGAATTCGCGCTTGAGCGACTGGAACATGACGACCGAGGCGGCCGACGTCGCCAGCACCGTGGCGATCACCACGTAGGGCGCATTGAGCGCTCGATTGAGCAGCCAGCGATAGACGTTGTTCATGCCGACGAAGAACGGCTCGGTGACGCTGTGAATGAAGCCCTCGTCATGCACAGGCTTGAGCAGCTTGGAACACATCATGGGGGTCAGCGACAGCGCGACCAGCCCGGAGAACAGCACCGCCGCGGCGACCGCCATGCCGAATTCGGTGAACATGCGGCCGATATTGCCTTGCAGGAACGAGATCGGCACGAACACCGCGATCAGGACCAGGCTGGTCGAAATCACGGCAAAGCCGATCTGTCTTGCCCCGCGATAGGAAGCGAGAAGCGGCGGCTCACCCTCTTCGATCCGGCGATGGATGTTTTCGAGTACGACGATGGCGTCATCGACCACCAAGCCAATCGCCAGCACAAGCGCAAGCAAGGTAAGGATGTTGATGGAGAATCCAAGCGCAGCCAGGATCGTGTACGACCCGATGATCGAAACCGGGATGGCAATCGCCGGAATGATCGTAGCGCGAACACTTCGCAGGAAGAAATAGATGACGCCCACGACCAGGGCGAGCGCGACGCCTAGCGCGTGAAACACCTCCTTGATCGACTGGGCGATGAACAGGGACTGGTCGTAGGAGTAGTCGATGCGGAATCCCTCGGGGAAGGATGGCCGCATCGCCTCGAACTCGTTTTTCACGCCGTTCGCCACGTCGAGCGTGTTGGCGGTCGATTGCTTGATCACGCCCATGCCGATGGCAGTCTGCGAGTTGTTGCGAATTTCGCCACGAACATCCTGGGGACCGAGTTCGACGCGTGCGACCTCGCCCAGCTTGATCGAATAGCCCTTGCGCGTGGCGATCACCATGTCGCGGAACTGCTCGGGCGTTTTGAGTCCCGTATCGGTGCGCACGGTCAGTTCACGCTCGCGCCCCTCGAGACGCCCGGCCGGCAATTCGAGATTCTGCTTTTTGAGCGCGTCTTCAACGTCTTTGACTGTAAGTTCGCGGGCGGCCAGTTCGCGACGATCGAGCCAGATGCGCATGGCATAGATGCGCTCGCCGCCGATGCGAACGGACGACACACCATTGACGGTGGACAGCCTGTCGACCAGGTAGCGTTTGGTGAAATCGGTCAACTCCAGGCTATTCATGCGATCGCTCGACAGCGACATCCACAGGATCGGCTGGGCGTCGCTTTCGACCTTGGCGATCAGCGGCGGATCAGCGGCTTCGGGCAGCTTGGCCAGGATGCGGCCGACCCGATCGCGCACATCGTTAGCGGCGCCATCGACATCGCGTTTCAGGCGAAATTCGATGGAGACGCTGGACGAGCCCTCGCGGCTGGACGAGGTCAAGGTCTTGATGCCTTCGATGCCACTGACCGCGTCCTCGACGAGCTGGGTGACCTGGCTTTCGATGATGTTGGCCGACGCGCCCTTGTAGGCGGTGGTCACCGAGACGATAGGCGGATCGATGTTGGGGTATTCGCGCACGGACAAGCGTTGAAAGGCGAACAGTCCGAAGATAGTAACGACCAAGCTGATGACGGCCGCAAAAACTGGACGCTTGATCGACAGGTCGGATAAGACCATCGGATGCTCCTCAGCTTGTCGGCACGGGTCGCGGTGACGCCTGCACGATACTGCCGTCGCGGATTTTCTGAATGCCAGCGGTCACGATATCGTCGCCGACAGCGACGCCGGACAGGATTTCGACCTCGCCTGGAATGCGCTGCCCGACCTGAACTTCGGTGCGCAGCGCCTTGCCGCCCTTGACCACGAACACGAATTGGCGGCCGCCCAGGGGAATCAACGATTCCTCAGGCACGATCACCGTGTTGTCGCGCCGGGCGAGCGAAAGGGTGACGGTCATGAACAAGCCGGGTTTCAACGCGTTGTCTGGGTTGGGCAGTTCGGCGCGCGCCTCGACGGCGCGCGTCGTCGGATCGATTCGGGTATCGATGGTGCGCACAACCCCGGTAAAGTCGCGGTTCGGGTAAGCCTCGCTGCGCGCCTTGACCGCGGCGCCGGATTTGAGGTGGGCCAGCACAGTCTCGGGCACCAGGAAATTGAGCTTGATCACATCGACGTCGTCGAGCGTGGTGACCACCGCGCCCGGCGGCACGAAGGCGCCGATACTGACGCGCCGGATGCCGATCTTGCCGTTGAACGGCGCGACGATCCGCAAATCCTGGACCCTCGCCTCCTGAACCTTGACGCGCGCGGTAGCCGCGGTTAGCAGGGAACTCAACTCGTCCATGCGCGCCTGGGAGACCGCCTGAGTTCCCAGCAGCTTGGCCGCGCGGTCATAATTCTGGCGCGCGATCTGCACGGCCGCGCGCGTGGCCTCCAACTCGGCGACAACCTCGCGACCGTCTAGCTCGGCCAGCAACTGACCGGATTTGACCGACTGTCCCTCGTTGAACGAGACCTTGGCGACAATACCGGCGGTTTTGGTGGTGATGGTCACGGCTTCGTTGGACAGCGCAGTGCCCACAGCTTCCAACGTCTCGGTAATGGAGCCCGTGCGCGCCTTGACCGTCTGAACCGGGATAGGTCGGCCGGCCGCGCTCTGACGCTGAGTCTGCGCGCCGACCAAGAATGTGTCTTTGTAATGCCAAGCCACGCCGCCAAGGACGGCCAGCACGGCGATCACGATGAATTGGTTTCTTGTTTTCATACCCGCTTACCCGCACAGAACTATCCACACCCGGCAATTGTCGAGTGTCGTCTGCAGCCTTTACATAACAGTCTGGGACTACAGCGTCATCCCCTATCAGGCAAATATTGTACGCTAGGCCTAGCCGGGTCAGCATGGCAACGCAGTTCAGAAGACAGGTGGTCCAATGCAATCAATCGACAGACTGTCCGACGCGTTCGCCGCCGGCCGCGCCAATAGCCGCGATGTAACGGCGGAAGCGCTCCGCCGCATTGCCGATCCCAAAGGCGAGGGCAGCCGCGCCTTCACCAGGGTTTATGACAGGGGAGCGCGCGCCCAAGCGGACGCCGCCGACCGCCTGCGCGAGGTCGGCATCCGATCCGGGGTTCTTCACGGAATTCCGATTTCCATCAAAGACTTATTCGATGTTTCAGGGGAGCCAACGACGGCCGGCTCGATTGCCCTCAAGGATGCCCCGCCGGCCCAGGGAGACGCCGCCATCGTCCGGCGCCTGCGCGCCGCCGGCGCGGTCATCGTGGGCAAGACCAACATGACCGAGTTCGCCTATTCCGGCATCGGCTGGAACCCCCATTACGGCACGCCGCGCAACCCCTGGGACCGGGGCAAGGCCCCGACGGAGGGGCGCATCCCAGGCGGTTCGTCCTCCGGCGCCGCGATCTCGGTCAGCGATGACATGGCCGTCGCCGCGATCGGCACCGACACCGGCGGTTCCGTTCGTATCCCGGCGGCGTTGTGCGGCTTGGTCGGGTTCAAGCCGACGGCAGCGCGGGTGCCGCTCGACGGTTCGATACCGCTGTCCCATTCCCTCGACTCGATCGGGCCGCTCGCCCGCTCGGTCGCCGACTGTGCGCTTATCGACGCAGTCCTTGCCGGCATCGAACCGGCCGTGCCGGCAGCCCTGCCGGTGGCGGGCGCTCGGCTGGGCGTGATCCAAGGTTATGTGATGGACAATTTGGACAGTCATGTGGCCGGCGCCTATCAGCAGGCGTTGACCGCGTTGTCGCGCGCGGGCGCACGACTAGTCGACATGCCGTTCGACGAGTTGCTCGAATTGCCTTGTATTTATGCCAAAGGCGGGCTTGGCGCGGCCGAGGCCTATCACTGGCACCGCGACCTCATGGCCCAGCGCGGCAAGGACTACGACCCGCGCGTGATCTTGCGCATCAAACGCGGCGCGGAGATGAGCGCCGCCGACTATCTCGACGTCCTCGCCGCCCGAACCGATCTCAATCGACGCGCCGATACCGCGACCCGGCCGTTCGACGCGGTCATCATGCCGACTTGTCCCATCGTGGCGCCGCGCCTGTCGGAGATCGCGCGCGATGAGGATTTCGCCCGTCTCAACATTCTCATTCTGCGCAACACCACGGTCGGCAATTTCCTCGATCGTTGCGCCATCACGCTGCCCTGCCACGAGCCCGGCGCGCCGCCGGTCGGGCTATCCCTCATGGGCGCGCGCGGCCATGACCGGCGCCTGTTGGCACTGGCTGCCGGCGTGGAGGCGGCGCTGGCTCGGTAGATCGCTAGGCATGGACGCCAAGGCGCTCAAGGCCAAGGCAACTAAATCGTTCTTTACCTCGCCGGCCGCCGGCGGCAAGGGCCACCACTACTATCCCGGTGGCTTGCCCGTCCATGTGCTGGAGTGGATCGACGTTGCCATGGGTTGGGCCGACGCCTACGAGAAAATATACAAGGTCAAGAAAGTCGATCGCGACCTCGTGATCGCGGCCCTGGTTTTGCTCGATTGGGCCAAGGTCTGGTACGAGTGGGACGACAAGACAATGACCGTGCAGAAGCCGCAATGGTTTCCCCAGTCCTGGGGCGACGACCGCGGCAAGGCCAAGTGGAAGTGGATGGGCGAGCACGGCGCGGTCGCTTACGCCGAACTCTACGTTCGCGGTGCGCCGGAAGCGCTGATCGTGGCAACCGCCTCAGCCCATTTCGACCCCCATTGGGATCTGGACAAGGAAGGCGAAGGCCTCAACCCCGCACTGGCCGAGGCGGCGAAGATCGCCAGCAAGCCACCGATCGTGGTCCAGGCGAAGAAGCAGATGGCGGAGTGGTGGCTGCCCGCTTATACCTACGGCGCCTGGTCCTACTCGCACTACATCGCTGCGCCGATCGTGCTCGAGGCGGTCGAGGCGGTGGCCGGCGAACTCGGCTTCAAGGCCGGATCGCGCGAGGCCAACACGCTTGCCAACTTCGTGCTGACTCGCGTTTCCGATTTCCGCATCTACGAAATCTACCAGAACGCCGGGTTCAACGCGGAAGCGGCTAGGGAAGCCGTGCGCGCCATACTGAAAAACTCCTCCGCCTACGAAGTGCCGAAAGGCTGAAGCATCAGCCGATGACGAGTCGAGCAACCGCTGGGTGGCAGATCGCGCCGCTCAGCGGTGCGCTCGGGTTCGCGTGGGCGCCGGGCCAAGTCATGGCCCACGCCATGGGCGAGCGACACGATCTGCCTGTGCCGCTCGCCTATTACTTGGTCGCCGCCGGAGCAGTCGTCGCCTTAACGTTCATCATCACGGCCCTAGCCATGCGTGCCGTGCCGTCGGCGGTCAAGATCGACCGGCCCGAACCGGCGCGCCCACGACCTGTCAACACAGGTCCCTTGCGTTACGCGGTGACCGCGACGCAATTGCTTGCCGTGTCGGCCGTCGTCTTGGTGATCTTGGCCGGATGGTTTGGCCATCAACACCCGGCACGCAACCTGGCACCCACCGCGGTTTGGATTGTCTGGTGGGTCGGCCTGCCCATGTTAGCTGCCGTGGTCGGCGATCTCTGGGGCGCCATCAACCCCTGGCGCATGATTTATTGCTGGACCGCTAGAACATCCGACCCCTTATGGTCCTATCCAGCGGCGCTTGGCGCATGGCCCGCCTGCGCCGTGTTGCTGGCTTTCGCATGGATCGAGGTGGTGTGGCCCGGCGACACGTCCCCGGCAGCCCTGGCTTGGGGAGTGTTCGCGTACGGCATGCTGACCTGGCTTGCCATGCGTGTGTTTGGTCCTGAAACCTGGCTGCGCCACGGCGAGGCCTTCACGGTCATATGCAGGACGCTCGCGCATTTCGCGCCGATCCAGGGCGAATGGCAAACGACATGGCAATGGTCGGGCGCGCGCCTTCTCCAGGACAAGCGGGCAACACCGTCGATGACAGCATTCGTCATTCTCATGCTCGCAACCGTGCTGTTCGATGGCTTGCTCGGCACGCGCGCCTGGCGCGCCATCGAATTCGGCCTGTACAACCTGGGCCTGCCCTGGCCCGCGGCCGCCGGTGTGCCCGGCCGCACGATTGGCTTACTCGGCGCTTGGCTGGTTCTGTCGCTAGCTTACTTGGCGGCATGTTGGGCCATGAGCCGGATCGGACGCACGGCCACGGCATCGATCGTAGCCCGTTATGCGTTCTCCCTTGTGCCGATCGCCGCCGGTTATTTGATTGCACACAATCTGGCCTTTCTGATCAACGAGATCGACGCCCTGCCCGGCCTGCTCGCCGATCCGTTCGGTTGGCGAGATGCCAAGCCAGCGGCCGATCCCACGGTCGGTGCAGCCTTTGCCTGGTATGCCGCTGTCGGCGCCATCGTGATCGGCCATATCGGCGCCGTCATCGTCGCCCATGGTGTGGCGCTCGGCCATGAGGGCAAACGCGGCCGTGCCGTTCGACAGTTGATCCCGATGACAGTGCTAATGGTGGCCTATACGATTGTTAGCCTGTTCGTGCTCGCCGAGCCGCTGGTTCGCTTCCGCGCGCCGGACCCGACCTATTCTGATCTTGTCATCGATCCGGCACTTTTCGGTTGAGCGCGGCCTGTTCCCTCGGCCCATGCCATAATAACGCTGAATTGCGGAGATCCGCCATGGCCGATACAGCCGCCCCGATCACGACCGACCTGGATTTCGAACGCGAGGGTAAACAGGTCGGCGCGCTCAAAGTACCTCACGCGCGCGAGGATTCGGCATTGGGAGCATTGCTCATGCCGGTCACGACCATCCGCAATGGCGAAGGCCCGACGGTTTTGCTGATTGCCGGCGCCCATGGCGATGAGTATGAGGGGCCGGTCGCGTTGATGAAGCTGGCGCGCGATCTCAAACCCGAAGCAATCCGTGGCCGCGTTATCATCGTGCCCGCCTTGAACCTGCCGGCTCTGCTTGCGGGACGACGCCATTCGCCGATTGACGGCAAGGCCATCAGCTCCTGTTTCCCCGGCGACCGGCAGGGTACGATCACCCAGGCGATCGCAGCCTTCACGCGGGACGAGTTGGTCAATCGGGCCGATCTGGTGCTCGATTTGCAGTCCGGCGGCCGGTCCATGATTTTCTTGCCTCACGTCGCCATACAACGCCAGGACGACCCGGCCGCGATGGCAACGGCGCTCGCCGCCGCGCCGCCTTCGGCGCGCCGGTCGGACTGGTGCGTGACGATCTCGACAGCGCCGGATCGCTCGCCAGCGTCGTCGGAACCGGTACCAAGCTCTACCTGACAACCGGGCTGGGCGGCGGGGGAATGGTTTCGCCCGACACCGTGACCATCGCGGAAACCGGCATCGGCAACCTGATGAAGCATATCGGCATGGTCGAAGGCGAGATCGTGCCGCCGCGCGCCCAAGGACGTAGCGATACGCGACTCATGCAATTGGCTGGCGCCGACGGGCTGGTCCTGGCCGGCGATGCCGGCATTTACGAACCCTTCGTGGAGATTGGCGACGCCGTCGAAGCGAGCCAGCCTCTTGACCAAGTTCATGACGCGGAGGATCCAGATCGCCGGCCCCGCCAGCTCATGGCCTGGCGGGGCCGGCGTGCTTCTGGGCCGGCGCGTGCCCGGGCGCGTCGAACGCGGCGACTGCGTCGCCATGATCGTCGAAGCACTTGCTTCATAACCGGAAAACCCTTGCACGATCCGGAAAAACCGGGCGAGATACCGATTGAAGCGAAAAAGCAGAAAATGAGATAAATAAACGGATGATCACGGGCCGTTTACCAAGAAGCGTTGGACCGCTCCCGCGTCCTACGGAACCAAGACCACAACAGGAGGAAATCACGATGAAAAAGACCGAGAAGACTGCCGCGCCGGCGCAAAGCCGGCGCCGGTTCCTGAAGACTGCCGGGCTGGCGGCGACGGGCGCGGCCGTGATGGGCGCGCCGAGCATCGTTTCGGCCCAGACCCCGATCATCATGCGCTGGCAGAGCACCTGGCCGGCGAAGGACATTTTCCACGAGTATGCCGGCGATTTTGCCAAGAAGGTCAACGACATGACCGGTGGCGAGCTGCGCATCGAAGTGTTGCCGGCGGGTGCCGTCGTGCCGGCCTTCGGCCTGCTCGAGGCGGTCTCCAAGGGCACGTTGGACGGCGGCCATGGCGTGCTGGTCTATCACTACGGTAAGCAGAACGCGCTCGCCCTCTGGGGCTCAGGTCCGGCCTTCGGCATGGATGCCCAGCAACTCATGTCCTGGCATAAGTATGGCGGCGGCAAGGAGCTGTTGCAGAAGCTTTACGCCTCGATCGATGCCAACGTCGTGTCCTTCCCCTATGGCCCAATGTGGACCCAGCCGCTCGGCTGGTTCAAGAAGCCGGTCCAGAAGGCCGAGGATTTGAAGGGCCTGAAATACCGCACGGTCGGCCTGTCGATTGACGTGTTCACCGGCATGGGCATGGCGGTCAACGCGCTGCCCGGCGGCGAGATCGTGCCGGCCATGGATCGCGGCTTGCTCGACGCGGCCGAATTCAACAACATGACCTCCGATCGCCTGCTCGGGTTCCCTGACGTGTCCAAGGTCTGCATGTTGCAGAGCTACCACCAGAACGCCGAACAGTTCGAGATCACGTTCAACAAGACCAAGTTCGATGCCCTGCCCGCCAAGATGAGGGCGATCATCGAGAACGGCGTCGAAGCCGCCTCGCAGGACCTAGTGTGGAAGTCGATCGATCGCTATTCCCAGGACTACATCGAACTCCAAACCAAGGACAAGGTGCGCTTCTATCGCACGCCCTCGGCGATTCTACAGGCCCAGTTAACGGCCTATGACGAGGCGGCGGCGAAGAAAGGCGAAGGCAACGCTTTTTTCAAGGAGATCGAGGCGTCCCAGAAGAAGTTCGCCGAGCGCGTGGTGAAATGGGACTTGGACAACAATGTGCGCCGCGAAATGGCCTACAATCACTACTTCGGCAAGAAGCCGGCGGCACCCGCGGCCAAGAAGGGCTGATAGCCGAGCGATCGAACGAGGCGCCGTTCCCACCCGGGAATGGCGCCTCGCTTCTTCAAGCCCCATTCCTTTGCAAGAAGCCTTACATCAATGAACGTCCAAGCGTTCCTGCTCCGGATTGATCGCGTCAGCTCATGGTCAGGCAAGGCTTGCGCCTGGCTGATCGTGGCGCTCGCGCTGGTCGTGTGCGTGGAGGTCTTCAAGCGCTATATCCTGAACGCGCCGACGGCGTGGATTTTTGACCTCAACAGCATGCTCTACGGCACGATCTTCATGATGTGCGGCGCCTATACGTTGGCGCAAAATGGGCATGTCCGCGGCGATTTCCTTTACAGCACCATGAAGCCGCGCACCCAGGCGGCACTCGATCTCGCGCTCTATGGTTTGTTCTTCGTCCCCGGCATCGCTGCCTTGGTGTACGCCGGCTATGATTACGCCGGTCTGTCCTGGCGCATCGACGAGCATTCCAACGTCACCTCAAACGGCCCGCCGATCTACCCTTTCAAAGCCGTCATCCCGATCGCCGGTGCGCTCGTCATGCTGCAAGGCATCGCCGAAATCGTGCGCTGCATCGTCTGCCTGCGCACGGGCGAATGGCCCGAGCGCCTGAAGGACGTCGAAGAGATCGACGTGGTCGAAGACCAGCTTGCCCACAGCGAGTTCATCGACGAGGAATCCCGGCGCGAGGCGATTGGCAAGGCCCATCAGATTCACGACGCCGCGCATCAGCGCAGCGGCGGCGACCGGCCGAGCGGAGACCAGCGGTGAGCGATCCGATCCTCGGCCTGTCCATGCTAGCCCTGATCGTGGCCGCCATCATGATAGGATTCCCGACGGCCTTCACCCTGATGGGCCTCGGCATGATCTTCGGCTTCGTCGCCTTCTGGGACCCAACGGCGCACTGGTACGACAACAAGATTTTCGACCTGATGGTCCAGCGCACCTTCGGGGGCATGAACAACGACACCCTGCTGTCGATTCCGCTGTTCGTGTTCATGGGCTATGTCATCGAACGAGCGGCGCTGGTCGACAAGATGTTCTTCAGCGTGCAACTCGCCTTCCGGCGCGTGCCGGCCTCGCTCGCGGTCACCACCCTGCTGGTCTGCGCCTTCTGGGGCATCGCCTCGGGCATTGTCGGCGCCGTCGTCGTCCTGATGGGCGTCATCGCGCTCCGGCCTATGCTGTCGGCGGGGTATGATATCCGGCTGGCCTCCGGTGTCATCACCGCGGGCGGCACGCTCGGCATTCTGATCCCACCCTCGGTCATGCTGATCGTCTATGCCGCCGTCGCCGGCCAGTCGATCGTCAAGCTCTACGCCGCCGCCATGGTGCCCGGCTTCTTCCTGACCTTCCTCTATCTCGTCTATATCGTGGGTTGGGCACTCATCGACCCCAAGATCGCGCCCAAACTGCCCGAGGATCAGTATCGCCTCGCCGCGCCTGCTTGGCTCGCCCGCCTGGAATCGGGCCCGGGCAAGCGCGTCTTTATCGGGTTGCTCGCGGCCCTCTTCAATCCCGGCTGCGTGCTTGGCGTGGCCGGACCCGACGGTCGGCCCGTTACCTATGGATTTATCGTCAAGAACGTCCTGGCGGCACTGGTGCCGACGGCGCTAACCGTGGCCCTACTCCTGGCGGCCTGGTGGTACGTTGTCATTCACAACGCTCCGAATGCCGAGCCGCCCGGACTTGAACTGCAAATCCAAGTCGAGGAGCAGGCCCCGATTGCGGCGGCAGATGCCGACGAGGCCGAGTCAGCCGAGGAGCTGGGGACGGGCAGCAACAGCCAGATCGAGAAACAGGCCTCAGGCAATGAGCAGATCCAGGCGCTGGGTTCTGCCTCGCTCCAGCGCCAGGATAGTTCCGCGATTGGGCATGTTCCCGAAGATTTCTATGCCTGGTTCTGGGGATTCGCTGCGCTCTCGGGGCTTCTGCTGGCAGTCTATTACGCTCGCATGGACGGCGAGCAGCTCGAAATCCTCAAGATGCTCCAAGCCTCCGTGGTGCCATTGGCCATTTTGACGTTCATCGTCCTCGCGGTCATTCTGTTCGGCATCACAACGGCAACGGAATCGGCCGGCGTCGGCGCGCTCGGCGCGCTCTACCTGGCGAATTTCGAGAAGTATCGCCGGCCCACCCTTTGGTCGAGCCTGGCCGGGTTGATTATCGGCATCGCGTTGGGGTCGCTGCGCGGCGACATCGTGACCATGATCGTCTCGGGCACACTAGGCGCCGTCTTCATCGGCACCGCGGTGCCGTGGGCCATTGATGCTGCTACATCCCGGCAGCTGTTCAAAACCCTGAGGGAGTCAACCTTCCTAACCGCCAAGACGACAGCGATGGTGTGCTGGCTGTTCGTCGGCTCGGCTCTGTTCTCCGCTGTGTTCGCGTTGCATGGCGGCCAGCAGGTGATCGAGAAATGGGTGCTTGGCATGGACCTGTCGCCGGTCATGTTCCTGATCGTGGCGCAGGTGATTATTTTCATCCTGGGCTGGCCGCTGGAGTGGACCGAGATCATCGTGATCTTCGTTCCGATCTTCATCCCGCTCTTATCCCAATTCGGAGTGGATCCCATACTGTTCGCCATCATGGTGGCCGTTAACTTGCAGGCGGCCTTCCTGTCGCCCCCGGTCGCCATGTCCGCTTTCTATCTCAAAGGTGTCGCGCCCAAGCATGTGACGCTGAACCAGATCTTCGCCGGTATGATGCCCTACATGCTCATCGTCATCCTGTGCCTGGTGTTCATGTATGTGTGGCCCGGCATGACCCTGTGGCTGCCACGCTTCCTCTACGGCGGTTGATCCGGTAGAACGTCTTCCAGCTACTAAAAGTCGGGCCAGCCCGAAGACGTCCTTCGAGCATCTTGCTTCATCACGGATTTCCAACACATGACCGACAACGCTATTGCTGTTCACGCCCCGACCGAGCGTGTCCCAAATTTCGCTGTAGCAGCCGCCGATAGCACCACCTTTGCCGTCATTCTCTCGCTCAGCTTCTGTCACCTGCTGAACGACATGATGCAGTCGATGGTGCCGGCGCTCTACCCGATCCTGAAAGATAGCTACGCGCTCGATTTCGCGCAGATCGGCCTGATCACGCTGGCTTTTCAATGCACGGCATCGCTGCTCCAGCCGCTCGTCGGATTCTATGCCGACCGCCGGCCCATGCCCTATTCGCTGGCGATCGGCATGAGTTCGACATTCGTCGGCCTTATCCTGATGTCGATGGCATCGAGTTTTCCGGCTATCCTGTTTGCCGCCGCCATGATCGGCGTGGGATCCGCGGTCTTTCATCCCGAATCGTCGCGCATCGCCCGCATGGCGTCGGGCGGCCGACACGGCCTCGCTCAATCCCTGTTTCAGGTCGGCGGCAGCATCGGTTCCGCGATCGGCCCGCTGCTTGCCGCCTTCGTCGTCGTGCCGGCCGGCCAGTCCAGCATCGTCTGGTTCTCGGCCGCTGCGCTGGTCGCCATGGCAATGCTGTTGGCCGTGGGCAATTGGTATATCCGCAACGCCCATCTCGCCCGGCCGAAACCTCGCGCCGCGGGCGGCACCGGCATCCACGCCGTACTCACGCGAGGTCGCGTCGCCGTCGCAATCGGCGTTTTGATCCTGCTGATGTTCTCGAAATCCGTCTACAGCGCCAGCCTGGGCTCCTACTACACGTTCTACCTGATCGAGAAGTTCGGCGTCTCGGTGCCGGAGGCGCAGATCGCCCTCTTCGTGTTTCTGGGCTCGATCGTATTGGGCACGCTGGCCGGCGGCTGGATCGGCGACAAGATCGGACGCATCCCGGTGATGTGGTTCTCGATCCTGGGCGTGCTGCCTTTCACTTTGGCGCTGCCCTATTCCGGGTTGGTCCTGACGCTGGTCCTCTCGGTCGCGATCGGTCTGATCATGGCCTCGGCCTTTTCGGCGATTATCGTCTATGCCCAGGATCTGCTGCCCGGCCGGGTCGGCATGGTTGCGGGCATATTCTTCGGCGTTTCCTTCGGCCTTGGCGGTCTCGGCGCCGCGGCGCTGGGAAAACTCGCCGACATCACCAGCATCGAGACGGTCTACAAGGTTTGCTCGTTCCTGCCGCTATTCGGTCTCTTGACCGCTTTTCTCCCGAAAATCGAAAGGCAGAAAATCTAGCTCCGGCCGACGCGCGCAAGCCCGACGAGGCGCTCGATGGTCAAAGCCAGTACGATGATCAGTGCCACCTGCATGGTCGAGGCCGCCGCGATGATGAGCTGGCGGCCGGGGAATTGCAGATAGCCGAATATCTCGATCGGCAAGGTCGTATAGCCCGGTCCGGTCAGAAACAAGGCCACATTGAGTTCGCCGAACGAGACGATGAAGGCGAACAAGCCGCCCGACAGAATGCCGGGCCAGATGATCGGCAGGGTGACGAGAAAAAACGTCCGGATCGGCCCGGCGCCGAGCGACTGGGCCGCTTCCTCCAATGTTAAGTTGAAGCTCTGAAGCGAAGCCAGGACGAGGCGAAAAGCGTAGGGCATGCCGATCAGCACATGGGCAAGGACTAGTCCGGCGGGCCCACCCACATTGATCGTGCGGTAGAACAGTAGCAGCGCCAACCCCAGAATAATGGCGGGAAATACGAGAGGCGCCGTGAACAGCGACTGCAACGCGCCCGAGGTGGCGCCGCGCTGACGCACCACGAAGCGCGCAGCGAGCGTGGCCAGCACCGTCGCCGCAATCGCTGCGGTTGCGCCCACGCGCAGGCTGAACAGAAACGCGCCGGTCATGTTGTCGGCCGCAAAAAACTCGACGAACCAGCGCAGGGATAGGCCGGGTGGTGGAAAGGCGAAGGTCTCGCCCGCCGAGAACGACACAATCACGACCACGATCGTCGGCCCCAAAATCAGCAGATAGGCCAATCCGGCCAGCCCGATCTGGAGGATATGACCGAGCCTATTCATCCGCGACCCTGAACGCGGCCGGGCCGCAGGACCAGCACGATCAACGTGCCCACGCACAGCGCCACGGTCAGCAGTACGAAGGCCAGAGCAGCCGCCTGAGTCCATTGGAAGGCCATGGCCGAGCGATAGACCAGGCTGACCAACAACGAGAAGCGCGGGCCGCCCAAAAGGGCAATCGTCACATAGGCGCTGAGCGTCAAAAAAAAGACGATCTGCATGCCGGCAGCCACACCCGGACTGCTCAGCGGCAGCGTCACATGGATGAAGGTGCGCCAGGGATTGGCGCCGAGCGACTGGGCGGCCTCGCTATAGGCACGATCGATACTGGTCAGCGCATTGGCGATCGAGATGATCATGTAGGGCAATAGGATCGTCATCAGGCCGATCACGACGGTCTCGATCGAATAGAGCATGGCAAGCGGCGTATCGATCGCGCCGACGCCGATCAACACGCTGTTGACCACGCCCTGCCGGCCCAGCACGGCGATCCAGCCATAGGCGCGCACCACATTGCTCAACATCAATGGAAACATGAGGGCGATCATGGCCAGGATGCGCCAACGCGGGCTCATGCGCGCGATCGCCATGGCGACGGGATAGGCAATGAGCAGCGCGGTACCGGTCACCAGCGATCCCACCAGCAGCGTGCGCGTGACGATGCGGTGATAGAAATCGTCGACCAGGATGCGTTCGTAGTTCTCCAGGGTCAGCCGCGTGCCGTAAAGCTCCGTCTTGGACGGCTCAAGCAGGCTGACGACAAAGAGATACAGCAGCGGCCCCAGGAAGAAGACAATGAAGAACAGGATCGGTGTTGCGATCAGCGCATAACTGCTGGCGCGCCGCAGGAAATCGCCAAGCGGTGCCGGCTCAAACCCGGTCAAGGACGACGGCATTGCCGGCCTCCCAGGCGAAAGACACGGCGTCGCCGATACGCCAGGCCAGCGCCTGGGGCGCGGTGTTCTGCAAGAACACGATCACTTCGCGACCGGCGCAATCGAGATAGATATGGGTGGTGACGCCGCGATAGACGATTTCGCGGATGCGTGCGTCATGGGTGCCGGGCGCCCCCAAAGGTGCCAGCATAATCTTCTCAGGCCGAACGGCGATGCGCAAATCGGTGCCGGGTGCGTCGACATGGGCAATCACGCCACGACCGAAGCCGAGATCGACCGCAGCTTCCGCGCCTCGTCGCTCGATCACGCGGGCATCGAAGAAATTGCTGGCGCCGAGGAAGCTGGCCACGAACTCGGTCCGCGGCCGCTCATAGACCTCGCGTGGCGGCCCCATCTGTTCGATCACGCCGTCCCGCATGATGGCAATGCGGTCGGACATCGTCAGCGCCTCCTCCTGGTCGTGGGTGACGAACACGGTCGTGGTACCCAGCCGGCGTTGGAGTTGGCGCAGCTCGACCTGCATTTCCTCGCGCAGCTTCTTGTCCAGCGCCCCCAGCGGCTCGTCCAACAGCAGAACCGCGGGCTGAACCACCAACGCGCGCGCCAGCGCCACGCGCTGTTGCTGCCCGCCCGAGAGCTGGCGCGGGTAACGCTGGGCTAGCTCCTCCAGCTTGACCATGTCCAACGCTTCTTGCGCCCGACGGCGCCGCTCCGCGCCGGGCACCCGGCGCATACGCAAGCCGAAGGCTACATTTTCCGCCACGGTCAGATGAGGGAAGAGCGCGAAGCTCTGAAACACCATGCTGTAATCGCGCCGGTAGGGCGGCACGGCGGTAACGCGCACGCCGCGAATATAAACCTCACCTTGAGATGGCCGCTCGAACCCGGCGATGATGCGCAAGGTCGTGGTCTTGCCGCAGCCCGACGGCCCCAACATGGAAAAAAATTCGCCGCGAGGTATGTCGATCGACACCTCCCGCACGGCCTGGACCCGGTCGAAGGATTTGCTGACGTTCTCCAGACGAACGTCGATCGCGCCGTCAGCCATGGCTCAGGCCCGACTGACGCAGGCGAGATCGGCGCGCGCCAACAGGCCCCAGGCCTGAGCCAGCCGGATCGCCAGTTCGATACCCAAGAGCTTAGCGGCGATCGGCCGGTTCGACTGACGATCGGCCTGGAGCGAGGTTTCCGCATGGGCGGCAACGTGGCTCCAGGATTGAGCGATTTGAGCCGCCCACGCATCGCCCTGGACAAGTCGGGCAAGCGGCGAGGCCAAGCCATCAAGGGCACCGTCCAGATCGGCGCGCAGGCGGCGCGCGATGTCATGCACCAGCCCGTCGAAGCCGTCGTCGTCGGGTATCCCAAGTCGATCGCAGGACTGTCCGATCGACGATTTCAGACGGGCAAGCCCATCGGCTAACTCCGCCTTGTCGGCTGGTCTCACATTGGGTTCGGCAGCGGGCAGCCTATCGCTCGCCAAAGCGTGAGCTGCGTTCAGCACGAGACGGAAACAGGGTGCGTCCAGCGAGCGATAGAAGGTCAAGGTTTCGTCCATCACCTTGCGCCCGCGGATCGGCAGATATTTGCGCACATAACCGTCGAGCGACATGTATTTGCGCAAGAGATCGCCCATCTCCGGGTGGGGCGAGAACAGGATTGCGCGGCCGCGCGGGCCGGACGCCTCGATCACCGCCGGCCGCCCCTTCATGTCGCTCTCGAACAAGGCAGGGTCGAGCGGGTTCTCGATACCGAGCCGACCGGAGAAACGAAGATCGCGAAACCGAGCGACTACCTGCGCTTCCGGCCCGACCAGATCGTGAACCGGCCCGTGATAATACGGCATCTCCATGACGTCAGGGCAGCCCAGGGTCAGACGCCCAGGCGCCAGATCGAGGCCGACCACGCCGACCCCGGTCGACAGATATTCATGAGTATAGCGCGGCACGGCGTTGACCGACCCGGTCCAGCCGGGCCGGCCGGCCGAGAGATAAAATGCGCCGCCGCACGATCCGATCGCCGCCCCACCGCGCGCTAGAAAATCCCGCGCTTGAGCGTCGGCGCCTGGAGCGTTTTCGGCCTGATCGAAGCCCCAAGTGGCAAACCCACCGGGAATAACAAAGATATTGGCATGATCGAGCGCGCCGGCTGCGATCTCTTTGCCATCTGCCGGTGTGTAGGCCAGGCCCAATCGGGCGAGCGACAGAGAGTAATAGGCGAAATAGGGATAGGCCGAAGCCTCGCCCGCGAATAGAGACAGGCAGGGCCGGGCGAGCGGCAGAGCGTCCGCAGGCGCCCGCCCCTCCCAGCGCGATAGTGACAAGCCAAGTTCCGCCGCCGCTGCACCGGGATCGACCGGGCCGTCGATCAAGTAGTCGCCGGACTCGGCCCGACCCGCTGGTTGCTCCAGCCACAGAACCCGGGCACCGCGCGCCAGCGCCCGGTTGGCCAGCAGCCCGACATCAAAGCGATCGCCATTGGCACGCCAGGACAAATGCCACATGGTGCGCCCAACGTCCCTCTGCCCGCCTTTGTCAGCCCGCGATCACCCGGTTCCAGCGATCGATCCATTCCGCCTTCACATCGGCCATGAAGCCATGGTCGAGCCGGACCATACGCTTGATCTCCTCGTCGCTAAAGCGCACGCGCTCCTGCAAATTGGGCGGCAGGTGGGCGAGCGACTTGGGGTTGGAGCCGCCATAGTTGAAGGTGTGGGCAAACGCGGTCTGGTGCATGGGATCGCATTGCACGTTGAGATAGCGCTCGGCCCATTCCAGGTTCTTGGTGCCCTTGGCGATGCCGGTGCCCCACGCGATCTCGATACCGCCTTCTTTGGGGAAAACCCATTCGACCGGCGCGCCCTTGTCTTTGATCGTATGGGTCTGAGACTTGTAGAGCAGGCCGACCTGGGCTTCGCCGGACAGGAAGGCATTCATGATGCTGTCGGTATCCTGCACGAACAAGGGTTTGAGATCGCGCATGCGCTTCAGCATCTCGAAGCCGGCCTCGGCATCTTTCGGACCCTTGCCTGCCGCGATCGCACCGATCGCCACGATGTAGAGGCCGATGGAATGCACGACTTCGGGCAAGATGATCTTGCCACGCAGCTCCGGCCGCCACAGATCGGCCCAGGATTGCGGCGGGTTCTTCATATCCTTGTGATAGGTGATACCGACCGCGTTGAAGATATGGGCGATCCAGTGGTCGTGCACCATCTGGGGATAGACGTCCTTCAAATGGGTCAACCGGGGCGAGTTGCGATCGATCTTCTCCAACACGCCTTGCTTGACAGCCAGCGCGAAATTCCCGTCATGCAGCGCCAGCAAATCGTGTTTCTGGTCGCTCAACCCAATTTTCAACTTGGCGATGCGGCCGACGGGATCGCCGGAATTGTCTTGGACCAGCTTGACGCCGGTTTCGGCCTCGAAGGCCTTGTCCATGCTGCCTTTGAGCGCATTACCCCACAACCCGCCCCAGGTCATGTACACGATTTGGCTCGGCTTGGACTGGCCAATCGCCGGCAGCGCCGGCACGGTTCCGGCCGCTGCAAGGACCGCTGTGGATTTCAGGAATTCGCGTCTGCGCATAACATACCTCCCCGGTTGCTTGAGCATCCATCGGTCCGAATTGGCCGGATTGTGTGTCGCCCCATCGTCGGCGTCAACGTCACTGCCAGATCGCATCTCAATCCAATCCGAGCTATAAGCGAACCTACCCACGGCCGTCCCCAGTGATGCGAATAGTGAATTGATATGACTGACGTTTTTGACGCCATCGTCATCGGCGCCGGCATCTTCGGCGCCTGCACCGCCTACCAATTGAAGAAGCAAGGCGCCGGCCGCGTTCTGCTGATCGATCGAGATCGCCCGGCTTCTGGCGTGACCGGCCGCAGCGCCGGCATCGTGCGCCAGCAATATGCCCATCCCCTGCCGGTTGCGCTCGCGCGGCATGCTATCGACCTGTTCAAGGTTATGCCAACCGAGCTGGATGCCGATTTCGAGTACGTCCAATCCGGCCATTGCTTTCTGATCGGCCCCGATGCGCTGGAAGCGGTGCAGCGCAATCTGGCGATGCAACGCCAGCTAGGCATCGATACGACCCTGGTCGCCGGGTTGGGCATGCACGATCTGACCGGGCCGCTGATCCGCGACGGCATCGCCGCCGTTCTCTATGAGAAGCTGGCCGGGTATATCAACCCGACCTCAGCGACCGAGGCCCATGTGGCGGCTTTCACCCGCATGGGTGGGATACTCAGCCCGGGCACGCCCGTGCGGTCTCTATCGCGCGTGGGCGACCGCATCACGGGGATCGTAACCGACGGCGGCCCGATCGAAGCCAATCTTGTCATCAACGCCGCAGGTCCCTGGGCGGCCGCGCTTGCGGCCAGCGCCGATATTCCCATGAAGCTCACGGTCGCGCGCGAGCAAGTCACGACCTGGCGCGCGAGCCAGCGCCAGTACGTACCAGTCGCGCCGCTAGCCAGCGGGCCCGACGGTATCTATCTCCGCCCCATGGGTAATCAGTTCGTCATGGTCGGGCGCAGCTTTCCCAAGGAAAGCGAAATCGTCGATCCCTTGCGCTACAAGACAAGCCCCGACCCGGAAACCGCGGCGGATATTAGGACCCGCATCCACCGGCGGTTCCACGCCCTGGCCGATGCCGCCATCGCGTCAACGCGCACCTTGCTATGCGACGACACCGCCGACCACTACCCCTATGTCGGTCCGCGCACGGGGCTCGCCGGCTATGCCGATGCTTGCGGCGGCGGCAGCCACGGCTTTAAGCTGGCGCCCGCAATCGCCCACGAGTTGGCGCGTTGGATTCTGACCGGCCGGGCAGAGGACGATTTTGCCGATCTCAGTTACGATCGCCTTGAGCGGGGCAAGCTATTTGCCACCGCCCAGGATATCGCCTCCTAAGGGGTCAGCCATGACCATGCCCTCGTCGATCATCGAAACGGTCGAAATGCATACCGGCGGCGAACCCGTGCGTATTGTCGTCGCGGGCTATCCCGAGATTCCAGGCGATACCATCTTGGCCAAGCGCCGGCACGCCCGCGAGCATCTCGACCGCTATCGCCGCATGCTGATCTTCGAGCCGCGCGGCCATTACGACATGTATGGCGTGATCCCGGTCGTGCCCGACCATCCCAAGGCCGATTTGGCCGTGCTGTTCATGCACAACGAGGGCTACAGCACCATGTGCGGCCATGCCACCATCGCCATCGGCCGCTGGGCCGTGGACACCGGCCTGGTCGCACGCGAAGCTCCGGAAACCCATTTCAACCTACAAGTTCCTTGCGGCCTCGTGCGCGTCCGCGTCGAGGTTCACGGCGAGACGACCGGCGCGACGCGCTTCGAAAGCGTGCCGGCCTTCGCCGCCGTACTCGACCGGCTGGTCGAAGTGCCCGGCATCGGCAAGGTTCGGCTCGACATCGGCTATGGCGGCGCGTTCTACGCGCTGGTGCCAGCGGATGCCCTTGGGCTTGATCTCAGGCGTTCGTCGGTTGCCGAGATCGTGGCGCGCGCCGATGTCGTGACCCAGGCAACCAAAGCCCAGGTGCCGCTCGCCCATCCCGACGACCCCGATCTCGCCTTCCTCTACGGAACCATCGTGACCGATGGCCACGATGCCTTCGGACAGAATGCGACTCGTAACGTCTGCGTGTTCGCCGAGCGCGAGGTAGACCGCAGCCCGACCGGTTCGGGCGTGACCGCCCGCATCGCCGTGCAACACGCCAAAGGATTGATCGCGTTAGGCCAGGAGCGCAAATTCGAAAGCCTGACCGATGCCATCTTCACGGGCAAGGTGATCGCCACGACCAAAGTGGGGGACTTTGACGCCGTCACCGTCGACGTCGGCGGGCGGGCGCACTACACCGGCACAGCGCGCTTCACGGTCGAGCCAGACGACATGCTGGGCGGCGGTTTTCTGCTTCGATGATTCCCAGGTTTGAACTACCCGCCCAAACCGGCTAGCTTCGCCCATTCATCACCGCTTCAGGAGGGAGTACGACATGTTGAAATCGCTACTCGGCGTGGGTCTTGCGGCCCTAGCTGCCACTGCCCTTGCCACCGGGGCTTCCGCGCAGACGTTGGATAAAATCAAGCAGCGCGGCACCATCGTGGTCGGCATCAAGAACGACTACAAGCCCTGGGGCTTCCTCGATCCCGCCGGCAAGATCGTCGGCATGGAGATCGATCTGGCCGAGGACGTGGCCAAGCGGCTCAACGTCAAGCTCGACATGGTGCCCGTAGTCGCCTCCAACCGCATGGAGTTCCTCCAGCAAGGACGCATCGACCTGATCATCGCCACGCTCGGCGATACCGCGCCGCGCCGTCAGGTCATCGGCATGGTCGAACCCAACTACTATGCCGGCGGCACCAATGTGCTCGCGCCGAAATCGGCCAATCTGAAGCAATGGACCCAGCTCAAGGACCGCAAAGTCTGCGCTATCCAGGGCGCCTATTACAATCGCCGCGTGACCCAGCTCTATGGCGCCGACCTCGTGGCCTTCACCGGCATTCCCGAGGCGTTGAACGCACTGCAACAGGGCAATTGCATCGCCTTCGTGTTCGACAACACGTTGATCGACTCCACATTGGCCGGCGGCGACGCCAAATGGGCCAGTTACGAGATGCCGCTGGTAACCGAAGACGAACAGGCCTGGGCGATCGCCGTGCCGCTACCCGAGCTAAACGGTGCCTATGGCGAATTCATGAAGAAGGTTAGCATCGACTGGCACAAGGCCGGCCTGATCGTATCGTTGGAAAAGAAGTGGGGCATCAAGCCCAGCCCCTATGTGCAGGACATGCACCAGAAGCATAAGGCGATGTAACGGCAAATCGCGGGCGTTGCCGGCTTGTCGCCAGCAGCGCCCGCGAAGCCGAAGCCGAAAGCGCACCCATGGATACCGTCGCCGATTGGTTCAAGTGGCTTTATGCCGCGCACGGTATCAACCTCACGATCTTCTATGACCCACTCGACGGTAACCGCTTCCTGCGCGGCATCGGGACGACGCTGGGGCTGTCGGCCATCTGCATCGCCCTCAGCATGGTCATCGGTATCGTCGGCGCCTGGGTTCAGGGCGCGCGTAGCGCACTGCTGCGACGCCTGGTTCAGGGCTATATCCAGTTTTTTCGCAATACGCCGCCGCTGATCCAGCTCTACTTCTTCTATTTTGCCGTGGGCAGCCTGCTGCCGCGCGTGACCGACATGCACGGCGCCCAGGTGCCACCGGTCAGCAATATCACTTGGGCGATCATTTCCTTCTCCTTCTTCGCCGGCGCCTTCAATGTCGAGATATTCCGCGCCGGCATCGAAGCCGTGCCGCGTGCCACGATCGAGGCGGCCGAGGCATTGGGCTATAGCCGGCTCAAGGCCTATATCCATGTCGTTTTGCCCCTCGCCTTCCGCGTCTCGCTGCCGGCGCTCAACAACAACCTGGTCAATCTGGTGAAGACGACGACGCTGTCTTATGCCATCGGCGTGCCCGAACTGCTTTATGCCGCCGCCCAGATATGGTCGGAAGTGCTGAACGTGCGCGAAATGATGAACGTGCTCTTGATCTCGTATGTCGCGATCGTTGGCGCCTTGGTCTTGGTCATGAACCGCTGGGAGCGCGCCATGCGCATGCCCGGCTATGGCGTTTGAATCAATGAAGCCGATTGCCTGTCATACCGATCTGCCCGTGTTGCTGCCGCCTGGCCCAGCGCTGACGGTCGCTCGCGGGGAAAGCGGCTTCGGCGATCCCCGCCGTATCTTCACGCCGGCGGTGGCCATCGGCTTATTCGCCGCTTTCGTTATCTCCGTGCTCGTCAACGAGGCCGCCGCCGCGCCAGCCGCGCCGGGCATCTTGGCAGCGCTGTGGAAATGGGCGCCGCTGATCTTTCAGGGCTTCCTGTTCAACCTGCTCGTTAGCGTCCTATCCATGGCGATCGGCACGGTGGCGGGGACGGCGCTGGGATTGGCGCAGATTTCCTTGTTGCCGAGCGTACGCGGGGCATCGTGGCTCACGACCCAGTTCTTCCGTAACGCGCCCTGGCTGGTGTTGCTGTTCTACTGCATGCTGCTGCTGCCCTTCGAAATCAAGATCGCCGGCCTGACCATTCCGCTTCCGGCTTGGTTCAAGTCGGTCATCGGCCTGTCCCTTCCGGTCATGGCCAATGTGTCCGAGGTCGTGCGCGGCGGCGTGCGCTCTATCCCTCTGGCCCAATGGGAATCGGCGGAAACGCTTGCCTTCACGCGCCGTCAGACCCTGTGGATGATCATCCTTCCCCAATGCCTCAAGCGCATGATGCCACCCTGGATGAACCTGTACGCTATCTTGACCATGGCGACGCCGTTGATCTCGATCGTCGGCGTGCAGGACTCTATGACGCTGACGCGCGCGGCGCTGTCGGCGGAAGGGCGGAGCGAATTGCTAGTGCCGATGTACCTCATGCTATTGGGCTGGTTCTTTCTCTATTGCTACCCGATCGCGCGCTGCACGGTGGCGCTCGAACGGCGTTTCACGGTTAAGAACTGAGGACGGAACCGATGGCCTGGACGCCGGATCAACCGATCATCCGCATCGCCGACGTGCACAAATCTTTTGGCCCGATCGAGGTGCTTAAGGGCGTTACCTTCGATGTACGCAAGGGCGAAGTGATCTGCGTCATCGGCCCCTCCGGCTCGGGCAAATCCACTCTACTACGTTGCGTCAATGCGCTCGTCCCGATCGAGCGCGGCTCGATCCTGGTCGAGGGCCAGGAGGTCAACGACCCCAAGCTCGACAAGCTCGCGCTCCGTCGCAAGGTCGGCATGGTGTTCCAACAATACAATCTGTTTCCGCATAAGACCGCGCTACAGAACGTCATGATGGCGCCGATCCATGTACTCAAACAGGATCGAAACGAGGTTGAGGCGCGCGCCATTGCCCTCCTGCGCAAAGTGCGTCTAGCGGAAAAGGCGGCGGCCTATCCGGGCGAATTGTCGGGCGGCCAGCAGCAACGCGTCGCCATCGCGCGTTCGCTCGCCATGAATCCGGATGTCATGCTGTTCGACGAGGTCACGGCCGCGCTCGATCCCGAAACCGTCAAGGAAGTGCTTGTCGCCATCCGCGAGCTGGCGGCGGAAGGCATGACCTGCATGATCGTCACCCACGAAATGGGTTTCGCGCGCGAACTCGCCCACCACATCTACTTTACCGATCGCGGCGTGATCGTCGAACACGGGCCGCCCACGGATTTTTTCGCTTGTCCGCGCGATCCAAGGACTAAAGAATTCTTGAGTCAGATTTTGTAGGCGGCTCTAAGTCTTGACGAAGGGTTCGCCGCAGCCGGGGCAAGTAATCTGGGCCAGAGCTGAAACGATATTACGGCCGGCCCAGGCCGTGTTCGATAGGAGCCGCTCGGCTTCGGCCTGAAGGCGAGCATGAGAGCCGGTGGCCTGGCAAGCCTCGATTGCGCGCGTGGGCAGATCGGTCGCCAAAGCAGCGGCACCGAGTCCGGCGAGCGCCGTCGTGGTAAAAAGATTGCGACGTGTCAGAAGGATCATATCGAACCGCTCCCTTAATATTTATAGTAATCTTAGCACTCGGCGTCAATCGTGGGAATCGGCAAGCGACTGTCGCATAAAGGGCTACGCATCCAAGCAGTCACGCGAAGCGGCGCGGCACCCGGAAATGCCAATCCCGGGTGAAGATGGTTGTGTCGCCTTCCCGTGCCTCCAGCCGGGTATCGACCGTAAAGGCGCCGCCATCGCCGGTCACGCGCGTGCGCGCCAGCCCGCCGACGCGCCAATCGCCGCGCGCAAGTTGCCAACGCGCCTCCACCTCGACCGTCGCGGTCGCCGGATCGTCCGGGTGCATCGATGTACGCCGGGTCGCGATCTCGTCGGCTTCGATGTCGATATCGCCATAATGGGAGGCGCCGAAATCCTCGCGAATCTCGAGGATATGGCGCCCATCGCCATCGACGCTGCGCCGCCGCTCGTAACTCATGGGCCGGCGCATGGTCATGGGCACGGGCGGAGCCGTCTCGGGCGTTGCGACTACCTGCGCAGCGGCGGCCCCGGCCAGAACGGGTAACGCAAGCCGGCTGGCACCAGCTATCACGGTCACGGTTGCAGGGGCGGGGCTTGGCCAGATCATGGGCCAGGACGAGGCGGACAGGGCCAGGCGAATTCGATGGCCGCTAGGGAAGGCATAGGCGACATCGTAGAGCGCGAGGCGCACGCGATAGCGACGGCCCGGTTCGATGAGAGCCGGCCGATCCGTGCCGTCGCGATGCACCAGGTTGAGCGCGCCGAAGCTGACGCGCCGGGATGTCCCATCGGGCGCCACATCGCACAACCTGGCGACCAGAGTTGCGATGGGCTGGTTGGCCGACACATCCAATTCGAGCATGGGCGCGCCAACAAATTCGAAGCGTGCGCCAAGCGGCGCGCTATCAAAACACAGGGAACGCGCGTCATCGTCGCGCTGGTCACCGGCCATCTCGGGATTGGCGCCTGTCGTGAAGATCGGCATCCATTCCCCGGCCGCCTCACCGACCTCGCCGCGCCAATGCACGGCCATCGGTGATTCCGAACCGGCCGTGTCATCGAGACGGCCTGGATTGAGCGCCCAATTGCGCTCGCCGGTTTCCGGCGCAGGCCAAGCGGCGAGCCCAACCCACCGACCGGCCTGCTCGGTGGGGCGTTCATTGGGCGGTTCGGCATCAGGCACCCAGACGCGCAAGGCTGGGTCGCCCATAACGCCGGTGTCCTTGCTCTTCAGCCAATGATCGAGCCAACGCAAGGTCTCCTGGAGATAGCCGATGGCGGGGCCGGGCAGACCGACGTGGGCATAACGATGAGACCAGGGGCCGATCAGGCCGCGCCGGGGAACCCGCGCCTGGGCCAGCACGCGCAACATGGCGGCGGCGAAGCCCGGATCGGCCCAGCCCGACACGGCCATGATAGGGCATTGGATGCTCTCGACCCGGCCGGCCACGCCGGTGTCCTTCCAGTAATCGTCATGGGATTGATGGCTAAGCCATTCTTCGCCGGTAATGGCGCAGCGCTCCAACCGTTCCAGCCAGATCGCGCGCCACCGATCGCCGACGATGGCGGGGTCTGGCGGCCGCGTGGCGTAGAGCATCCAAGCCGGAATGCCGGCGGGATTGCCGGTCAGCATGGCCCCGTTGATAAACCGGGTGGCGAAGCGGCTGTCGATGCCGGACGCGCACACGATTGCCTTGAGCGCCGGCGGCTGGAGCGCCGCGGTCGCCAGCGCGATGCCGGCGCCCCAGGACAGGCCGAACATGGCAACCGCGCCCGTGCACCAGGGTTGCGACGCGATCCAGGCGATGGCGTCAACGGCATCCTCGGCATACTGGGCGGCGAACTGTGCGCCGTAGATGCCCTCGGAATCGCCAGTGCCGCGCACATC
>SHVW01000018.1 GCA_009694085.1 Alphaproteobacteria bacterium
TGACGATGCGCCCGAAACGGCCGCCGTCAACAGCCTGGCGGAGAAACCGCATGGCCGGGTTATACCGGTTTTGTTTGACCACAGCGCAGATCACGCCATGTTTCTTGGCCGCAGCGGCCAATTTTTCCGCATCCTCGAGAACGAGTGTAACCGGTTTCTCGACGACGACATTGACACCCTGTTCCACCAGGGCAAGCGCGTGGGCTGCGTGGTTGCCCGATTCGGTCATGATGCAAACCAAATTCGGCTTAGCGCGAACCAGGCCATCGATGCCATCGACGATGTCGGCACCGAAAGCCTGAGCGAACCGATCTGTACGCGCACCGACCAGATCGGCGACCGCCGTAACTTTGGCCACATCGCTCAGTTCATCGCGGAACACTTCCAGATAGCGTCCCGACACGCGCCCGCATCCGAGCAATCCGATGCGTACCAGATTGGTCAAGACAAATACTCCAACAGCCGCGATAGGGTTCAGTGGCGAGCGCTAGGCTTACCCTCTCTAGCACGGAGGTCCAAGCGGAAACCGCAGTGAAACTCAGGCCCGGTCTCGAGCGTAAACGTTGATTTGGCTCGCAACCCAATATTTGCGAGGCGCTACTAACGCAAGCGGACCTGCTGCGGCGATAGGATCGCCCGGCCGTAAACTCTCAATCAACCGGTAGCCCGCCCGTGCGAAATGATCGGGAGAGTTAGCGCGCCCGTTCCATAAATCCCAGCTACTCGTCACCGTCGTCTCCAGAATACGGCGGGGTTCAAGCCGAGCCGCGATGGACAAACAGCGGTCGAGATCGGCATCGTCAAAACAACCGGTCACCACGAACATAGTGAGCAGATCGATCGAGCCGTGGCGAGCGCGAAAACTCGCCACATCCCAATCGAGTGCATCGGCCTGAAAGAATTGCGCTGGCGCGCATCCTCCCACTACGGGAGTGGCTGTCGAGGACAGCATCATACGGGTCGCTTCGACTCTCGCATTATGAAAGTCGCACCCAAATAGATCGGATGCCTTGATGCCACACTCGTCTCGAAGATAGCGTAGCCATTGTCCAAAGCCACAACCCAGGTCAAAAACACGAACGGGAGCAGGGCCAAGCTGCGCGACTTGCCTGCGCAGAACTTCGCGCGCCAGATTCGGCGTGGCGTGCCAATTTGCATAAAGGTCCGCGAGCGCCCGCGCTCCACGCGTCGCGGCAAAGACCGGATCTTCACGCCACGACTCGTCCGGTCTCTTTTTTTTCTGACGCGCCGCGACCCAGAAGTGAAAAAACGGATTCATCACATGCCAAGCCGCGTGACCGGCATCGATTCCCGTTCCAACAACGCTGTCATACTTCGCGTCGATGGGGCGGCCTTCGGCGAGGTGCTTGCTGTAGCAGCGGAGCGCGTCGACCGGGCGCGATTGAAGCAAAAACTCGATGCCGCGATCCAGTTCGCTGCTAGGATCGGTAGCTAGGGTTGTGAGAAAGGCGTGGGTCTCCGGGCGATCGCACACTAGGTTCAACGGCGTCATCGACGCGGCGCTAGCCGTGCAGAGTTCGATCGTTCCGGAAAGTGCAGCCGCAATGCCATCGCGCGCGACCAGCGCGGTGAATAGCCGATCCAATGGGTAGAAATTCGCCTTCCACCGAAATGTGGCTCCATCAATACGCGATGCACGACACCAGGCATCGAGCGACTCGATTGGGCGCTGTAATATCGCGAGACAATGAGCGCGCAAGACATGCGTATGGGCATGGTCAGGTCTTCGTTGGGCGGCCGCATCAAGGTGTACTAATGCTCGGTCTGCTCGGTCAATTCGCAGATGGGCCACGCCTAGCGTAAATTGCCTTTCTGCTTGGTCAGGTGCGAGTCGCAAGGCCGCTTCCAGAGGAAGCAGGGCATCGGCCGCCCGATTAAGGCGTATTAGAACCTGGCCGAGTGCGAATTGTACTTTGGCAGCACCCGGATTGGCCGTCGCAGCGGCCCGGAGTGGCTCCAGTGCCGCCTCATCTTTTCCAATGCGAGCCAGCGCGGCGCCGAGCTGGGCCTGCACACGCCAACTATCTGGCTTGAGTCGTGCCGCCTCGGCGAGATGAGGAATCGCGTCTTCGATCCGGTCTAGCCGAAGCAGCGACTGGCCGCAGCCATACTGATAGGCCCAGTTGCCGGGCTCGCGCGCAATCGCCGCCGACCATGCCGCGCATGCCAGTTCATGCCGATTGTCGGCCGCCAACGCCGCGCCGAGTCCGCTCCAAGATCGCGCCGCGCCGGGATCGAGTGCCGTGGCCCGACCATAAGCGCCAGCCGCGACAGCGGCGTCGATTCCAAGCAGAGCTTTGCCAAGGGCGGCATGGGCAGCGGCGCGCGAGGGATCGAGCGCCTGCGCATGCAACAGCGCATCCGATGCTTCCCTGGGTCGGCCGGCATCCGATAAGGCCTGGCCGAGCAGATGAAAGGCCCCTGCATGGGCCGGCCCGATCAAAGCAGCCTCGCGCGCCAGTTCGATAGCTCTCGCGTAGTCGGCTTGCTGGAGTGCCGCGACCGCGCGTCGGAGCGCGTCCCCAAGCTTGCTGATCGGCGCCGACGCACTCAACCGCTCACCCGCTCATAGAGGTTAAGTTGGGCCGCCACCCAATACTTGTTGGGCAAAACTATATAAGGAGCGGTCTCCGCCGTCAGTGCCTCGCCAGGGTAAACGCGCTCGACCAAACGATACCCGGCACGGGCGAAATGTAATGCAGCATCTCGGCGGCCTCGGTTGGCACCCCAAACGTCAACCGGCGCCTGCTCAACAACATATGCCGGTCCAAGCTGTGCAATGCGTGCCAAAACTCGATCCAGTTGAGAATCATCGAAAACACTGATGAAAGACATCATGAGGACAAGATTGGGGCGGCCATACGTGGCGACGAAAGCATCGGGATCCCAGGATAATGCATCGCAGCCAAAAAAGTTGCCTGCTGAAACTTCAGCATGCCCCACATCCGGATCGGGTGACATTTCGACCAGCGCGCGCGCCATGTTGACCCTAGCATTATGAAAGTCGCATCCGAACAGATCGCGAATCGCCACACCGCAATCGTCGTGCAAATAGCGCAGCCAGTGACCGAAGCCGCACCCCATGTCGAGCACGCGTAACGGCGCGGTCATTTTCGACACCCACTGCCTGACCTGCGCGCGCGCCAGGCTGGGTATCGTGATCCAGTCAAGATAGGCCTGCTCAAGCAGACGAGCGTTTTCCTGCTTGCCATAGGCATGCATCGTCCGCCAATGGTCTTGGACATCCACGGTACCGACAGGCATTGCCGCAGCTTGCTGCCAAGCGATGTAGAAGGGATTCATCGCATGCCAAAGCGGGTGGCCCGCATCGTTTCCCTGTTCGATGACGACTGCATACTTCTCAGCGGGTAATTGGCCGGCGATGACCAGGTCGGCAAAATAGCGAAGGGCGTCGAGCGGCCGGTCTTCCTCAAGCAGGCGCACGCCGGCATCGAAGGATGAAATGGGCTCGCTGCGACAAGCGGCAGCTAGGGCCGCGCGCGTTTCGGCTGGCCGCCGGGGCACAATGCGGTCTGGCCAAGCCGGATTAATAGCCTGCCAAAACTGGATCGCAACCTCGCATGCCGCCCCTAGGCCGTCACGCTCGCGAATCGATTGCACAAGCTGCCGGGCGATGTAGAAATTGCCTTTCTCGCGCAGGAGGATGCCGGGGTCGAGTTCAAGCGCGCGACGCCAGGCTTCCACAGCGCCATCGTGGCGGTGGGCACGGCTAAATGCCAATGCAATGTTGTGGTGGGTTTGCCAAGTGTCGAGGCCGAGTTCAACAGCCTGCTCCAGAGATTTCGCAGCCTCAATCGGACGGCCGAGTTTGAGCTGAAGCAAGCCAAGATTATAGCGTAGGGTGGCATTGTCGGGTTCAAGCTCGACTGCGCGGCCGAACGCCGTTGCTGCCTCGGCCCGCCGTCCCATACGCGCGGCAGTCAGGCCGATCAACTTGTGGGTAAGCCAGCTTGCCGGTGCAAGCGCCGCCGACGCCAGCAACGGCAGCATGACCGTACCACTATCGCCCTTGAAAAATCGTGTCATTGCCAAATTGTAGCGGGCCGCACCGTTCGCCGGTTCGTTCATAATGTAATGCTGAAGCGTCGCCTCAGCCCGCGTCGCATCCTCGTTCAGAGTAGTGGCTCCCCCGACTGAAGCGATTGAAGCCATAACTCCAAATTGACCAGTTGCCACAGGAACATCATGTGATTGTCCCGGGTCTCGCCGCCCAGCACGATGCGGCGGTGTTCCAGTGCCAGGCGTTCCGCCTCGGCTACGTTATAGATACCGCGCTCTGCAAACCGCTGGGAGCGGATCATGTCCATCAGCGGTGCAAACGACGCCTCGGCGAACCAGCGATGGGCCGGTGCATTCCAGCCGGTTTTGGCCACGCGGGTGCGCGTCTTCTCCGGCAGCACGCCTTTCATGGCGATGCGCAGGAAAGATTTCGTCACCCCGTCACGGATTTTCCACGCGGTCGGCACGCGCAGCATGAAGGAGACGAGCCGGTGATCGAGAAAAGGAAAGAAATCGTCCAAACCGATCGCCGCACTGTTGCGATCGCTCGCACGCAGGCAACAGGGCATGGTGTTGCGCGTCAACTCGTTGAGCGTGTGGCATTTGAGATAGCTGCGCAGCGGCCGCTCGAAATCGGGCCGAATCGCGCCGTGATCGAAATAACCGGGATCGAGCGCGTGCCGATAGCGGTCCAACAACGACAGATTCGGACGGCATTGGCCGGGGCGAGCGGGGTCAGTCAGTTCCGCCATCATGCGCCGCGCCAGATCGCCGCTCTTGCGGAACACGGGGTGGTCGTGATGGCCGATCCATCGTTCGATTTCACGCGCGAGACGATCATGGTCGCCGGCCGCCAGAAGATCGGCGAAGAAGTAGAAAAAATAATCATACTCGCCGGCATGCTGCTCGTCGCCGCCGAGTCCGCCGAACAGCGCGTCAAAGCCTTCGCCACGGACACGTTGAGTTAGAAGATAGTGGGTCATCCAGGTGACGGTCGCGACGGGCTCGTCGTGGAAATCGACCATTTCGGCGACCAGCGCGAACAGATCGGGTTCGTCCACCCGCACCGGCATCCAATCGGCAATACCGGCGTCGATGACGTCGCGAATTTCCCGGGTTTCGTCGTAGTACTCGTCGGAATAAACCGTCGAGACGGCGCGCGGTCTAGTGCCGGATAGACGATAGGCGGCGGTCACGACCGAAGAACTGTCGAGTCCGCCCGATAACATGAAGGCCGGCTGTGTTGATCGTTTAAGTCGGCGTGCGACTGCATCGGCGAATAGCGCCCTGTACTCTTCGGCCACACGCTCGACCGGTTCGGCGAACTCCTCGACCTCGGCAAAGCGCGCATAGGGTGCGATCGTCACGGCGCCAGACCGACGAGACAGCATGTGACCGGGCGATACTTGATCGATGTCGGCGAAGGGCGAGCGCTGGGGATCGACATCGAAGAAGCGATAATGGCCGGCGGCTACAGTGGCGACATAGTCCGGCCGGACCTCAGTCGTGACACCCGTTGCCGCGAACAGCGCGCGCGGCCGAGAAGCAAAGGCGAAAGGCCTCCCGGCGCGGGTATAGTAGAGCGGTCGCACGCCAAATCGATCGCGTGCGAGCGTGAGGTCGCCGGATCGGCAATCCTGAATCGCCAGGGCGAAATCGCCATTGAGCCGTGCCAACGTCGCTTCGACGCCGTAGCGTTCGAGGGCGCTGGCGATGCGCGCCGCATCGTTCGACCCGTCCGGCAAGTCCTCTGGATTATAGATGGTACCGTCGAGCAGCACGATCCAGCCGGCGCCCTTGTGCATAGCTGCACGCGCATCGCCCGCCAGGGTCAACCCGTCCGGGCCGACCGCTCGAACCGCAACCGGAATGGCGATGCGCGCGAGCAGGTCATCCGCGCTAACCCCTGGCGGCCCAACCGATCCCGCTATGCGTGCCATCCCTGCCCGCCGTTCACTTGACTGCGTAAACGATCCACATGGCCTGCATATAGCGGGCATAGCCGCGGCGCTCGGATTCCACGCGCGGTAGCTCGTAGGTCAGCTCACAGGGATCGACGGTCGCGCAGCCGCGGAGCAGGTCGGCATATTCCTCACGCGCAAAAAAATGAGCGAGGCCGATGGTTTCCAGGTCGAACTTATTGGCGACTTTGTCGGACTTGAGCCGAACCGTGCCGGGATCGTCGGCGAGTTGATGGGCACGCTGAGCGACGAAAGTGGAATGCCGCTGATTCAGCATATGACCGACGAATACGCCGCCGGGCTTGAGCACACGCACCACTTCGGCGAAGGCAGCCGCGCGGTCGGCGCGCGCGAGATGCTGGAACACGCAGGATTCGAGCACGCCGTCGAAGCTGTTATCGGGGAAGGGCAGTGCGGTGGCCGAGCCGTGCTCCAAACGGCGCAAGCGATCTTGCAAGCCGCGGCGAGCGAAGGCCTGGCGCGCCAGATCGAGCGCGGTCGGCGAGATGTCGACACCGGATACCGCAATGCCGCGCTCGGCGAGCCAGACCAGGTTCGGCGCCGCCCCGCAACCCACTTCCATGAAGCTGAGTCGGCCGTAGTCCTTGGGCTCGATCCGACCGCGCAAATGGTGAGACACGGTGCGCACCAACGCTTCCACCGGTGCGGTGTTGTAAGCCGCGGCAGTCACCTGATCCTGGAAGGAAGTGTCCCAAGTTTGCTGCATCGCCTGGGCGCGCGTGTGGGCGTCGCCGGCTGCGGTTTCTGGCGCCTGCGTCACGATGCGTTCGTCAGATTGAGCGTATCGCCATCGAGCCAAGCGATCACGCGCATGGATTGGGCGGCGATGTAAGCCTCAAATTCGGCCATGCGATCCTCCTCGACCAGCAGCAGATAGCGCCGTTCGCCGCTGGCGACAAGGGCGGAACGCAACCCGAACTGCCGAAGCCGGCCGTTGAGCGAGGGTGTGGCGTAATAACCCCAGGATTTACGCACGATGTCGTATTCGTGGCCGCCAGAGGCGGTCAGCGTGATCTGCTCATCCGCCGCAAGCTCGATATCGGCAACATGGGACAGGTGAATCTCGCGCCCTTTGTGGCCGACGGCGAAACGGCGGGGCGGGGTCCGCTCCTTCAGCTTCATCGCTGTCCCTCCTGCCAGGCGCGCGCCAACGCCACGATGCGGTCGAGGTTGGCGCTTGCCAGATCGGTGCCGAGCCGTCCGGCGATCCAGGCCGCCCGCGCCAAATCGTCTGGCGTATCGACGGTCAGACCGACCCCACTATAGCGATCATCCCCGACCGTCACATTAGCGATGCGGAACCGATCCGCGTGCGCGTAGATGTAGCGCGTAACGTGCTCCCGGTCCCCGCCATCGTCGGTCAACGCCAGCATGCGGTCGAGCGCTTCGGTCGCCAAGACCTCGACGCTGACTCCGGGCGGGTAGCTGCGCGGAAATACATTGGTCGCCAAATCTACATCACCTTGGCGAAAACGCGCGATGACAGCACCAATCACAGCGGGATCGATGAACGGGCTATCCGCGCTGATCCGCACGATCGCCTGGAGCCGGCGCGCGAGCGCACAATCATGGGCGCGCCGGGCGACATCGTCGAGGGCGCCACGAAATACGTCTACGCCCTCGGATTTTGCGAAAGCGGCGATCGGGTCGTCGAGCGTTCGGTCGGAGGTGGCAACCACGATGGGCGGCGAGCCCACAACCCGGCGCAAGCGGTCGATGACCCGGCCCAAAATGGGGCAGCCGGCCAGAGGGGTCATGGTCTTGCCCGGAAGCCGGCGCGAATCCAGTCGCGCAAATACAAGTATGGCGAGGTTCGGGTCGGCGCTCACGCGTTCTTGCCGACAACCCGCCGCCACTCCTCGACATACCACTCGCAGTATTTGCGATAGCCCTTTTCGAGCGGCCATTTCGGAATGAAGCCCAGCACGTCGCGGGCGCGGTCCATCGACAGCGTGCCGCGCACTGGCTTGTCGAGCGCGCGCGGACGCTCTTCCAAAATCGCGTTTGGCACGATGTCCTTCACGATGGCGGCAAGGTCCGCAATCGTGCGCGCATTGCCGAATGTCATGTTGAAAGTATTCGACAAGCCCTGGCCATTTTGAAGCGCCAATGCGCGCACCATGCCCTCGACCAGATCGTCGATATAGGTGAAGTCGAGCCGCCCATCGCCGCCGCCTTCCAACAATAGCGGCCGTCCGGCCAGAGCGTTCTCCACGAAGGCCTGACTGACGCGGCGGCTGACGCAGCGCTCGCCGTAGAGCGCGCTCGGCCGGATGATCGACACGCCAAGACCGTATTGGTGGCAGTAGTCGCGCAGCAAACGCTCGCCCATGTATTTGGCGTTCGCGTAGATACCGCGCGGGCTCGGACGCGTGTTCTCGTCGACGCTCGCCCCCTCGAAATCGCCATAGACCGTGCTCGACGACATGAACATGATCAGGTTGACCTGATCGTGAGTCAGCCGGCAAAGCTCGATGACATTGCGCAACGTAACGAGTTGCAGATCGAAGCACAGACCCGGATCCTTGCGCGCATCGACCGCACTGGCGATAGCCGACATGTGGACCACCTTGGTCGGCTTGAACTCGTCGAAGGCACGGGCGAGATCGGAGAAATTGCGCGCATCGACATTTTTCAGCTTCACGCCGGCATCGCGCATCATCTCGACGCGGCTGCTGAGAAAATGCAGGTTGAGCCGGCGTTTCACCTGGTCGCCGCGATCGTGATAGGCGTTGTCGACCAGATGGTTGACCATCATGTTGTCGAGCACGCTGGTTTCCACGCCCAGCCGGCGCAGTTCGAGTGCCACATTATGGCCGATGAAACCGGCGCCGCCGACCAGCATGACGCGCTGGCCTTGAAGCTTGCGCGCAACGGTCTGATAGGGAATATCCGCCATTACCTTCGGTCCTCTATTCTTCTGTTTGCCTAGCGACGGGCGCGGCGAACCGCGTCCTTCATGACCCGGCCGATGCGCGCGGCATCGCCCGGCTCGACATGGGGCCCCGTGGGCAATGAGATGGTTTGGGCGGCGAGCCATTCGGCAACCGGGAACTGGCCGGGCTTGTAGCCGTACTTCTCGCGATAGTAGGTCATCATCGGTATCGCCGCGGGATAGTGAACGCTGGTGCCGATGCCGGCCTTGTTGAGTTCGGCGACCGCCGCATCGCGGTCGATGCTGCCATCTCTGGGCAGCACTGCGTTGAGGCAGTAATGGGTCGAGCGCGCCTTGCCCCGCTCGGGCGCGAAGACCGTAACTTCTTCGATATCGGCGAGCGCGGTTCGGAGATCGCGATAGTTCCGAGCGCGCTGCTCTTGAAAGCGGTCGAGTTTATCCAACTGAGCTAGGCCGACCGCGGCCTCGACCTCGTTCATGCGGTAATTGAAGCCGAGCGCGGTCACGTCATAAATGCCGGGTTTGGTACGGCGGTCGACCGTCTTGTCGTAGCCAAAGGATTTGCGCTGGGCGATGCGTTGGGCCAATACATCGTCGTTGGTCGTGGCCATGCCGCCTTCGATGGTTGTGATGTGCTTGACCGGATAGAAGGAAAAGCAACCCACGGCACCCAGCGTGCCGACCTTGCGATTGCCGTAGGTCGCATCCATGGCGATCGCGCAATCCTCGACAATGAAGGCGCCAGCCTTCTCCGCGATCGGATTGATGCGGTCCATCTCACAGGGCAGGCCCAGAAAATGCACGACCATGATCGCCCTTGTGTGCCCGTTGACCGCGGCCGACAACGCCCTCGAATCGACATTGCCGGTATCGGCTTCGACATCGACAAATACCGGTTTGGCCTGGCACAGTTCGGCAACGTGCGCGGTCGCCACATGGGTAAGTGCAGGCACGGCGACCTCGTCGCCCGGACCGACATCTTGGGCGAACAAAGCCAGATGGAGTGCAGCCGTGCATGATGAGACCGCGATCGCGTGCTTCGCCTCGACGCGCGCGGCAAAGCGAGCCTCGAATTCATGGGTCATGGGCCCATGCACCAGGGTCGTCCCCTGCAACACCTTGACCACCAGATCGATCTCGGCCTGGTCCAACATGGGCCGGCCGAAGGGTATGGCGCGCTCGTTCATCGTCCTCGATACCTCAAAACCGCCAGCCCGCGAATTGCGGGTCAGATCGAATAACTGACGCGCACGGTACGCCCCGCCGCCACCGACTCCCATGCGGCGAAGCAAATATCCATGACGCGGAAGATGTCGCGGGCGCCGACCAGCGGCTCGCGGCCGGCCCGGATGCCCTCGACGAAACCGGGCAATAAATCGCCCTTTTCTATACCCGGATACGGCGTGGACACAACATGTTCGTTCCGCTCCTCGTCGCCGTCGAACCGCTTGGCCCGGGGCAGGTCGTTGACGAAGGTCTGCTTGGTTCCATAGACGTTGAGCGCGTGGAACTTCGTGCGCTGAGGTCCGAAGATCGACATGGTCTTGCCCACGGCGCCGCCCTCGAAACGCAGCAGGTTGACGATCATGTCGTCGAATTTGTAGGCGCTGTCCCGGGTCAGGATTTTATTGCCCATCCCGCAGACTTCGACGACCTCGCGGTCGATCAGCCAGCGCATCAGGTCGATCAAGTGGATGCCGCCGCCATAGGTCACGCAGTAGAAGGCCATCCGCCCGCGCCAGCCCTGGGTGATCTTGCTCAAAATGTTGTGTACGTAGTCGCCTTCGATCGCCACGATCTCGCCGAATTCGCCCGATGCGATCTGGCGCTTGAGTTCCTGGAAGCGCGGGCTGCGGCGCAAGATCAGGTTGGAGGTGATAAACCGGCCGCTGTCTTGCTGAGCACGCAGCAGCGCCGCCGCGTCGGCGCGTTCGAGCGCCACCGGCTTTTCCAGCATGACGTGCTTGCTCGCCCGAAAGGCGGCAATGGCCTGCTCGGCATGGGCATCGTCATGGGAGCAGATCGACACCACATCGATATCGGGATGCTCGACCACACGGCGATAGTCGGTGTGGCGATCGGCGATGCCGTGGCGATCGGCGACCTCGGCCAGTTTGGCCGGATCGATGTCGCACACGGCCTGAACGGTGACGCCAGGAATGGCCTGATAGCCGATCAAATGCTGCTCGCCGATGCCGAGGCCGATCACGCCAGCCTTGATGGGCTTCATATCCGCGCCCTCATGTTGTCTGGCATCCAATGATAGGTCATCGCCTCGGCAGCGACACGGAAACCGAGGCGTCGATAAAGCGCCACCGACGCCGCGTTGTTTGCCTGGGTCCCGGCCCGGTAGCTTCGCGCATGGCCGGCATAGTGCCGAGCGCCGGCCTCCGTCAAGCGCCGGCCGATACCGCGGCCCTGGTGGCCGGCCGCCACCGCAACCAGGTCGATGGTTGCGATATCGCCGGCGAGCAAACACAGGTTGAAGCCAACAACCGTCCCATCGGCAACTGCGACAAGACAAGCGTCGGCGCGGCCGGTCAGGTCGTTCAACACCCAGGCCTCCTTAATCCGATCCCCAATGGCAGGATCGAGGCGGGTGTCGGCGTGATAACGGTCGAAGCAGAAGGCCGTGCGGCCGATGGTGGCGCAAACTGCATGGTCGGCCGGTTTCGCCAGTCGCACGTCCGCCGGCCAATTCGGCAATGCCGCCGCCAGATCCAGTTCAAACGTGAGCAAGCGCTCGATGGCACGAAATCCCGCGGCTTCAAGCCGGGCCGCTTCAGTCGCTGCGTCCGTCGCTATACGCGCGACGACCAAATGTGCGGTCGCGAATTCGGGGCTGGCGAGCGCCGCAGGCAAATCGGCGCCGGCAGCCAGACGGAACACCGGGCCGCCCAGAATGCTCGAATCGAACGGTTGGGGAACCAATAGCGCGGTCACGGCACTGGTCTGGCGAACAAGCGGATTGTGTATTTGCTCGACGGCTCGCGCACACGTTCGATCACGTCGACACTGAAACCGGACCGGCGCACCAACAAAGCGGCCGACGCCATGGAGAATGCGGCGTGGTGTTCGACGAAGAATTCCTCACGATCCGGACTGTCCAGGATCGCCGCCTCGCCATCGGGCAGTTCAACATAGGCAACACCACCCGGTGCCAACCAGGCCCGCGCGCGCGCCAGCATGGCGATCATGTCGCCGACATGCTCGATCACCTTGTTGAACGCGATCAGATCGAAACCAGGCGTGGGAGGCAGCGTCATGAAGTCGCCGCACAGGGTCGCGCTTCCTGCCAGTTCCGCGACCATGTCACAAGCGCGCGCATCGGGATCGAGGGCGGTGCATTCCCAGCCCGCCGCTGCCATGGCGGCGGGAAATACGCCGAGCCCGCTGCCGACATCGAGCAGACGGCGACCGGCCAAGCCGGTACCGCCCATGTATGCCTGGATGCGCGCGACCCGTTGGCGATTGTCGGACCGCTCCGGCAGCAGCGCCATGACGCGCGCGAAGGTTTCACGCAGGCGCGGACCGTAGGTGGCCTGGGTATAAGCGCCTTCATAAAGGGCGCGCGCCAAATCGAAACCGTAGCGATTGACGATGTGGCCGCAGGATTCGCATTGCCACATGGAGCGCGCATAGGGCGCGATGGCGAAATCGGTCTCCCCCTGCGGCGGCCGATCGTAGTCGATCAGATGGCGATGGCGCACGCCCTCGCACAGCGCGCAACGATCCGGCGCGGCTACCAAGACCAATCCTCGATCAGGAAGCCGGGGAGTGTCCACCGATCGCCCCTTCGCTTCCAGATATCAAGATTGCGAAAGCGCTCGGCCGCCTCCCAAAACCAGGTTTCCGGCTTACCCGCAAAAACACAGAAACGGCGGATGCCGTCCTCGGGCGTTTGCAAGCCGATGCGCCGGATCGTGTCGATCGCCTGCGCGCGCGTTACCGTGCCGTAGCGAATCTGTTGGGACAGGTTGTCGAAGGATCGGAGCATGCCGAATTTGTACCATTTGAGGAAATGGTGGAGCGCAATGAAGTGGCAATCGATGTCGGCAAACGACCACACCCCGGTTTTTAGGTGCTCTTCGCCGCTTTCGAACCCGCGCGAGGCGGCGGCCCGGGCATTGTCCTCCGAATTCCATTTGAAGAACGAGCCGAGGAAGATCGATTTGGGCTGGAAGCGCCGGAAGGCCGCCTCATCGGGCAGGCGATAGGCGGCAAAGTCGCGCTCGGCCAAGCCCTCGGCCCCGACCCAGTCGGGCCACTCCGTTTGGTTGGTGACGCCGTGTTTCTTGATCCAGGCGAGATCGAGGTCGGTCGCCAGGCGGTCGGCCTCGGGCCCGCCGAATTCGAGCTGAGGATTCTCGCCCCACACCACGAGCGGAATGGCGAAATCGACGGCCATGCGAATTGGAATGGCGAACAGCGCCATATGCATGGGGATAGCGGTGGCGCCCTTGCGCTCATAGGCGGCAATCATAAAACGCCGCTCGGTCTCGGGATCGATGGTGGTGTCGACGTGATCGATGCCGAGCCGGCGCACCATGGTCTCCAGATTGCGCTGACCGATCTCGGTGCGTCCCGGCGTGCGCCAGGTCACGCCGAGCACCTTCAGCCCATGCTCCTGACAGCGGATGACCTGATACCAGCTATCCTTGCCGCCCGAGACCGGCACGATGCAGTCATAGCCGGTCGACCGGCCCCTGGCGTCGGCGACGATGCGCGCGAAATCCCGGGCGCGCGAGGCCCAATCGATGCGCGTGTTCTTGTCATCATGGCCGCGGCAACCGGAGCAGATGCCGTCGCCATCGAGCACGATGCCCGGCCTGGTGTCGGGCAGGATGCAGCGCCGGCAGTATTTCACGGCCGCCAATCCCGATGATGTTCCAGGAACGTCTGGGCCGAGATGAAACTAAACAGGAATTTTGAAAAGCTGTTGTCGGCCATGCTGCCATCCAGGAAAGATTCGATGGCGTCACGCCGCACGATGTCGAAGATCGGGCCGTCCGCCAGCAGGCGCTCGCGGGTGGCGTTGTCGGTGCGGTCGACCAGACTGTCGATCGAGGCGTTGAAGCCGCGCTTGCGCTTGTCCAGCCGCACGCTGTCGGTCACCACGCCCTCGCCCGCCGCGCGCAACAGCCATTTGGCATAGCCGTCTTTGATCAAATGCTCGGCCGGGACGGTATAGAGGAATTCGGCTAGTCCACGATCGAGATAGGGCGAGCGGTTCTCCACTGAGTAGTACATGGAGTTGAGATCGTCTTCTTTAAGAATGACCGGTGTCGCCTCGTGGAATAGCTCGTTGAGCATGCGATTGCGCAGGAGATTGTCGGTGAATTTGGTTTCCTCGAACGGCTCGGCAAATGGCCGGACCAGCCATTGCTGGAACAAATCGGCGTTGAGATAGATATGGCCCCGTTCGGCCGGATTGCGCGCGAACGCGAGCGGGTCCTTAAGCACGGGATTTTGAACATAGGCGCCGTAGCTGCCGCGCCAATCGGCGACCAGGCGATCGAAATCGGTCCTCCCGCTCATTTCGGCCAGCCACATGCTGTAGTGGTCGTAATAGCCAGTGAACAGTTCGTCGGCCGCCGAACCGGAGATGGCGACACGATAGCCGCGGGCGTGGATCGCCTCGGACAGGAAGGCGTGGAGATAGTAAGTAATGGTCGCCACCGGCGCGTCGTGATAGGCGACCAGCGCGCGCATCCGATCGAAGAAGCCGTCGGTACTGGTGTGAACGCGAAAATTCTCGCAGCCTAGGAACTTGACCGTGGCCTCGATATTGTCGAGCTCGTGATAGCGCTCGTCGCTGTCGATAATCGAAAAGGTGTGCAGATTCTGGCCATAGCGTTTGGCGGCAATGCCGACCAACGTGGTCGAATCGATGCCGCCGCTGAGGCAGAAAGCAATGGGCACGTCGGCGCGCAGACATAGGCGCACGGCGTTGTCGAGCGCCGCCTTGGTACCCTCGACCGCCTCGCCCATGGACATGGCGCGTGGCTTGTAGTCGAGTTGCCAATAACGGATCGGCAGGATCGGCCCCGCATCTTCGATGACCGCGAAACTGGCGGCCGGCAGCTCCTTCACGTCGCAGTAGTAGCCGCGAGGCTGCTTGTAGAGCGATTTGTAGCCGGTCACCAAATAGCGCGCGACCTGCTCCGCATTGACCTCCGGTTTGGCGCCGGACAAAGCGGCCAGGAACTTTACCTCGGAGCCGAAATAGAGCGTGTCGTCCCGGCGCCAGAGTTGAAGCGGTTTTTCCCCGAAACGGTCGCGGCTGAGGATGACCTTACCGCGCGCGCGGTCGATCAGGGCCAGCGCCCACATGCCTTCCATCTTTTCGAAGGCGCGCTCGCCCCAATGGCGCCAGGCCTGCAACAAGACTTCGGTATCAGAGGTTGTGCGGAAGCGCTGGCCTTCGGCTTCCAGCTCGCGTTTGAGCTCGACGTAATTATAGATCTCGCCATTGGTGATCAGCACCAGATCGTCCTGGAAGAAGGGCTGCATGGCCCGTTCGTCCAGATCGACGATGGCGAGTCGGGCGAATAGCAGGGTCACCTGCAAGTCGCCAACCTGCTCCTGATGGAAGCGGGCGCCATCGGGCCCGCGCCGGCCCATAAGCTGGAGCGTGCGCTGGATGCGCTCGGGGCTGGGTCGGATGGCGCCGATGGCGCCGGCGATGCCGCACATGCCGCTCTGCCCTATACCAAATGTTCCAGCCGGATGATCGCACCCGGCGCCAGATCGGTCACCAACCGGCGGCCCAGAACGCGCCGCTCATCGCCCGGCGGAATACCGTCGCCCGGCCGGAGCCAGGCAATGTCGCCCGGCCCGATCACGGTGCCGGCCGAGAGTGCGCGCGCCGCCGCGATCGAGCGGCGGATGGCGGTCATCGATTCCACCTCTTCGGGCTGCGGCACCTTCTCGCCCGAACCCACAATCGCCTCGACCTCGCGAATCTCCCGGATCATCCGCGTCAATGTGGGCGGATCGGCCGAGAGCTGGTGGTCGCGGAACGCGGAATAATCGTTGGCTAGGGTGAAATGCTTCTCCACGATGCGCGCGCCGGCCGCCACGGCTAGCACGCAGGCTTGGGTGCCGATGGTATGGTCGGAATAGCCAATCGTAGCGTCGAAAGCGCGCGCCAAGGTGCGAATCGCCGCCAGGTTGGCGTGGGCGGGCGGTACGGGATAGGCGGTTACGCAGTGCAGCAGGGCGAGCGGTGGCGCCACGCCTCGATCACGCCAGATGCGCCGGATCAGCGCGCGGGCATGATCGATCTGGGCCATATCGGCAAGACCAGTGGATAGAATGGTCGGCTTGCCCTTGGCCGCGACGGTCTCGATCAGGGGATAAAAGGTGTTGTCGCCCGAGGCGATTTTGAAGGCGTCGACGATGCCATCGAGGAACTCCGCGCTGGGCAGGTCGAGCGGCGTCGAGATGAAGGCAAGACCGGCGCGGCGCGCTTGTTGCGACAGGCGCGTAAACTGGTCCTCGCTGAGCTCGAAACCCTTCATGCGCTGGAAGCGCTCGGCCTGAACCGGCGAGACGAACAGCTCGGTGCGAAAAGTCTGGAACTTGATCGCCTGGGCGCCCGCTTCGGCGGCGCGCCCGACCAGCTCCTCCGCCACGCCGAAGGAGCCTTCGTGGTTGTTGCCGACCTCGGCGATGACCAGCACTTGGCGATCCGAATCGAACGGCCCGATTTTCATGGTGTCCCCGGCCTCGTTTCGGGGCCTGTATAGAGGCCGGCCAGAGCCGATGCAATGGTCTCCGCCGCTGTTCGCGCCGCCGCGTCCCAGGAGAAACGGGACCGCACCCATTCGCCACCGGCAAGCCCGCGCGTGCGCGCCGCTTCGGGGTTCTCGTAGACCTGACGCATGAGGCGGCGCATATGGCCGATATCGGGCTCGGCCCACAGCCCGAAATCGCCGTCGGCGGCAATGAAAAAGGGCACGTCGACCGGCACCAGGCGATAATCGATCGGATAGGCGTGGGGGCCCATGAACGCGGTTTGGCCGCTATAGCCGGTGACGATGGCGGGCAGGCCGCAGGCCATGGCCTCGATGATCGGCAGGCCCCAGCCCTCTGCGCGGGTCGGCGACACGAAGGCCTGGCAGGCGGTGTAGAGGCCGGCGATCCGCCCGTGGTCCTGAATCGGCGGGATTAGGAGTAGCCGCCCCGGCCGTTTCAATTTCAAGGCACGCAATTCGGCCCTAAAATCGATATCGGGATAATGGGGATTGTAGCAGGACAGCACGAGCCGGACATCTTCGCCCCGGGCGAATTCATCGTCGAACGCCTTGATCAGCCGCGCTGTGCCCTTGCGTTCCTCCCATTTGCCAATATTGATGAACTTGAAACCGGATCGGCGCGCCAGATCGGGCACGGGCGGCGCCTTCGGATTGAACAGATCGCCGTCGACGCCCTCGGGCACAACACGGATGCGGCTTCCGTCGAGACCGTTAGCGATAAAGATGTCGCGGTTCCACGCCGTCGGCACCCAGATCTGATCTGCACGAGCGAGCGGTGCGCGCCAATTGTCGGGCAATTTGGTCGCTTCCCAAACTGTATAAGCAATGCGCGGCCCTGGCGGCGCCCCGTCGAGCACATGCATCATTTGGCCATGGAGCAACGCGATCGAAGCCACGGGTCGGCCCGGCCAGATGCGTTGGATGAGCGCTCGATCTTCGTCGAGCGGCCCGTCCAGGTCTTTGAGCGGCGTGGCGACCACCGGTATCAGCCGGGCGAGCCGGCCGAACAGATTGTCGGTATGGACGTTGTAGCCAAGCCGCCCCCCGAACCAGCCGATGGCGTGAACCAGCGGCAGGGTCATCAGCCCGTCGCCGCCTGCTTCCATGGCTTGACGACCCGCGGGGGGAAGGCGAGCGCAAAATCGGTTCGCGCCTGGGCCAAATTTGGGCTGTAACAAGGGTCCGCAGCGATTATGCGACCCCAGCGCTGGCAGAAAATCAGGCGCTCGCTCTCGAATTGGGATTTTCTCGGTGCGGCTTCGGGTTCTCCGAGAGTTGCGGATTCGTGATGATAGAGTTCCGCATAAGGCGTCCAAACTGTGCGATAGCCCCGTTCAGCCAGACGTAAACATAAGTCAACGTCGTTGTAGGCGATCGCAAGGTTTTTCGAATCGAAGCCGCCGACTGCCTCGAACACATCACGCCTCACGACCATGCAGGCCGCCGTCACGGCAGAAAAACTTTGCTGCAAGATGGCGCGCCCGAAATAACCCGGCTGACCGCGTGGCAATCCCTTGTGGGCGTGCCAGGCAGTATAAGCCGGCGCCAATACGATGCCACCGTGTTGGATGGTGCCATCTGGGTAATAGAGTTTGGCGCCGACCGCGCCGACATCCGCCCTTGTGGTTAGCTCCACCATGACCCTTAGCCATTCCGCATTAATGGCCTCGACATCGTTATTCAGAAAACAAAGCACGTCACCGGTAGCTGAATTCGCCGCCTGATTGTTGATATCCGAGAAATTGTACTCCCCCTGATAGGACAGCACGCGTGCGCGGCCAGAAGCTGCCAATGCGGCCAAGTATTTGAGTGTGGCTGGCTCGCAGCTCATATGATCAACGATAATCAGCTCAAGATTGGAATAGTCCGTTTTCGCTATGACGCTTTCGATGCATTGCACGAGAAGATCGAGCTTATCGCGCGTTGGAATGATGACGCTCACGCGCGGTGGCGGGTCGGGCAAGGGATAGACGACGCGATGAACATTGCCGTTAAAGGTAGGAACAACTGTCGCATCGGGATGGCTCGTACGCTTGAGATGGGCCTTGATCGCCTTCCGCGCGATGCCATGAGCATAGGTCTTTTGGTCACCTGCAAGCGCAACTGAACCGACGATGGCACGCCAATGGTAAAGGATGAAGGGAATATGACGCACGCGTGCAATACCGCAGGCGTCGATGCAGCGCAGCGCTAGGTCATAGTCCTGGCTACCTTCGTAGCCGATACGAAACTTGCCGACCTGCTCGACCAGCGCGCGACGATAGACGCCGAGATGTGACACCATGTTGTGCGACAGCATAAGGTCCGGGTTATACTCGCTTTTGAAATACGGGTCGAAGCGCCGCCCTTCCTCGTCAATTTTGTCTTCATCGCTAAAGACAATGTCCGCATCGGGATGGGCTACGACTTCTTCGGCAACCATGTAAAGCGCGTGCGATGGCAGCTCGTCATCATGGTCGAGCAAGACGACGTACTGGCCTGATGCCAACGACAGCGCGCTGTTGGATGCCTGCGAGATGTGGCCATTTTCGGCACGAAACGTCACCTTGATGCGAGAGTCGCGGCGAGCATAGTCGTCGAGCAAGGCCCGCACATGAGGCGCGGTTGACGCGTCGTCGGCGATGCACAGCTCCCAATGGGGATACAGCTGCTCCCTCACCGAATCGATGGCACGGCGAATCCATCGTTCCGGAGAATTGTAGGTCGGCATTACGATTGAGAACAGGGGTGCCGGCTCCATCGCCGAGATGCGCGTGGCTATTGCGGAACGGTCTGCCTCGGTCAACGTATCGTATGCCTCGATCCAATCTTGATAGCTATGGGCGTGCGCCGGTCGCGTCATACGATTGAAGATCGCCGCCAGCCCACCCGACTGCGACAGCGCGTAGCGGGTCTTGGCGATCAACTCGTGTCGTTTGCGGGAGTCGAACAGCGCCTGGCCGAGCCAGAGGCGCAGCCAATGCCACGCCAGTATCAGCGAGCCGACTTCGATAATCCGTAGATCGGACATCTGGAATGAGGACGCGGGGCCGACAGGCTCGATACGAAGCGCGGAAAGATTCGCTGGCAAATCCACAACGGTGGTCACATCACCCTGCGCCAGAGGCAAGCGAACTGCCGATCCCTCGTCATATGTCGGCCTGTCCCCCGCATACAGCCATGTTTGCAGTAGAGTTCTCGAGTTTGAGATCAGGCGGTAGCTGACAATGGCCCGACACGCCGGGATGCTTCCGGCGGTCGTCTCGAGACGAAAATGCCCAACCGGTCCCGTAAAGCGGAAATCGCTGCCGACCGCTTCCACGTTTTGCCACGGCGCCAAGCTCACGGGATGGCGGCGATAGCGGAGATAGGTTGCCGGGTAGCGCAGGAACCGAAAAAGTCCGCGAGCAAGCCGGCCGACGACGCGCAGTGGTGCTGCCAGCCTCCAAGATGTCGAACGGAAAATTTCCTGCCGGGCGATCTCCGCTTGGGCCAACATGCCGTTCAGCGCGGCCACATCGTGATCGCGCCGCTCCAGGCGAGATGATAGTTGCCTGTGCCCATGCCTAAGTTCGGACAGAGCCGTCCGTTGTGCATCAAGGCGCGCCTCACGCTCCGCAATGCGGCTATCCCGCTCGGTAATGCGCGTGTCGCGTTCAGCCAAAGATTGTTCCAAGCCGTGAACACGGCGATAGAGTTCATCTATGAGGGGCGCAGTTGATTCGACGACTGGATCGTATAACGAGCCTGCAGTTTCCATTTGCTCCGCGATGCTATCGAGCCGTCGGCGCGGTTCCTCGACATCCCGGGCTTGAAGTTCCAGGAAAGCGGCGTGGACCTCACGCACCCAGCGCGACAGAGCGGGATCGGAAAGCACGGCATCATCGGTAAGACTGAAGGTTCGACGCCCGCTCTCAAGAAACGACGCGACGTTGCTCGTAATGTCCGTTGTCGAATTCGGCCAGGATATCTCTAGTGCGTGGCCAACTTTACCCAGCGCCGTACTCCAATCAGAGATCAAGTCTCCATAGCTCAGGAATGCACGCCGCGCGCCACGCGTGTCCCGCTCGGCTTCGAGCGCATGACGGAGCCACAAAAGAAGGCCTTTCCCCTCGCTGAATCCGTCGCGCCGGCTTAGCGAGCGCGCCACTTCCAAGGGATGGCGCAATACGATCAAGAACGCCGGTTCGACCGCGGCAGCGGTTAAAATGTCCCGCCATATCGGAACCAGTCGACATGTCCGCGGGTCCTTGACCGCCCAAAGCCCAACCCCGGAAAAATCTCGGGTGATGATGTCCGCCAAACGCTGGCGAAAAGGCGCCAGATCAGAACGCGCCGCAAGTGCGCCCGGCATGGCCCGCACATCGTCCCAGCGCCTTCCAAGAAACGCCAACACCTCCTCATGCACCTCGACCACGTCCTGGTGTTCCCAGAACCCGGTCTCGTTGTTGCCCTCCATAGCAGCCATCAAGTTACTGCCCAGCTCGGCGCCCATTAGGTTGATCAGGCGGGTCACCGCGGAGGTGCCGCTGCGGTGCATGCCGAGCACAACGATGGCGCGGGAGCGCGGCGTTTCAGACATAGCCGAATGCCGCCAGTCCGTCGGCGCCGGCCTGGGCCATTTCCGCCACGCGCGGGCGCGGCAGATCGCGCCAGCGGCCCAGCGAGCTGGGGGGATGGATGGTCGCGGCAACGCCCGCGAGGTCGCCGGCCAAGCCGCTCCGGTCGAACAAATCGTGCAACGTCGCCATCGGCTGCCGGCACAAATCTTCCATCCTCACCTGGATATAACGCTGACCCAGCCGGCGGCGGCCCCAGCCGGCAACGTCGCGATTGGCGCGCGCCCATAGCCGGATTGAGTCGGCGAATTGCGGCTCCGCCGGCGCGCGACCGAACAGCGCGGCGAAATGCTTGTTAAGCTGGTTCTGATTGTCCGACAGCGCCATGTCGCGACCGTCCCGGATGACGTGAATGAAGGTCAGATCGGGGTGGAGCGCCGCGATCAAGGGCAAGATATACATACTGCGCGGGTTCTTCCAACCCCAGCGTAAAGTAGCGGCGGGGGCGGCAGCGCGATAGGCGGCGATCGTCCCTTCGAGCCGTTCCAGCAGCGGCCGGCGCAACGCAACCGGCAAGGCCGAGGGCTCATAGTCGAGCGATCGCGCGACGCCGATCACCGTGTTGATGGCGTCGTCGAGCAATGGCTCGAAATCCATGGCGTCGCCGGCGCCATTCAAGTTGGCGCCCATATAGACTCCGGCAGCGGTGAGCACGCCATGGACAGCGCGCGTACCGGACCCGCCGGTGGCGCCCACCACGATGGGTGGCATGTGGGATGCAGCCAAGGCGGTCAATCCCGGGTCAGTTCGGAACGGATGCGGAAATCGACGACGCCGTCGATCAACAGCCCGGTTTCGGCGGCGACCCGAAACATGACGGCGTCGACGATACGATGCACGAACACGCGTTGGCCGTCGATCACCGCCGCCGCGCCCGCGTTGAGAAAATAGCTGCCGGGCAACAGCAGGCAGGTGAACACGAAGCGCGCGGTCACGACCTGACCCGGCTCGACCGAGTCCAAACCGTCCCACGGGCCGGCCGTGCCGCTGCCGCCGAGATCGTGGCCGATCACGGTGCGGATGAACATGCCGCAGCGTACCTTCTCGCGTTTGCGGTCGAAGCGCACGCGGAAGGTATAGACATAGTCGCGACCGCGCATGAGCACGTTGACCGGCTCGCCCGCCAAGGTGGTCACACGCGGCTCCAGGATTTCCGCACCCTGGCGGTCGTATTCCATGCGGCTCTTCGACACCATGTCGGGATCGAAGCGCTCGCCCTCGACCGGTTGGGCCGCAGTGCTTGTGTCGGCACTGTCCGATGGTTGGCGCGCGCGGATATCGGCGATGAGACGCGCGGGATCGGCGGCCTTGTCGTAGAGCAGCCGGTGGTAGGCGGCGATCACCGCCTTTGGCGTGTCGATTAGGACCGCCGCGCCGCGCTCCATTAGGATGGCACGGTCGCACAACTCGATCACCGCATTGGCAGCGTGGGAGACGAACAGGATGGTGCTGCCGCGCTCCTGGACCTGGCGGATGCGCGCGAAGCATTTGCGCTGGAACGCCTCGTCGCCGACCGCCAGCGCTTCGTCCACGATCAGCACGTCGGGATCGACCGAGATGGCGACCGCGAAGGCCAGCCGCACATACATGCCGCTGGAATAGGTCTTCACGGGCTGGTCGATGAAGGGCGCGATTTCCGCGAAGGCGACAATGTCGTCGAAGCGCCGTTCGATCTCGGCTTGGCCCAAGCCGAGAACGCTGGCATTAAGGAAGACATTTTCGCGCCCGGTGAATTCGGGATTGAAGCCGGCACCCAGTTCGAGCAGGGCCGCAACCCGGCCATTGACCTCGACCGTGCCATGGGTGGGCGTCAGCGTACCGGCGACGATCTGCAACAAGGTGGATTTACCCGAGCCGTTGCGCCCGACGATGCCCACGGTTTCGCCGCGCGCAACCTCGAAGGACACGTCGCTGAGCGCCACGAATTCTTTGTAGAAGCGTCGGCGGCGCCAGATCGACTGCTTCAACCGGTCTTCCGGCCGGGCATAGACCTGGAACGATTTGGTCAGCCCGACCGCGCGGATCGCCGGGTCAGACGACATCGGCGAAGCCCCGGCGCGTGCGCTCGAAGCCCCAATAGCCGAGCCAGGCGACCACCAGTCCGATGAGCGCGTAAAGCGCCAGGCCGGACCAATCGGGCAGCCGGCCCCAGAGGAGAACCGCCCGGGTTTCCTCGATGATCAGGGTCAACGGGTTAAGCCACAGCCAAGGCCGCATCGCCTCGGGCAGCGCCGTCAGCGGAAAGAAAACCGGGCTGAGGAAAAGGAGCACCGTGACCAAGGGCTGGGTGAGTTGGCCGATGTCGCGCAGATAGACGCCAAGCGCCGCCAGCCCCCAGGTCAGGCCCAGAAGGAGCAGCACGAACGGTGCCCACACCACCGGCAGCAGAAGCGCCGTTATCGGCGGTAGTCCGACGGTGATGACGTAAAAGATGAACAAGATGACCAGGCTGACGGCCGCGTGGAACAAGGCGGCGATCAGCGTCACATAGGGCAGGATGTCGAGCGGGAAGACGATGCGTTTAACATAGCTGGGGTTGCCCACCACCAGCCCGGTCGCGCGCATGACGCATTCGCTGAACAGGCCATGCACGATCAAGCCGGCGAACAGGATCGCAGCGAAGCCGATCGGCGCGTCGCCCACCCGCACGCCCCAGCGCACTTCGAAAACGAAACCGAAGACGAAGGTATAAACGGCGAGCATAAGTAGCGGGTTGGCGAACGACCAGAGCAGGCCGAGCAACGAGCCGCGATAGCGCCCCTCGACCTCGCGCGCCGCAAGCTGCCGGATCAGGAAGCCATGGACAAAAGCGATGCCGAACAGGCGCGGCAGGGCGGCGGAAAAACTGAGCGAGGTGACAGGCTGGGCCATGGCTCCTGATCCCCGGCGCCATCAGGGGGACGGGGTCGATTCAGGGTCTTAGTGCATCGGCCCAGCCGGCGCAAGGCCAAGCTGCGAATCTGCCTTTTGCCTCAAGGCTTTGCCCCTGCCGCCGTGAGTATCGTTTCGATCGCGCCATAGCCGCGCCGGCGGGCATGGGCGAGCGGTGTCGCGCCATCGCGGTCGGCCAGATCGACCTTGGCGCCCGATGCCACCAGCAGGCGCGCGATCTCGGTATGAGCCGGGCCGCCATCGCCCAGGATGATCGCCTCGAGCAGCGCGGTCCAACCGAGCCGGTTGACGTGATCGAGGGGCGAGCCCGCTGCAATCAGCATGCCCACAACCTCGACATGGCCATGGTGGGCGGCGGGAATGATCGGGATGCCGCCATAGCGGTTAAGCACGGTGAGCGCAGCGCCCGCGTCGATCACCAGTTTCACGATCGCCGCATGGCCCGCCACGGCGGCAACGGCCAGGAGATCGTCGCCCTGAGCGTCGCGCCCATGAATGTTTGCCCCGGCAACAAGCGCGCGCCGTACCGCCGCGACATCGCCGCGCAGTGCCGCTGCCAGCAGTGCCGGATCGGCGGTTTGGGCGCCCGCGCTCACGCCCGTCATCCCGGCGAGCATGCCGGCCGACGCCGCGAGAACGTCACGGCGCCGCATTGCCGACGATACGCAACAGATATTCGCCATAGCCGCTTTTGGCGAGCGGGGCGGCGAGAAGGCGCAGCTGAGCGTCGTCGATGAATCCCATATGGTGCGCGACCTCTTCGACGCAGGCGATCTTGAGGCCCTGGCGATCTTCAACCGTGCGCACGAATTCCGAGGCCTGGAGCAGGGATTCATGGGTGCCGGCGTCGAGCCAGGCATAGCCGCGTCCCATGCGCTCGACCTGGAGCTGGCCGCGTTCGAGATAGACGCGGTTGACGTCGGTGATCTCTAGCTCGCCGCGCGGCGAGGGCTTGATGCCTTCGGCCACACGCACGACATCGTTGTCGTAGAAATACAGGCCCGTGACCGCCCAGTTCGATTTCGGCTTGGCCGGCTTTTCCTCGATCGAGACGGCACGGTTATCGTCATCGAAGGCGACCACGCCATAGCGCTCGGGATCGCGCACGAGATAGCCGAACACGGTCGCCCCCTTGGCGGCCTGCTTGACCGCGCGCTGCAACATCTCGGTCAGGCCGTGGCCGTAGAAAATGTTATCGCCCAGCACCAGTGCGCAGGAATCCCGGCCGATAAAATCGCGGCCGATCAGAAAGGCCTGGACCAACCCCTCCGGCTTGGGCTGGGCCGCATAGGAAATGCGCACGCCCCATTGGGTACCATCGCCCAGCAGCATGCGAAACTGATCCCGATCTTGCGGCGTGGTGATAACGAGTATGTCGCGAATGCCGGCCAGCATCAGGGTCGACAAGGGATAATAGATCATGGGCTTGTCGTAGACCGGCAAGAGCTGCTTGCTGGTCACCCGTGTCAACGGGTAGAGCCGCGTGCCCGAACCGCCGGCCAGAACAATACCCTTCATGACGACCCCTTCGGCGCCTGCAATTGATCCAGAACCTCGCTCAGCCCATCCTGCCATGGCCGGCGCGGCGGCGCGAAGGCTTGCTCGACGCGCGCGCAATCGAGCACGGAATTGGCCGGGCGGCGCGCCGGTGTGGGAAATTCGGCCGTCGAGATCGCCGTGACCTTGGGCTGGCGGCCGGTGCGCGCGGCCGCACGCTCCACGATGGCGCGGGCGAAGCCGCACCAGGTGGTCGGACCGGTTGCCGCATAGTGATAGGTGCCCCAGGGGATATAGCGGCTCTCGGACCGTGCCGCGTCGAGCTTGACGGCGATCGCCAGGATCGCGCGCGCGATGTCGCCGGCCGAGGTCGGGATGCCGTGCTGGTCGTCAACCACGCGCAGCTCGTCGCGCTCGCCAGCCAGCCGCAGCATGGTGCGCACGAAATTCGCGCCATGGCCGGCATAAACCCAGGAGGTGCGCAGGATCAGGTGTTGATTGAGCCGGCCGCGCACGGCGCGCTCGCCCGCTTCCTTGCTGGTGCCATAAACGCCGAGCGGAGCGACCGGATCGGTTTCGACATAGGCGCCCGCTTTCGAACCGTCGAACACATAGTCGGTCGATACATGGATCAACGGCAGGTCGAGCCGCGCGCAAGCCTCGGCCAGATTTCCCGGCCCATCGCGATTGACCGCGAAGGCGTGCGCGGTATCCGTCTCGGCCTTGTCCACTGCGGTATACGCGGCAGCATTGACGACGACGGTGCAGCCCTCGGCCTTTGCCGCACTCAGTGCAGCTCCAACGGATTCGCGATCGGAAATATCGAGCCGGCCGCGCGCCAGTCCCAGCGCATCGGGTGCCCCGCCCACAAATGACTGGCGCATCAACTCGACGCCGAGCTGGCCGGCGCAGCCCGTGACCAGCAGCTTCACGGCGTCACACGACCTTGCGGGCGCGGCCGAGGCGCTGGCCGGTGTAGACCGTGAACAGCGGCTCCCACCAGTCCCGGCGCTTCAAGTACCACTCGACCGTCTTGCGTAGGCCGCTCTCGAAGGTCTCGCGCGGCGCCCAACCCAATTCGCGCTTCAGCTTGGTCGCATCCATGGCGTAGCGCATATCGTGGCCCGGCCGGTCTTCCACAAAAGCGATCAGCTTTTCCCGCGGCTGATTGGCCGGCGCCAGCTCGTCAAGCAGCGTACAGATGCGCCGGACCACATCGATATTGGCGCGCTCGGCATCGCCGCCGATATTGTAGCTGTCGCCAGGCCGACCCTGTTCGAACACCAGCTTGAGCGCGCGCGCGTGGTCTTCGACATAAAGCCAATCCCGCACATTATCGCCCTTGCCATAGACCGGCAGCGACTCGCCGCGCAGACCCTTGATGATCATCAGCGGGATCAGCTTTTCCGGGAAATGGTGGGGTCCATAATTGTTGGAGCAATTGGTCAGCACGGTGGGCAGGCCGTAGGTTTCGTGCCATGCGCGCAAGAGATGGTCGGAGCTGGCCTTGCTTGCCGAATAGGGCGAGTTCGGCTGGTAGGGCGAGGTTTCGCCGAACGCGCCCTCGGGCCCGAGCGAGCCGAAGACCTCGTCGGTCGAGATATGGTGGAAGCGGAAGTCACGCTTTACTACGCCCTCCAACTCCGCCCAATAGTGCCGGGCCTGGTCGAGCAGGGTGTAGGTGCCGACCACATTGGTGCGGATGAAAGCGTCGGGCCCGTCGATCGAGCGGTCGACATGGCTTTCCGCCGCCAAATGCATGATCCCGTCGGGCCGATGCTCGGCCAGGATGCGGCGCACCGCCTCAGCATCGCAGATATCGGCTTTCTCCAGGCGATAGCGCGGGTGGTTCGCAACGTCGGCGAGCGAGGCTAGGCTGGAGGCATAGGTCAGCTTGTCTAGATTGATAACCGACCAATCGGTTTCGCCGATCAGCAAGCGGATGACCGCCGAACCGATAAAGCCGGCGCCGCCGGTGACGATGATCTTACGCGCACGGGCCATTCAGGGGCTCCAGGTGAAATGGGCGGGCAGATCGGCCAACCCCGGCAGTTTGCGGTCCTTGTCCGAAAGAATTGCCTTATCGGGCACAACCGGCCAATCGATACCGACGGCTGGGTCGTTCCAGAGAAAGCCGCGCTCATGCTCGGGGGCGTAGTAATCGGTTACCTTGTAAACCACCTCGGTATCGGGCTCCAACGTGCAATAGCCGTGGGCGAAACCAGCGGGCACCAGGATCTGGTTCCACGCCTCGGCGCTGATGCGCGCGCCGACCCACTTGCCGAAACTCCGCGAGCCCCGGCGGATATCCACGGCGACGTCGAAGATGGCGCCGCGGGTGACCCGAACCAGCTTGGCCTGGGCCATGGGCGCGATCTGAAAATGCAGGCCGCGCACCGTGCCCGGCTCCGCCGAGGACGCGTGGTTATCCTGGACGAAATCGAGATCGATTCCCGATGCCGCAAAGGCCTTGCGGCTATAGGTTTCGGAAAAGAAGCCGCGCCGGTCGCCGAACTTGGCAGGCGTGACAATCTTAACTTCAGGAATCTGGGTATCGACGACCTTCATTCCGAGCGGTTTCCCCTGAGAAATGGCGCAGGCCTATAACATGGCCGCTACCGGCCCGGCAACTTCCGGGCAATTGATAGGGGAATCGCTTGAAGACTCGGGAAACTAGATTGTTCGGCTGGGGTGACAATCCGAGGTAGGTAAACGGGGCACCGCAACAGGCTCGGACGTAAAGACCTCACATCGCAGATCACGTATTGAGCCGTTCAAGCGATTGCCCTGGGGCAATTGACACCAAGGGTTGCCGGGCCGATGCTTTGTACTTACGGCACTGTATCCTCCCGAAGCAGTCGCCGAACGGTCTCGCGCAACGAGCTCGCAGGCAAAGGCATCGCCATGTCGCGCTTTGGCAAGATTTCGGTCAAGTTGCCGCTCGCGGTCGCAGCCTCGGCGCTCGTGATCGGTGTGGCAATTGCTGCCATCCTCATTCCGATCACCCGAACGGCCATTCATGCCGCCGCCCGCGAAGAACTACAAGCGACCCAGGCAAGGAACCGCGCGCAGGTCGCGGAGTTCGCACGCCAGCTGGAGATCGAGGTAATCGATGGCGCGCGTCGACCCGCCGTCAGGTCGATGTTGGTTTCGTTGAGCGATCTCTGGTCCCGCATGTCCGGCGAGGAGCGCCGGGCGACGGCGACGCGCTACACCGATCACAACCCATTACCCCCTAACGCGCGTGCCGGTCTTGCCGATGCCGGCGATGGCGGGGGCTACAGCTCGCTGCACCGCCTCAACCACCCTGCGATCGCGAGTTGGGCGCAGCTTCACGGCTTCGATGACGCCATGCTGGTGACCCCGGAAGGCGACGTCGTCTATTCCGTGGCCAAGGAGGCGGATTTTTTCGGCAATTTGTTGCTCGGTCGATTTCGCGAAGAAGGAGCGGCCATGGCATTCGCCGAAGCCATGGCGCGCTACACGGCGGGGAAGGTAACATACGTCGATTTCACCAAATACGAGCCCATTGGGTTCAAACCGGCGGCGTTCCTGGCCGTCCCCATCGCCGGTGACAACGAAGGCGTTATGGCTGGCGTTCTGGTCATCCGCGTGCCGATCGACCGCCTGAATGCCGTTATGACGAGCACCATCGGCATGGGCATGACGGGCGAGGCCTATCTCGTCGGTCCCGACCGGCGTTTGCGTACCGATTCGCGCTTTCAGCGCGGACAGATCCTGAACGCGACGGCCATGTCCGCCGGCATCATCGCGATCTTGGTCGGCTTGCTGGCCGTGCTTTATGCACGGACCATCACGCGACCGTTGGATGCCATAATCGAGGCGATGGCCGCCCTCAGCACCGGCGACCGCGCGGTCGCCGTGCCCCATCTCCGCCGTAAGGACGAGATCGGCGCCATGGCCGGCGCGCTCCAGGTGTTCCGCGGCGCGCTGATCGAAGCCGACCAACTGGCCCAGCAGACCCGCGACAACGAGGCGTGGTTGCGCGCGATCCTGGATTCGAGCCCGGTCGGCATCCTGGTCGCGCGCGAGGGCGGCAGATTCGTATACGCCAATGCCGGGTTGGCCGGCATGCTGGGCATGTCGCGCGACCAGCTTCTCCAATCCCACGCGGCGGACATCTACCTCAACCCCGCCGACCGCGCCATCTTCCTCAAGCGCATTCGCGCCGACGGCAGCGTGCGCGACTGGTCGTTCGCGTTCCGCCGCGCCGATGGCTCGACCGGCTGGGCGTTGTTGAACTCGCAGGTCGGCCAGTTCGAAGGCGAATCCGTCTATTTCTCCTGGTTGTTCGACGTGACCCGAAGCAAGGGCGCGGAAGACGAATTGCGACGCATCACCTTCGCCATGGAGAACGCGCCGCAAGGCGTCGTCTGGTTCGATCCCGAGGGCCGTATCGTCGAAGCCAACGCCAAGGCGCATGCGATGCTTGAGTACCGGCCCGGCGATATCGCCGGTCGGCCCGTGGGCGCCATCGGTCAGGGGCTTGACGATCGTGTGTATCTCTTGATTTGGGACGCCGTGAAGGGGCGTACGGAGGACAAACCCAGCGAACAAATCTTCATCCGTGCCGATCGCAGCACGCTGCCGGTCGAGACATTGACCAAATTTATCGCCTTCGGCGGGCAAGAATATCTGTGCACGTATTTCCAGGACATCACGAAGCGCAAGGAGGCGGAGATCAAGGCGGCAAAAGAAACGGCGGAGGAGGCGACCAAGGCGAAATCGTCTTTCCTGGCGATGATGAGCCGCGAAATCCGCACGCCCATGAACGGCGTGATGTCGATGGCGGAGATGCTGGACCAGACGAAGCTGACGGCGGACCAGCGCTCGATGTCGTTGGTCATTCGCGCGTCGGCGCAGTCATTGCTGACGATCATCAACGACATCTTGGATTTTTCCAAGATCGAAGCGGGCAAGCTGGATATCGAGAGTGTGCCGTTCTCGCTGCTGGAAGTCGTCGAAGGCGCGGGCGAGTTGATGGCGGCGCGCGCAGAAGACAAAGGGATTGAGCTGATCGTGGACATCGATCCCACGATTCCCGACGGCTTGATCGGCGACCCCACCAGACTGCGGCAAATCATGCTCAACTTGACGGGCAACGCCGTCAAATTCACCGAGACCGGCCATGTCGCCCTGCGGGTCGCGCCCTTGCGCGGCGATGCCGGGCGCCTTCGCTTCGAGGTGACCGACACCGGCATCGGCCTGACGGAAGAACAGCGCGCCAAGCTATTCCAGCCTTTTGTCCAGGCCGATACATCGACCGCGCGCAAATTCGGTGGCACTGGGCTCGGCCTATCGATTTGCCATCGGCTTGTGGAGATGATGGGGGGCAGATTGGTACCACCTCGATCGCCGGACAGGGTTCGACTTTCTGGTTCGAACTGCCATTCGGACGCGGCACCGCGACGCCGAACGGTCCGGAAATCCCGATGTCGGATGCCCGCATCGTCGCCGTGGGATTCGCCGGTGCGGCGCGCGGCGCGCTCGGCCATCACCTGGCCGGCGCCGGCATCGAGGCGGTAACGTGGTTGAATCATGGTGTCGATGTCCCGCCATCGAGCACGCCGACCGTCGCGTTCATCCATGGCACGGAGAGCGGCGCGGGCATTGCGCTAGGCCAGAAACTCATGGCCGCGGATGGCGCGGCGAATTTTCGCGTCGTGTTGGCCGCGCCGCGCAAGTTGGCCTCCACGCTTGCCGAGGCCGACCGCGTCGGTCTGTTCGCCGCGCTGACCCTGCCGTTGCGCCGCCACCGGCTGTGGCATGTGATTGCGGCGGCGCTCGGCCGAGCGGAACTCGATGCCCGACAGGCCATCGCGGCGGACGTAGATATCGGCTGGGCGCCGCCATCGGTGGACGAGGCGCGCGCGGCCGGCGCGCTGATCCTGGTGGCCGAGGACAACCGCACCAATCAGATCGCGATCAAGCGCCCGCTGGACCAGCGCGGCTATGCCCACGAGATGGCCGATAATGGCGCGATCGCGCTGTCGATGTATCGATCCGGATCATATGGCCTGTTGCTGACCGATTTCCACATGCCTGAGATGGATGGCTTCCAGTTGACGGCGGCAATCCGCAAGCATGAAGAAGGCGGTGACCGCCGACTGCCGATCGTGGCGTTAACAGCCGATGCATTGCCCGGCACGGAACAACAATGCCTGAGCGCCGGCATGGATGGCTATCTGACCAAGCCGATCGACTCCAAGGCGCTGACCGGGGCGCTGGCGAAGTGGCTGCCCCAAGCCCAGGCGCTGCGCCGGCCGGCAAGCGATGCGGCGGCGGACACGGCCGCGCCGGGGGCGCCAATAGCCGGCCGGCCGGCGGCGCCCAAACCGGCGGTGCCCGCTATCGACCCGCAGATATTGGACCTGGCGCGACTGAGCGAGACGTTCGGCGGACTGGACGGGGCGGCGCGGGAGTTCATCGCGGGCTTCGTCGCCGATGTGCCGCGCATGATCAGAGCGATCGAGACGGCGCTGACGGCCTCGAACTCGACGAAAGCGCGCGACGCGGCGCATGCGCTGAAGGGCGCCGCGCGCTCGACCGGCGCGGTTCGGCTGGGGCAGATCGCGTCCGACATCCAGGACTGCCTGGACAGCGACGACATGGAGACCGCCGCCATGCTGGCCAGTTTGCTCGCCCAGACCCACGCCGAGTTGCGCGATGCCACGCATCAACTAATTGCATAGGGGCGAACATGATTCCAGTCGCATACGATCAGTTGACGGTCCTCGTCGTCGAGGACGAGGAGCATACCCGCGTGATCATCAAGGCGCTGCTGCGCCAGATCGGCGTGCACTCGATCGTCGTGGCAGCCAACGGCAAGGAAGGCTTGAACGAGGTGCTGCGCACGCGCCCGCACATCGTGCTGTGCGACGTTCACATGGAGCCGGTCAACGGCCTGATGTTTCTGAAGACGCTGCGAGCGGTGAAGATGGAAGCCTTGAGGAACACGCCGGTGATCTTCCTGACCGCCGATGCCCAGAAAGACACCGTGATGTTCGCGCGCGAACACAAGGTGGACGGCTATCTGGTCAAGCCCGTGGCTCTCAGCGAGCTCAAGGCCAAAATCGATCACGTCATGAAGAGGTAGCGGGCTCACTTCTCCCGACGCATTGACAGGCCCACCGCCAGCCCCTAAACCCCGAGCGGTTCTGCAGAATGGATGCAACGATGCGGGTTCTGGTCAGCGGCGGCGCCGGTTTCGTCGGGTCGAACCTGGCGCTCGCCTGGAAGCGCGACAGGGCCGACGATACCGTTACCGCACTCGACAATCTGCGCCGTCGCGGCAGCGAATTGGCACTTACCCGCCTGATCGCGGGCGGCGTGGCGTTCTGCCACGGCGACATCCGGCTGGCCGGCGATCTGGCCGATACCGGCAAGTTCGATCTGCTGATCGAATGCTCGGCCGAACCGTCGGTGCAGGCGGGGTACGACGGCGCGCCGGCCTATGTGGTCGATACCAATTTGACCGGCACGATCAACTGCCTCAACGAGGCGCGCAAACATGGCGCCGCCGTGATTTTCCTGTCCACCAGCCGGGTTTATCCGATCGCCCGCCTGGCTGCCTTGCCGCTGGCGCCACGCGGCCAGCGACTGACCTTGGCGCCCGATGCCGGCGGACCGGGCTGGTCGGCCCAGGGCGTCGCCGAGGATTTCCCGCTCGATGGTGCACGCTCGCTCTATGGCGCGACCAAACTCGCCTCCGAGTTGATCATCGAGGAATACCGCGCCATGTACGGCTTGAAGGTCGTGATCGACCGCTGCGGCGTGATCGCGGGGCCCTGGCAGATGGGCAAGGTCGATCAAGGTTTCGTCGTGCTGTGGGCGGCGCGCCATCTCTATGGCGGTGCGCTCGCCTATATCGGCTATGGCGGCCATGGCCATCAAGTGCGCGACGTGTTGCATATCGGCGATCTCTACGATCTCGTGCGCATCCAGGCCGGCGATCCGGCCGCCTTCGGTGCCGGCGTCTTCAATGTCGGCGGCGGCGCGGCGGTCAGCACATCGCTGGCCGAGTTGACCGAGCTATGCCGGACGGCGACCGGTCGACGCATCGCGATTGCAACCGAGCCCGCTACGCGCGCTGCCGACATACCGTTCTATGTCAGCGATCACCGCAGGATTACGGCTGCCACGGGCTGGCGGCCCCAACGCGACATGACCCGCATCGTTGGCGACGTGGTGGATTGGCTGAATGCCAATCGTGCCGTCCTCGAACCGATTCTGGGGGCGCCTTGATCCTCGCCCAATTCGGTTTCTATCTCGTCGTCGGCGGTCTCAGCTTTTTCGTCGATATCGGCGCCTTCATGGGATTGCGCGCGGTTGGGATGCCGCTCTATCTCGCCTCCATCGCAAATTTCGTACTCGCCACCATCGCCAATTACTTCCTATCCTATGTCCTCGCCTTCAAACGCGGCCGCTTCGCGCGCGGCTCCGAAATTGCGCGCCTGTTCGCCGTCGCGGGAGTTGGGCTTGCGCTAAACACCGGCTTCGTCTGGCTGTTCCTGCGCTCCGATTTATT
>SHVW01000019.1 GCA_009694085.1 Alphaproteobacteria bacterium
AGTCGATCCGTCGCTCCGCCAGTTCGAACCGACTCGACAGCACGGCACCTTGGCGGCGCATCACCAGAGTCGAGAAAATTAGATGCGAGGTTGACGACCCGATGTCGATACCGACACTGCGCAATTCGATGCGGTCGCGCTTCCAGAGCACATGCCCCTGCTCATCGTGCTCATGATCCATACTATGATCGTGGGGCAATCGGGCGCTCCGGAGTCCGCGTCGTTACTTGCGCCACTCCGCCAGCGGGCGCGGCTTGGCGCCATTCTTCCCCAATTCGGCCAGGAAAGTATCGAGCACGTCGGCGTCTTCGTCCTCGTAGCCGATCTCGTTGCCGGATTCCATGTGACCGCTTTCCGGCCCAAGGTCTTCCACGACCACGCGCCAATAGCCGTAATGCACGGCGAAATAGCGGGCCGGCTCGGTGCCCGAATTGAAGTGCTGGTGGAACCACATGTCGGGCGGCGAGAACAGCGAACCCGGTTTCCAGTCGACCTTTTCCTTCGGCTTGCCCTCTTCCCACATCAGGGAGAAGCCGGTGCCGGACAGAATCAGGATATGTGCGCCCGGCCCGTGCCGATGGGCCTTCTTGTAGGTCGCGACCGGAAACTGAGCAATGTGGGACTGGATCGTGTTATTGGCCATCTCGAAATTGACGCCGCTACCGCCGGCGCCGCGCCAAGCATAGTCCTGTAGCGTGAAATTGTTGATGTCAGGGATGAAGTTGGCGCGCCAGATCATGTTCGGCAGCGCCTGGCCCTTGCCGCTGAAATAATCTTCCTCGCCGCTGAACCGATCTTTGAAGGCATGGTCGCAATTGAAGATGAAATCGGCGCTGCGAAACAGGTTGAACATGACGGGCGCGCTAGAGATCGCGAGCAGGCGCACGGGCTGATCGGGCGAGCCGTTGAAATGCTGACGCCAGCAATTCATGGGCGGCGAAAAAACGCTCCCCTCCTGCCATTCGAAAGTCTGCTTGCGCCCGCCTTCCAGCCAGATTGTCGATGCGCCGCGACCGGACAGCACGACAATCTCCTCCTCGAACATGTATTTTTCCGGCTCGGTATTGCCCTTGGGCGGGATTTCGATCACGTGGGCATCCATCGACTCCTCACCGCCGAGCAGCTTGACGAAGGCGCCCTTGACCCCTTTGCGCGGCCACAACGACATCGGCAGATCTCCCCGCAGATCCGGCACGATCAGGCCGCCGATGATGGGGACCCCCTCCTGCTTCTGCCAGACGGCGTAGGGCGAAGGCGGGCTCGAGGAATTCTGCAAGACAGTCATTGCAATACTTTCATAGCTAAGATCGGCCTGGACTGTAAGAGACTCATTCCATGTCGGTCAATTCCGGCGAAAGTTAGCCCTTCGCGCCCCTGCCCGATGGTAAATCGAACATGCCAGCGGGCAGTGTCGCGATGTAAGTCAATATCTCGTCGCTGGCAACGACATCGGCGTATTTCGCGTGCATGTCGAATAGATTGATCGCGTGACTCGCCTCGGTTCGATCGAAGCAGCCATCCTCGGCGATGGCGATCCGGTAGTTGAGCGAGAAGGCGTCGATCACGGTTGCGCGTACGCACCCGCTGGTCGTCGTGCCCGTGACGATGACGCTGTCGGCGCCGAGCAGAACCAGGTAACTGGCGAGATTGGAGCCGTAGAATGCACTCGGCTTCTGCTTGCGTATCATCAGATCCCGAGGCATGGGCGCGATTTCGGCGACGATGTCGTCCGGATCGATATCTGTGTTGACCCTCGGCGGCGCCTCACCACTGCGTGTGTTCTTCCAGGCCCAGCCGCCATCGTCCCAGCGGTCGGTCCGGCTGATCGACGTCGAATAGATTACGGGTAGCCCCTTGGCCCGGCCGGCCGCGATGATTCGCTTGATGGCGGCAATGGCAGGCCACGCGGACTCGCCGCAGGAATTGCGCCAGCGCTTGACCGATTCCAGGATTGGTTCGGGCCGGTCGCCAGCAAAGGCATAATTGACATCGACGACCAGGATGGCCGGCCGTTTGCCGAAACCGCCGAACGCGCCATACCCGGTGGCGGCCAGGACGGCCTTGTCCCGGTGCGTGAGAAATTTATCCCAGACTCGTTCGGTCATCCCGTGTCCTTCCGCTGGAGAAAACCATCCTCGATGGCCGCGCTTCCCTTGCGTATTAATCTGTCCCGAATCGAGTTGACATCATAGACGTCGATTGTATGGTCGTTGAAGAAATATTTCCCTGCTGCAATTTCCGACCCTTTCGGTTACCCATCTCATGTTCGAGTTCCACCGCCTCCAGCCTATCGTCAGCACCGCCGTATTGGCCGAAATGGAGAGCGCGTCGTGAAGTTCGGCTATCTCTGCAACCCCGCCACGCTGAATCAGAGCGAAACCTATCAGGACGTCCTCGAGGACATCCGCAACATTGCCGTCCATTGCGATCAGAACGGTTTCGACAGCATCTGGTTTTCCGAGCATCATTTCGGATTTTGGGAGCGAAAGGTGCTGCCCAATCCGATCATGATGGGTGCCGACATCGCGGCGCGCACCAAACGGCTGCGCATCGGCATGGCATCCGTCATTATCCCATTCTGGAATCCGATCCGCTTGGCCGAAGACATCGCGCTGCTCGACCAATTCAGCGGCGGGCGGGTCGAGCTGGGCGTCGGCCGCGGCAATTACCGGGTCGAAGCGCTCAACCTCAACCCCATGGCCGATCCCGGCAACAAGGCCGGCAACTACAAGGTCTTTGCCGAGACGCTCGAAATCCTCAAGCGCGCCTTCTCGCAAAAGACCTTTGCCTTCAAGGGCGACAATTACACCTACCCCCAGCCCGGCTTCAAATGGGAGCGCGACGTTCCCAAGGACGCCGCTGACTATATCGATCTCAAGACCATGGAATTGACCCACATGGCCTTGATGCCGCGCACGCTGCAACAGCCCTATCCGCCGCTATGGCAAACAGTGGACGAGCCGGCGTCGATCGAGTTCGCGGCCCAGAACGGCCTCAACATCATGATGTGGCGGCCGACGGCGAAGAAGCTGTCCCACCATTTCAAGCACTATCAAACTACCGCGGTGGCGGCCGGTCGCCAGCTTGCTTTCGGCGCCGGCACCGGCATCCTGCGCGACACCTTCGTTGCCGATACGATGGCGGAGGCGCGCGATCTGGCCGCCCCGCACATCATGCGCACGCTCAATTTCTCCAATTGGCGCGGCCCCGGCATCTATTTGGACCCGGATGAGCAGCTCGCCCCAGATTTGACGGCCGAACTTACGCGCAACCTGCCCTACGAGTGGGTGGCGCCGCGCAGCCTTCTGTTCGGCACGCCCGACTACGTCGTGGAGAAGTTGATCGAGTTGCGCGAAGTTTCCCATGTCGAGAACGTCGTCATCTGTAGCGGATGGGGCGCCATCGATAAGGAACTGACCATGAAAAGCCTGCGCCTATTCAGCGATAAAGTGCTGCCGAAGCTGACCTAAGTCCGTTCATTGACCAAAGGCCGTCAATCAAAATACGGTAATACGCGCACCGATTCGTAAATCCGGGGCCGCCATAACTGGGAGGAACGTGTTGGCGCAGGCTGGGGTAAAAGGTAGCGAACTGCCGATACGCGGCCCCGCAGATTCGGGGCAGGGCGCGTCGACCGAACGATCGGAGCCGCTGCCCATCCGTTGGGGCGTGTTATCGCTGCCCGCGGTATTGGGCCTGCTGTTCGCCTTCGGACTACCCATCGCACTGTTGACAGCCAACAGCCTGTTCCGCCACGCCGGCCCCGGTCGGGTCGCGCCGACGGTTACACTCGATAACTATGTCGCGTTTCTGACCGACCCATTCTTCCTGCGCATCCTGCTCGACACCTTCGTGCTTGGGTTCATGGTGGTGAGCATTTGCGCCATACTCGGCTATCCCGTCGCGTATTTCCTGGCGCGGACGAGGTCGCGTTGCCGCGGCATGATGATTTTTCTGGTCGTCGCGCCGCTTCTGGTCAGCGCCGTCATCCGCAATCTCGGCTGGGTTCCGCTTCTCGGCACAAATGGCTTCGTCAATTGGCTGCTGCTGCTGCTCGGCCTGGTCGATCGCCCGGTGGCCTTGGTTAACAATTTTGTCGGCGTCGTCATCGGCACGTCCCATGCGGTCATGCCGTTCATGATCCTCATGCTGATGACGGTCATTCAGCGCATCAATCCGGAAATCGAGGAGGCCGCCGTCAACCTCGGCGCGAGCCAGTGGCAGAACTTCTGGCAGATCGTGTTCCCCCTGAGCATACCGGGTTTGCTCGGCGGCTATCTCATCGTCTTCACCATCACCATCAGTTCCTTCACCACGCCGGCCATGCTGGGCGGCAACCGGGTCCTCATCATGTCGACCTTTATCAGTCAGCAAGTTCGCTTCGTTCTGAACTATGCTTTCGGCGCGACCTGTGCCGTGATTCTGATGGCGGTGGCGATCGCGCTGACCGTCGTCGCCGTGCGTCAATCCGAGCGGAGGGGCTGACGTGCTGACAATCCTTAATCGGGCGGTGATCGCGCTCGTCTTCGCGTTTTTGCTGCTTCCCCTCATTTTCGTGGTAGTGAGCTCATTCGGTGCCTCGCCGATGCTGGCATTCCCGCCGACTTCGTTCACGTTCGACTGGTATCGAAACATCCCGGCGGCGTTCCTGTCCGGCCTTAAGGTCAGCCTGATCGTCGCCTTGTGGACCGCACTGATCGCGGCCATCGTTGGCACATGCGCCGCGCTGGCCCTATCGCGCGGCCGCTTTCGCGGCATCAGAGTAGTCGGCGTGTTCTGCCTGGCGCCCTTGATGGTGCCTTCGCTCGTCCTGGCCGTGGCGCTTTACCAGTTCACCGGCGTCCTCTGGGATTGGACCGGGCTTGAACTGGGCGGCACGGTCATGGGCGTCGTCTTGGGCCACACAGCCGTCGCCATACCCTATGTCGTGCGCGCGGTGATGGCCGGGCACGCCCATTTCGACCGCACCCTTGAGGAAGCCGCGCTCAACTTGGGTGCCAATTGGCGGCAGACCCTGATTTACGTCACGCTGCCCGTGCTCGTTCCCGGCATCATGTCTGGCGCCGTGTTCGCGTTCCTCGTGTCTTTCGACGATCTACCAATCGCCCTGTTCATGGGTGGCGATGCGTCGTCCACGACCATGCCGGTGAAGATCTACACGTCGATCGAGTACAGTCTGAAGCCCGACATCATGGCGATTTCCGCGTTGGTCATTTATGGGTCGCTCGCACTCATGGTGCTGCTGGAACGCACGCTTGGCCTGGAGAAGTTCTTTGGCTCCGGTCGCGCCTGACCGCGAGCCGTATCGGCGACAACGCAAAGGGAGGACCGATCGATGAAAAGATTTTTACTCGCAACCCTGGGCCTGATGGCTCTGTCATGGGCCGATCCGGCCGGCGCGCAGCAAGTGACCCTGCGGGTCGCCAGCTATGGCGGGCTATTCACGGAAAGCCAGACCAAATACGGCGCGTCCGTGTTCAGCAAGCGGACCGGCATCAAGATCGAGTGGGTCGATGGTAACCCGGAAGATCACCTGGCCAAACTGATCGCCAGCCGTGGCCGGGCAGCGCCGTTCGATGTAGTCTATTTTGAACAGTCGAATCAAATCAAGGCGATCGAAGCCGGATTGGTCTTGAAGATCGATCCGAAAATCGTGACCAACCTCGAACACCTCTACGACGTGGCCAAGAACAGTCAGGGTTATGGTCCCGCCATGCTGTTCTGGTCGGTTGGCATCGCCTATAACGCGAAAGCGCTGAACGACAATGGCATCCCAGAGCCGACGTCATGGGCCGATCTGTGGAATCCGAAATTCGAGCGACGCCTTGCCTTGCCCGACATCTCGCAGGGCACCGTGACCGACTTCATCACCGCGACCGCCAAGTTGATGGGCGGGGACGAGAGGAACGCCGACGCCGCTTTCGATAAGATTGCGCAGTTGAAACCGCTCTACTTCTTCACCTCGTCGTCCGACCTACGCAACAAGTTCCTGGCCGGCGATGTCTGGATCACCGTGTGGAACAACGGCCGCGCCTGGGGCATGACCGACGAGGGCTTCCCCATGAAGTTCATTTATCCTAAGGAAGGCGGTTACGGAAAGTTGTCGACGATTGACGTCGTCGCCAGCACCAAACATCCGCGCGAGGCGCAGATGTTCGTCAACCACATCCTCGATCCTTTGACGCAGCTGGGCCAAGCGAATGAGATTCCAAACGGTCCGACCAATAAGCTGCTGGCGCCGGTTCTCGCGGCCTATCCGGAACTGGCGAAAAAGTTCCCGGCCTCGCCCGACGACCTCAAGAAACTCAATCAGACCGATGTTGAAGTTATCAACGCGAATTATCCCAAATGGGTCGACAAGTGGAACCGCACAGTCAAGAAATAGCGGCGAGCCGCGGCCCGGCATGCGGTCAAAAACCGCTGCCGGGTCGCATCGGCTGGGGGCCATACCAATGACGGATCGCTATTAATGTCCGAAGTACGTTTGGAGCATGTGTCCCGGACCTATGACCGAGTCACCGCCGTCGACGATGTCAGCCTGACCGTTGCAGAGGGTCAGTTCCTCACTCTTCTTGGACCGAGCGGCTGCGGCAAGACAACGACATTGCGCATGATCGCCGGCTTCCTGCAACCAACCGCCGGCACTATTTATATCAAGGGCGAGGACGTTACCCGGGTGTCGGCCAATCGCCGCGATACCGGGATGGTGTTCCAAACCTATGCCCTATTCCCGCACATGTCGGTCGCCGCCAACGTCGCCTTCGGCCTCAAAATGCGCGGCATCCGCGGCGAGGCGGCGGCCGTACGAGTTCGCGACGCGCTACGCGTGGTGCAATTGGAGTCGATGGCCGATCGGCTACCACGCCAACTTTCGGGCGGCCAGCAGCAACGGGTAGCACTCGCGCGCGCCGTGGTCATCCGACCCCAGGTACTCCTGATGGATGAACCGCTCGGGTCGCTCGACCTCAAGCTCCGCCAGGAATTGCAGATACAGATCCGGAGCGTGCAACAGGAACTCGGCATCACCGCGATCTACGTGACTCACGACCAGGGCGAAGCGCTCAGCATGTCGGACCGCGTGGCGGTGATGCGCAACGGACGGGTCGAGCAGCTTGACCAGCCGGATCGACTCTACAGCCGACCGGTCAACGCCTTCGTTGCCAACTTCGTCGGCCGCACAAACTTGTTGGCCGTGGAGGTTATCGAGGTGTTCGCGGCACAATCTTCTTGCAAGGTCAGAAGCACCGATGCGCCCGATCTGGCCTTTTCCGTTGCTATCGCAGATGCGGATCGCGCGTGGCGGCCCGGCGATCGCTGCCTTCTCGGTTTCCGCCCGGAGAATGGGGTGTTGGGATCAACGGCCGAAAACCGGATCGGCGCCCGCGTGCGGGATGTTCGCTATTTTGGCGCAACGCGCTCGGTCGCTTTAACCAATGCCCTGGGCGGGTCACTCGACATTGACGTGCCCTCGGGAAACCCGATTCCGGCCCGTGGCGAGTCGACTGAGATTAGCTGGCGACCGAATGGTTGTTTCCTCCTGCCCAGGGAAGACAGCTAGAAGCCTCGACGGCGCAGCAGCGTTCAGCGCATCACGAACGGATCGCCCATCGGCGCGGTCGAGGTGTTAATCCAGACGGTCTTGGTTCGGGTGTAGTCGAGAATTGAGTCCACTCCGCCCTCGCGCCCAACGCCGCTCTGGCCGAATCCGCCGAACGGTGCGATGGGCGATGCCACGCGATAGGTGTTGACCCAAAGAATGCCCGCGCGCAAACGGCGGGTCAGCCGCATGGCGCGACCCACATCGCGCGTGAACACACCACCGGCCAAACCATAACGCGTATCATTGGCCAACTGGACCGCTTCGTCCTCGTCGCGAAAGCGCATGACCGACGCGACTGGGCCGAATAGCTCCTCGTCGGTCGATGGCACGCCCTGGCGCGGGCAGGCGATCACGGTCGGCTCGTAGAACCAGCCGTGCTTGAACTGCGGCGGTTGACGGCCACCGTGGAGCAGCTCGCCGCCGGCCTCCACGGTCTTGGCGATGATCGGCCCGATGCGATCGAGTTGCGCCTTGGTCGCGAGCGGACCCATCTCGGTCGCCTCGTCCAGCGGGTCGCCGATGCGAATGGTGCGCGCGCGCTCAATCACCTTGGCGAGCACGCGGTCGTAGATTTTTTCCTGCAAGAGCACACGCGAACCGGCGACGCAGCTTTGCCCGGTTGCGCCGAAATTGCCGGCGATGATGCCGTTAGCCGCACTGTCCACGTCGGCGTCATCGAACACCAGAAGCGGCGACTTGCCGCCTAGTTCCAGCGTGACATGGGCCAAGTTGTTAGCGGAATTGGCAACTATGTGCCGCGCCGTCGACGGCCCGCCTGTAAAGGCGATGCGTGCGACCAAGGGATGGCTGGTCAGCGCCCGCCCGCAAGGCTCGCCCATGCCGGTGATGACATTCACCACGCCAGGCGGGAACCCGGCCGCCTCAACAAGCCTAGCAAAATCGAGGGTCGGTGCCGGACCGTCCTCGGAGGCCTTGACCACCACCGTGTTGCCCGCCGCCAGCGCGGGGCCCAGTTTGACCGCGAGCAGGAAGAGCTGCGAGTTCCAAGGCACGATCGCTGCCACGACGCCGATCGGCTCGCGCACGGTGAAGGCCTGCATGTCGGCCTTGTCAACCGGCAAGGTCGCGCCCTCGATCTTATCGGCGAGACCGGCGAAGTAGCGGTAGTAGTCCGCAACATAGCGCGATTGGCCGCGCGTCTCGCGGATCAACTTGCCTGTATCCGTCGTCTCCGTGCGAGCCAGTTCATCGGCGCGTTCGGCACACAGATCGGCCAGGCGGTAAATCAAGCGGCCCCGTTGGGTCGGCGTCATAACCGGCCAGGGGCCGGAAAATAGTGCGCGATGGGCGGCGCGCACCGCGCGTTCCACATCGGCCTCGCCCGCCTCGGGCATGCTGGCCCAGGCCACGCCGGTCGCGGGATTGAGGCTGTCGAACCGGCGGCCATCCGCCGGATCGCACCAAATCCCATCAATATAGAGTTGGTAGCGTGGTAAGGTGGGCATGTTGAACTTCTCCAACGCCAGAGTAGCAAAATTCATCCTTGGGTCGGACCGCGTATCATGGCATTCCCTCATCGCGAGAGTCGATGACCAATGCCAGTCTATTTCCGTTTGGTACCGTTGGTCCCAAGGACGCCGTCGAGAATCTGGTCGATAGCGCGCTCAAAGCGCCGCCAACCCGCGGGGGTCTGAAGGCTGACCCCGCAATAGGTCTCGAGCACCGCCGAACGCAGCACGAGATAGCAGAGGCCGGCTTGGAGAATGCCGTGAATGGCCGATATGTCGTGCTCCGGGTCTTTGGGCATGCGCGAGAGCAGACGGATGCCGGCCTCCTCGCGCTGGCGTGCAATGCGCCGGGCAAGCGGGTTGCGCGAGCTCACCTCCCATCGGCGGATTTCCTGGACTTGCGGCTTCGCGCGCAAATCCTCCAGGAACGTCGTCAAACTTTGGCGTAGCATGGTTTTTAGGCTGGCGGAGGTGCTGGAAAGTTTCTCATGGGCGGCATCGATTCGCTTCATCGACCAATAGTCGCGCTCCTCGACCCAGGCGAGGATTAGCCCTTCGAGGCCGCCGAAGTAACGGTAGATTAATTCCTTGGAAACGCCGGCGCGTTGCGCCACCGCGTTGATACCGAGTCCGTCGAAGCCCTGGCCGGTCAGTATCTCTTCGAGTGCGCTGACGATGGTCAATTCAGTCTCGACACGGCTCTTGCGCCGCTTGGGCACGGCGGCCCTGGGCTTTGCCATCAACAGCTCTCTCGGTTCATCGTGGTTCGATATCCTTTCGCTTGTAGCAGAGCCTGACCGTTCAATCCATAACGCGCGGCGGATGGCGCGGTGGATGGCATTGACAGGGAAGTGACCGTATGGTCACATACCGGAACCGGTGTACGCAACATACGAACAGCCAGGGTGAAACGGCCATGAAGATCGGCTATTTCTGCAATCCATCCGACCCAGGTCTCAAGCGCGATTACCATGCGATCTTGAACGAGATCAGGGAACTCGCGGTGTTCATGGACCGCACCGGGTTCCACAGCATGTGGTTCGCGGAGCATCATTTCAGCATCTGGGGCCGGGAGATCGTGCCCAACCCGATCGTGATGGCGACCGACATCGCGGCGCGCACGACCCGGCTGCGTATCGGGCTCGGCGCGGCGATCATCACCTTTTGGCATCCGTTGCGCCTGGCCGAAGACATCGCCATGCTCGACCAGCTTTCAGATGGCCGGGTCGAACTTGGCGTCGGACGCGGTAACTATGGGCTGGAGGGCGCGAATCTCAATCCCAAGGCCGACCCGCGCGACCAGGAAAGCAATATGCGGGTCTTTGCGGAGACCGTGGAGATTCTACAGAAGGCCTTCTCCAATCGCCTGTTCTCCCACGCCGGGGAGAGCTATGCCGTGCCCAAGCCCGGCTTCAAATGGGACCGCGCGCACCCCGTCAACGACGCCGACTACATCGACGCCAAAACAGGCGAAATGATCAAGTTCACCGTGCTGCCGCGCACGCGCCAACAGCCCTATCCGCCGATGTGGCAGGTCGTCGATTCGCCGTCTTCCGTCGAGTTCGCGGCCAAACACGACATGGGCGTCATCATGTGGCGTCCGCCCGTGGCCATGCTCAAAGAGCGCTTCAAGCTCTACCAGGCCAGCGCGCGCCAAGCGACCGGCAAGGACATCCCGCTGGGCCAGCGCACCTCGATCATGCGCGACGCCTTTGTGGCGGAGACGGAGCAGAAGGCCCGCGACATGGCCGAACGCTATGTCATGTCATATCTGAACTGGAGCAACTGGCGCGGCCCCAAGATATACCTGAACCCCGGCGAGGTGTTACCGCCCGACCAGGAAAAGGACCTGCTCAAGAGCCTAACCTACGATTTCGTCAAAGACCGCTCGCTGCTATTCGGCACGCCCGAGCATGTCGCCGACAAGATCGAAGAACTGCGCGAGGAGCTCAATATCGAGCAGATTCTGATCAACTCGTCGTGGTCAGGCATCCCGCACGAAGCAACCATGAGCAGCATGCGGCTGTTCGCTGACAAGGTGATGCCGCGATTGCGGACATCCAGCGGCAATACCGGCGCACGCGCCGCCGAATAGGGCAACCCGCATCACCCGACGGCGCCGGGCCCGCGCGGCTCGTAGGCGCCGTCGATCGCGGCAACGTCCTCAGCCTCCAAAGGTCGATCGACCACAGCTACCGCCGGATCGAGTTGGCCGATCTCGGTCACACCCAGTATGGGTGCAGCAATACCGGGTCGGTGCAACACCCAGCTCAGCGCCACCTGCGGCACGGTCATACCGCGGCGCTTGGCGACGGCCTCCATCGCGTCGACCACGCGATAATCGCAATCGCGTCCGTACCACTTGACCGTGAACTCGTCCGTACGCGCGCGCTGCGTCTTGTCCCAGCCGCCGGTCTTCCGATTACTGGTAAGGAAACCGCGCCCGAGCGGGCTGAACGGAATGACGCCGACGCCCTCGGCCCGGCACAGCGGCAACAGCTCGCGTTCATCCTCTCGATAGACGGCGTTGTAATGGTTCTGCATCGTGCACATGCGCGTCCAGCCGCGTAGATCGGCCAGGTAGAGCGATTTGGCGAACTGCCAGGCCGGCATGCCTGCGGCACCGACATAGAGAACCTTGCCCGTGCGGATCAGGTGGTGGAACGCCTCGATCAATTCGTCGATCGGCGTGGTCGGATCCCAGATATGGGTCTGGTAGAGATCGATATGATCGGTGCCCAGCCGCTTGAGCGAGGCTTCGGCCGCGGCGATCAGATGTTTGCGCGAGAAGCCGCGCTCATTGACGCCCTTGCCCATGGCATTGCCGACTTTGGTCGCGATCACGACCTCGCTGCGATTGGCAAAATCCTTCAGCGCCCGCCCCAGAACCTCCTCGCTCGCCCCGCCGGAATAATAGTCGGAGGTATCGAAGAAATTGATGCCGAGTTCGACGGCCCGCCGGATGATCGGACGGCTCGCCGCTTCGTCCATAACCCAGGGCCGCCACTTGGGCGAACCGATCGACATCGCGCCCAACCCGATGCGCGACACCATCAACGCAGACTTGCCAAGACGAACGTATTTCATGCCAACTCCCCGTTCCCTCGATTAATTCCAGCGTAGTCTGACGAACTATGGTCTCTCCGGCTAAGCCTTGGCTTTCATCTCCTCCATATCCTCGTACCGATTGCCGATACGAGGATGCATGCGGCCGCCGGTTGCTCCTGCAATCACAACGACGATTTCATCAGGCGCCGGCGCGTCGGGAATGGCAAATTGCAATGTCATATAATGGGAGCGAAACCCGGGATCGAGCTTGTGCATGAGCGGCACGGTAATCGGCGCATTCGCCGGACCGCGCGTATTGGTAAAGCTGAGATAAGAGGTGCCGCCGACCGCCTCGCGAAACAGATTCCCAAAGCGCAACGTATGAATCAAGGCCGAGCCATGCTCGATTTCGCCGTTAAGCCCGACCACGGCTGCTTTACCATAGGCTTCGATCTTGTCAGCACCGCCGCACAATTCGATTAGGAGCGGCACCATTTGGCGACCTAGTTCGGGCGCCACGCTCAGCAGGGCAGGGCGCAAATTCTCGACAAATTCGGTGCCGGGCCAGGGGCTGCGGATGACCGCGGCGATGGCGCCCATCTTGATCGGGCCGCCGGCGCGACCGCCCTCGATGAATACGTTTTCCGCGTAACTGACCAGCTTACGAATTATTGGCTTCATCATGTCCTCCCCATCATCTCGATTGATCGCGATATCACGGCATGGTGGGCGATGCCATGAATTCATGCAAAAGATTATTTACCGCGGCAGCACCCTCGATTGGCACCATATGCGGCAAGCCGGGCAGAATGACGGCATGTGCACCCGGTATCGTGGCGGCCATCCGGTGCGCCATATCGGGTGTCGAGTTCGGGTCGAGTTCGCCTGTCGCTACCAGCGTCGGGCACCGGATGGTACGCAAGGGCTCGATCAGGTCCGCATCGGCCGTGGCAAACACGCGATAGGCATTGAGATAACCGAGATGGTCATTCGTTACGACTTGACGGCGTACCGCTTCGATAGTGGCAGGATGGGCCGCCGCGAAGGCTGGCGTAAACCAACGCTTCAACGCGATATCGACATTCGCCGCCGGCCCGGAGACCTCGACCTGACGCAAGCGCTCAAGGACCGCCGCGCGTTGCTCGGGCGTTCGGGCATAGACCGCATTAAGGATCCCTAGCCTCTCCACGCGGTCAGGATGATTTACCGCAACAGCCTGGGCGATCATACCGCCCATAGAAAAACCAACGATCGCCGCACGCGGGAATCCGAGATAGTCGAGCAGGCGGATAATCTGCTCGACGAAATCGCGCAGGCTTCGCTGGCCGGGCGGATTGGTACTACCGCCATGGCCAAGCATGTCGTAGCGGACTACAGTCCAATGTCGCGCCAACGCCGCGACTTGAGCGTCTCACATAGTAAGGTCGACACCAACGCCGTGAATCAGCAGCACCGGCGGCCCCGCTCCGGCTGACCGATAGTGTGTGCCCGCGTGGTAGCCATCGGCCTCAGGCGGTCCCGGCCGATGCGTCTCATCCCGCATGTGCGGCGACTCTTCCCATGCTCTCTCGATTGGCAAGCTATCAACTCGTCCATGGAACGACAACCCGTGTCAACCCTAGGTTCATCAGATAGCCTGTGGCATGATGATATCGCGACCTGGACGGAACTCACGGCCGATTACCATTGGGGGCACGGCGGACAGTCGATCATGGTGAAACTGCCACCGGTCATTCTGCTCGTTGGCTTGGCCGCGAGCGGAGCCATCTCTCTCAATATCTTCGTGCCCTCCATACCGGGCCTTGTTACCTATTTTCACACCGATCTGGCGACGGTCCAGCTCGTCATGAGCATGTACCTGGTCGCCGTCGCGGTGGGGCAGCTCGTTTATGGCCCATTGTCAGATCGCTTCGGCCGGCGGCCGATCGTTCTGATCGGGTTGTACATCTACGTCGTTGGCAGCGTGAGTTGCGCTCTGGCACCGACGATCGAGGCCCTGATTATGGCGCGCATGGTCCAGGCCCTCGGCGCATCCTGCGGTCTGGTCTTATGCCGCGCCATCATCGGCGATGTCTATGGGCGCGAGCGTGCCGCCAGCGTCCTCGGCTATGTCACCACGGCTATGGCCGTCGCGCCCGCCATGTCGCCGGCCCTAGGTGGCTTCCTCGACCGGCATTTCTCCTGGCGGGCGAGCGTTGCCCTGGTCGTCGCCTTCGGAATCTGCGTACTCCTGCTCGCCATCGCCCGCGCCCATGAAACCCGCCAGGCCCGCGGCACAAGCACGGATTGGCTAGCCCTGGCACGCGGCTATCAGGGCTTGCTCGCATCTCGTCGCTTTCTCGGCTACGCGATCAATTCGGGAACAGTCACTTCGTCCTATACTGCCTTTCTGACCGGCGCCGCCGTCTTGATGATCGATGTGCTCGGCTATTCGGTCGATGAGACCGGCCTCTACCTCATCAGCGTCTCCGTCTCTTACATGCTCGGCAATTTCATCGCCGGGCGCTTCTCGATAGCGATCGGGTTGGACCGGATGGTGCATATCGGAACCGCCATGGCGCTGGCCGGCGCGGTCGCCTTCGGCTTCTCCGCCTGGCTCGGCCATTTCACGCCAGTCGTCCTATTTGCCGCCATGAGCGTGATCAGCATCGGCAATGGCATTAGCCAACCCAACGCCATGGCCGGCGCCCTCAGCGCCGATTCCCGTTACGCCGGCTCCGCCGCCGGTCTGACCGGGTTTCTGCAAATGAGCTTTAGCGCCATCAGCACCCTCGCCGTCGGTCATTTTCTCCGCGATAGTGCTGTCCCCCTGTCCGTCATCATGAGCATTGCGCTTACCGTTGGCCTCACGGCAACAGCCCTGACCAAAACTCGGCCGGCCAAGGTAAGCTAGCGGCAGCGTGTTGTTGCCGTGTTTGTATGATCGCGTCCAGGAGAGTGTGGAATGAACGATGGCGAGGTGCCGGCAAATATAGCCACAGGCAATCGGCTCTGGGGCAGCGACCGGGTCGCAGGACTGCTCCGTGAGCTGGGTATCGAATTCATCGCGCTAACCGCCAGGCGCCAGCTTCCGTGGCCTGCATGACAGCCTGGTCAACTACCTGGGCAATAAACGGCCTAAGTTGTTGCTCTGCGTTCACGAAGAATCGGCTGTGGCAGTCGCCCATGGTTATTCCCGCATCACCGGTCGGCCAATGGCCGTGGCGCTGCATAGCAATGTCGGGCTGATGCACGGCACCATGGCGATCTTCAACGCTTGGGCCGATCGCACGCCCGTGCTCGTGCTGGGCGCCCAGGGTCCGGTCGATGCGACGCAGCGGCGCCCCTATGTCGATTGGCTGCATACGACGAGCGATCTGGGCGCGCTGGTGCGCGGTTACACCAAATGGGACAACCAACCCGGCTCGGTTCCGGCGACCGTCGAAGCGATTCTCCGCGCCTATCAAATCGCCATGACGCCGCCGGCCGGTCCTGTCTTCGTCTGCCTCGATGCCGCATTGCAGGAACAATCGGCTGAGGGAACGCCGGAATTTCCGCCGCTTGAACGCTTTCGTCCGCCCATGCCACCGGACCCCTCGCCCGAAGCGGTGGCGAAGGCGGCCGCGGCGCTTTCTGGCGCTAAGCGACCGCTGATCCTGATGGGGCGCGTCTCCAAGGACCCGGCGGACTGGGACCGACGGGTGCGGCTGGCCGAGCGGCTGAACGCCCGCGTGGTCAGCGATCTCAAGAGCGGCGCCACCTTCCCGACCCGGCACCGGCTGCATCCCTACTGGCCGAGCCTGTTCGTGACCACGGGGGCAGCCGCACTAATCCGCGAAGCCGATGTTATCCTTAGCCTCGATCGTGTCGATCTCAGCGGCACGCTGCGGCTTGCCTGCGGAGGCCAGATGCCCAAGGCAACAATCATCCAATGCTCGCTCGACCAATACGTTCATAATGGCTGGAGCATGGACCATCAGGGTCTGCCGCCGGCAGACATTTCGATCCTCGCCGTTCCCGACCGGTGCGTGTTGCGCCTGCTAGACGAACTTGGGGCTGGTCAACCGACATCGAGTTGGCCGGACGATCCTGCCACGGACCAACCGGCCGCACCGTCGGAAGCGCCGGAGGGGCACATGTCCATCGGCGCCATGGCGCGTGCAACGGTTGAGGCCCTGGCGCCCCACCGCCCCTGCTACATCCGCCTCCCCCTGGGCTGGCCCGAGGCGTGTTGCCATTTCGACCATCCACTCGACTATATCGGCATCGATGGCGGCGGTGGTATCGGCGCCGGACCTGGCATGGCCGTCGGCGCCGCAATCGCGCTACGCGGCAGCGGCCGGCTGCCGGTTGCCGTGCTCGGCGACGGCGACTATCTGATGGGGCTGACCGCGATTTGGACGGCCGTGCATTACCGCGTACCGCTGCTGGTCATCGTCGCCAACAACGCCTCCTTCTTTAACGATGAGTTACACCAAGAGCGCGTCGCCAATATGCGTTCTCGACCGGTTGAGAACCGGGCTATTGGGTTGCGCATGACCGATCCATCCTTCGACCTCGCAATGCTCGCCCGAGGACAAGGTGCCCTGGGCCTGGGACCGGCACAGACCATCGAATCCTTCCAGTTATTGTTGACCCAGGCGATCGAGGCGGTGCGCGCGGGCGGCACCTGCGTCATCGATGCTCGCGTGGCCCCGGAATACACCCGTACAGTTTCCGCCGCGTTGTTGCGCAATATACCGGCGACGACACCGTGACCAGTTTGCGCCCACGCTATTTCCAATGAGGCAGAGATGATCGACTTCAAAGAACGAGTCCTGTTCCTGACCGGTGCCACCGGCGGCATCGGCGCGGCCATTGCCCGGGTGTTCCTGCGCTTGAACGCCCGTCTGTTCCTGACGGACACGGATCAGGGCAAGCTTGATGCGCTCAAGCGCGAACTCGGAGGGCCGGCTGAGCGCATCGCCGCGGCGCGTGTCGATGTGACCGTGGTCAACCAGGTCAATGCGGCGCTTGTCACCTGCCAGCGCCAGTTCGGCGGTATCGACTACCTCGTTCCCGGCGCCGGTATCTTCCAGATCCAGCCGGTGACCACCATGTCCGATGCGGACTGGCGACGAATGATGTCGGTTAATTTGGACGGCGTGTTCCATACCTGCCGTGCGGCAATCCCGCTGATGCGCGACAACGGCGCCATCGTCACGATTGCCTCAGTGGCCGGCCATCGCGGCGGCGTCAACCTGGCCCATTACAGCGCAACCAAGGGCGCCGTATTGACCTTCACCCGCGTGCTTGCCGCCGAGTTGGCGCCACGCCTGCGCGCCAACGCCGTGTCCCCCGGCCTGATCGACACGGCCATGATCACCGATCTCATGCAGCTCCGGGGCGAGGCCCTGCTCAAGGGAACGGCGATGAAACGGCTCGGCCGGCCCGATGAGGTTGCCGACGCCATCGCCTTCCTGTGCAGCGACATGGCCAGCTACATCACCGGCGAGACCCTGCACGTCAATGGCGGTCTCTATATCGCGAGCTAATCCCTCCGCTTTGAGAGCTATTTGACGATCGCCTGAATGTCCGCGGCCAGGAAGCTGGTGTCGATGATCTGGTCATAGTCCACGTCCTTGGTCACCGTGCCCAGCGATTTCTGGACCTCGATCATGCGGTGCAGGGAATCCATGTGAATCTGGCCCGAGCCCCAGTAGGGCACACCCCCTGTCTTGTTCTCAACTAGATTGCGCACGGCGCTGCGCGCCACGGCGAGTTCGATGTTGAAGGCCTTGGCGATCGGCTCCGCCGCTTCGTCCGGATTGCTGTTCATGAACTCGACGGCCTTGCGCCGGCTGCGGATGACGGCCTTGATGAACTCGGCCTTGGTCTTGCCTTGAGAGATGATGGTCGCCGCGATGGTGTTAGTCAGCGGCGGCAGAACTTCGTTGACCGTCGCTAGCGCCCGATATTTGTGCTTGTGGATTGCCCACAGGGGTTCCGGAAATGGCGTCATGTCGACGGCGCCGATTTCAAGGGCGGCTATGCCTTCGCCAAAACCGCCAGTCCTGACTAGCTCGGCATCATTGGGCGTGTAGCCCGCGTGCTTTAAGAGCAGGCTAACCAGAGCCTGGCTCGTCGAACGGGGATTGGAATACCCCAGCTTCCTACCTTTCAAATCCTTCACCGTCATCAATGGCGAGTTGGGCTTGACCCCCCAAGTGGTCTCGGCATTCGTGCGCACATTTTCGGCAATGATTTTGAGTTCGGCACCCTGATGGATGGCCGAGACAACCAAGCCGGGATTGACCTCGGCATAGGCGACGCCACCCGCCATCATGTTGCGCAACGTCGTGCCGCCGCCGGCCGAAGTAATATCAGCGCCTTCGGCCTTGAAGAAGCCCATGCCCATTGCGACCGCGAAGGGAAAGCCGTTGGCCGTGACGCCATAGTTGGCGACGACGATCTCCTCAGCTCGAGCCGTACCAGAAGACCCATTCGGCATGGCGATCAAGACAAGTGCTGCGGCACCCAGCAAGGACCTCAGTGACACTGTTTTTTGATCATGACTTCCTCCTCCCGTTGATTTCCGTTGTCGCTCGCTGAAAATTTCGGTGTTGGATCGATGCTCACATGCGGTTCCGGACGGTTAAGGCATCGATCTCGGCATAAGCGCGATCCTAGTCACGATGATGTACCTGAGCTAGCCCATAGACTGGCGTTGGAATGCCTTCCAGCCGCGCCTTAAGCTGGAGCCCAAGAAGCAGGGAGTAAAACCGGGATTGCGCCAGATTACCGCCCTGGAACCACAGCGCGTCCTGGCGAGTCGGCTTCCACATGTTGCGCAATTCGCCTTCCCAGGGACCCGGATCCTTGTTCGTGCCCGAGCCCAATCCCCAGCATTTGCCAACCTTGTCGGCTACGTCCTGGGAGATCAGCTGCGCCGCCCAACTATTCATGGAACTGTAGCCGGTGGCATAGACGATCAGGTCGGCGTCGAGCACGCTGCCGTCGCTGAGCACGACCGCCCGCTCCGTCAATCGGTCGATCCCGACCCCGCTGCGCAACTTGATCCGACCGTCCGCGATCAATTGCGACGCGCCGACATCGATGTAATAGCCAGCACCCCGCCGCATATACATCGAGGATAGGCCGGACTCGTCCTCGCCAAAGGTGAGCATGAAGCCTGCGGCGCGGAGGCCCTCATAGAAGACGGCATCCTCCTGTTTGATCCTTTCGTAGATCGGCTTTTGAAGATCGGGTGCAAGGCGGAACGGGATGGAAGCAACGGTGAAGTCGGCCTTTTCCGTCGTGATGCCGGCTTTGAGCGCCGTCTCCGAATAGAGCCGACCGACCGCCAGACGTACCAGCGTCTCGGATCTGACGACGAGGGTGGGCGAGCGCTGTACCATGGTCACGTCGGCGCCGTGCTCCCAAAGATCGGCGCAAATGTCGTGAGCCGAGTTGTTCGAGCCGACAACGACGCATTTTTTTCCGGCATAGGCAGTGCCGCCGGGATGATCGCTGGAGTGATGGTGGGCGCCGCGGAAGGCTTCATGGCCGGGGAATCGAGGCCGGTGCGGCACGCCAGACATACCCGTCGCCAGGACCAGATGGCGAGGACGAAGGGTTATGGTCTCGCCAGCGCGGTCGACCGTCACGTGCCACTCGCCCGTACCTTCATCGTACTGCGCGGTCTTACATTCGGTCGATGGCCAAAAATTCAACTCCATGACCTTGGCGTACATCTCCAACCAATCGCCGATCTGGTCCTTTGGCGTGAATACGGGCCAGTGATCGGGAAACGGCAGATAGGGCATGTGGTCATACCAGACCGGGTCATGAAGACAGAGCGACTCGTATCGCTTGCGCCAGGCGTCGCCCGCACGCGGATGCTTGTCCACGATCAGCGCCGGCACATTCAATCGCTTCAACCGCGCGCCTAGGGCAAGGCCGCCCTGCCCGCCGCCAATAATCAGGCAGTAGGGCTGCCGGCTATATCCAAGTTCGGTTTGTTCGATCTTCCGGCGTTGCTGCCAGGTCACGCGATTCTTGAACGCGCCATGCTCGGTTCCAGCCTCGCGGGTCTCGCCGCTCCGCTCCTCGAAGCCCTTCAGCTCACCCAGGGTAGTCAGCAAGGTTCGGCACTTGTCGCCCTTCAGCCGGAGATGACCGCGTCCCCGTCCGGCCGTGGTTTCAAGGGTGAACCAGGTTTCGATAACATCGTTGGCGGCGCTGACGGGGCCGTCGAGCGCCCATTTGGTGGGTTGGACCCGCGCCAGAGTCTCCTTAAGCATCGCAGCAATACTCGCCTGCCCCTCATTGGTGACGATGTTCCAGGTGAAAGCCACCATATCCCGCCAATAACATTCCTCCGCAAAGGCGGCGGTCGCGGCTTGGATATCGCGTCGCGACAAGGCATCGGCAAACGCGGACAGCCATCGGCTTGCCTGCCGCGCGGCGTTGACTTCACTCATGAGGCTCGACTTCACCACTCTGCGTTGAGCGCGCCGACGCTACACAATGCCAGCAGCCGCCACAATACACGTTGCGTCCCAGCATGTTTTCACCCTGAGCCGAGTGCAACGGGAATTGAACTTTCATTGCAATACGGCGTGTAGTTTACCGCCTATGAGAAAGAGGTGACCTGTGCAGGGGCCGCACAGCTGCATTTCCTTGTCCGATCGGAGTTAATGATGTGAATATGAATACGCGTAACGAATGTTGATATTCTAGGGCGCCTCGCCAATGGCAGCTTCTCTTAAAGACAGAACCTCATGAGCGCTGACACAGACCCTCGTCACATCAACGACCGGATAGGAACGCCGCGTACACTATTCGACAAGATTTGGGATGATCACGTCATCGCCGATCTCGGCGGTGGAACATTCCTGCTTCACATCGATCGACATCTGCTTCACGAGGTGACGAGCAAACATGCCTTCGAGCGATTGCGCCGACGGAGCCTGCCCGTGCGCAATCCGGAACTGACCTTCGCCGTCGTCGACCACATCGTCGCCACCAGCCCCGGTCGAAACGACAGCACGAACCCGGCGGGTCGTCCCTTCATCGAGGCCTGGCGCAAGAATTGCGCCGATTTCGGTATCACCAATTTCGATCTCGACGATAGCCGCCAAGGCATCGTCCACGTCATCGCACCGGAACTGGGCATCGATCTGCCCGGCTGTACCCTCGTCTGCGGCGATAGCCACACCTCAAGCAATGGCGCGGTCGGAGCGCTGGCCTGGGGCATCGGCGCCTCGGAGGTGGAGCATGTGCTGGCAACCCAGACCGTCGTGCAGCACAAACCCAAACGGATGCGCATACTTTTCACGGGCCGACTCACCCCTGGCGTTTCGGCCAAGGATATTATCCTCCATGCCATCGGCAAACTCGGCACCGCCGCCGGTCGCGGCCATGTCGTCGAGTATGGCGGGCCTGCTATTGCCGCCCTGGCCATGGATGGGCGGTTGACTGTCTGCAATATGTCGATCGAAATGGGCGCGCGCGCCGGCCTGATCGCCCCTGATGACGTCACGTTCGACTATCTCGCCCATACGGAATTTGCACCCAAGGGTCCCACCTGGGATGCCGCAGTGAAACAATGGCGCACTCTGTCTTCCGATGACGGCGCAGTATTCGAGCGCGAGGAAGAGATCGACTGCTCCGCCCTCAAGCCCCAAATCACCTGGGGTACGAGTCCGCAAGACGTTATCGCCGTCGACGAATCCATACCCAATCCTGCGCGCGAGGCCGATGCGGCCCGCAAGACGGCCATGGAACGCGCGCTTTCCTATATCGGCCTGGCACCGGGGGCGCCTCTGATCGGCACCAAGATCGACTACGCCTTCATCGGCTCCTGCACCAATGGTCGCCTCGCCGACCTTGAGGCGGCCGCACGCATTGCCCGCGGCCGCAAGGTTGCCCCCGGCGTACGCGCCCTCGTCGTCCCAGGTTCCATGCAGATCAGGCGCGCCGCGGAACACGCGGGGCTGGACCGAATATTCATCGATGCCGGCTTCGAGTGGCACAGCGCGGGATGCTCGATGTGCGTGGCGGCGAATGGTGAGATCGTGGCGCCGGGCAAGCGCTGCATCTCCACATCCAACCGCAATTTCGAGAACCGCCAGGGGCCCGGCAGCCGCACCCATCTGGCGAGCCCGGAGAGCGTGGTTGCCGCAGCCGTCACCGGCGCGATCGCCGATGTCCGAACCTTACTGGGCTGAGCACCATGGAAAAGTTCAACATTCTGACCGGCACGGCCGCACCCATGATGGACGACAATATCAATACCGACGCCATCATACCGACGGCATGGATCGTCAATGTCGGTAGCGACTGGGGCCGGGGTCTATTCGGAAACTGGCGGCGCGGGCGCGACGGCAAGGATTTGCCGGATTTTGTCCTGAACCGCCCGAAATACCGGGATTGCCGCATCCTTGTCGCCGGCCGCAACTTCGCCTGCGGTAGTTCCCGCGAAGAGGCGGTTTGGGCTCTGCTCGGTTTCGGCATCCGTTGTGTCATCGCCCCCAGCTTCGGCGACATCTTCTTCGATAGCGCTTTCAAGAATGGCTTGCTGCCGGTGGTGCTGCCGGTGGATCGGGTCAAGCAGATCGCCGCCAGCGTCGATGCAGGCGAACAGTCAGAGATGACCGTCGATCTAGTCCGTTGCTCTTTGACGGCACCCGATGGCACCGCCATCGCCTTCACGGTTGACGAAACGCGCCGTGCCCCGTTGCTCCAGGGCCGCGACGATATCGACCGGACGCTGGCGTTGGTCAGCCAGATCGAGGCCTTCCAATCCGCCGACAAAACACGTCGTCCCTGGATCTACCGTTCCTAACGGATAGGACAATGAACAAATCCTCACTGCGCCAACTGGTGACGACGGAAAAGCCGCTGCTAACGCCGCTGGCTCACGATGCGTTGACCGCCCGACTGATCGAGCGCGCAGGTTTCAAATCCATCGGCATCGGCGGCTCGGCCTTGCTGGCCTCCCGTTACGGCCTGCCCGATATCGGACTTGCCGCCTTCGGCGAGATGCTGGCCGGGATTCGCGACATCATCGCGGCGACCAATCTACCTGTCATGGTCGATGGCGACGATGGCTATGGCGATATCCGTAGCGTCGCCCACATGGTCGAGACCTATGCGCGCCTTGGCGTCAGCGGCATCGTGCTTGAAGATCAGATGCTGGTGGCCAAGCAGCCCGGCGATGCCGGCGCCATTGCCGTGGTCGCTGCCGCCGACATGATCGGCAAGATCAAGGTTGCGGTGTCCAGTTGCACCGGAACCGGCATTCAAATCATCGCCCGCTGCGATGCCTATAAGCTGGAGGGATTGGACGGCGCCATCCGGCGCGGCGAGAAATACCTGGCGGCCGGTGCCCATGGTCTATTCATTCCCGGATTGAGCACGGTGGACGAATTGGCCCAAGTCGGCCGCCGCTTCAACGGCATGCACCTGCTGACCGCGCAATTCGAGGGGCGCTCGACTTGGCTGCCGCCCGCGACCTTGTATGAGATGGGTTTCCGCCAGATCGCGCTACCCGGCTTGCTTTTGCCGCGCATCGTCAACTGCATCGATCAGACATTGCAGAATATGGCCGGCTTCGCCGCTTCGGCGAAACCGCTGCCCGACTATCCGATGGACCAAGCGCAGCATGCGCTCAACGCCGCGTTGCAGTTCGACAAGTGGAAGGCCATCAAGGCCGACTAGAGCCGCGTGAATATGACCATTGGGAGGAACATCATGCATTTTCGCAAGTTGCTCGCGTTGGCCGCAGCGGCGGCATTCTCGGTATGGCCGGCGATGAACGCGCGCGCCCAGGGCACGCCGCACAGCTTTGCCGTCCTCGAAGCAACGCCAGCGTTCCACAGCCTGCCCATGCTGGCGCTCAAGGAGTTCGGCAGCGAGTTCAACCTCAAGCTTGACTATATGCAGCTCCAGGGCGGCGGCGAGACCGGCGCTGTGTTTGCTGGCGGCCATGGCGACGTTCTGATGGCCGGCATCGACAAGGCGTTCGGCTTTCGCCATGCGGGCCTGGTCGATGCCAAGATCATCGGCGTCATCCTGACCTCAGCCAATTGGTCGATGGTGGCGACTACGAAGTCGCAGATCAAATCGCCCGCTGATCTCAAGGGTAAGACGATCGGTATTTCCGGACCGGGTTCATCGTCGGACATGCTGGTGCGCTGGGCCGTCCGCAAGGTCGGCCTCGATCCCGATCGCGATATCCAGATGGTCGCCCTCGGCTCGGTCGCGAACCTCTTTGCCGGGCTGGAGAACGACCGTGTCCCCGCTGGCGTATTGGTGCAACCCTTCCTCAACCGCGCCACCACCAGCAATGTCGTGCGCGTCATCGACGATTGGGAGGCCATGAGCTACCCCAACAGCGTGCTCATGGTTCGGACCAAAGATCTTCAAGCACAGCGGGCGAAGTTTACTCACCTCATGACGGCGCTTAAGTCGGCCCTGGGTAAGATGCGGGACGATCGTCAATTCGCCATGCGGGTTGCCAAGAAAGTTTATCCGAACATCGCGGACGCCGAGCTTAATTCGCAGCTCGACCATGCCATTAAGGTATTGTGGAAGCCCATGGATGGCATGATGACGAAGGAGCTCTACGAGAATGCACGTGGCATTTTCGTCGGGTCCGGGCGCCTCAAGGCGGCCGATATCCCACCCATGGAAGAACTAGTCGTCAATCTGCTCTAGGTGCCGGACTGTATATCGTGGAGCCACAGCTAGGTGCCACATCGCACGGGATAGCGGCGACACCGGGGAAGATCGATATCCGGGGTGTCTCCCTTCGTTATCCTGGATTCGGGTCGGGCGAAGGGTCGAATCTGGCGCTCGACAATGTCTCCTTCGGCATTGGCGATGGCGAGTTCGTCGCCATCATCGGGCCCAGCGGGTGTGGCAAGAGCACGCTGCTCCGCCTGGTGTCGGGCCTGTTCCCGGCCACCGCCGGCACGATCGCGGTCAGCGGCCAGGTGGTGACCAAGGTGCCTCCAGGCATTGGTTTTCTGTTTCAATCCGATGCTCTACTGCCCTGGAAAACTGCCATCGAGAATGTAGCCATCGGGGCCATGCTGGCCGGCAAGGGGCAAAAAGAAGCGCGGGCGCGAGCCCATGCGTTGCTACACGAGATCGGCTTGGGCCAAGCCATCGACCGATACCCCTCGGAGCTATCCGGCGGCATGCGCAAGCGCGTTGCGCTCTCCCGGACCATGGCTTATGAGCCCAATGTGTTTCTGTTGGATGAACCGTTCTCGGCCCTCGATGCCCAGACCAGGATTCACGTGGGCAACCGATTCCTGAGGGTTCTCGAACGCTTGGGCCAGACCGTGATGTTCGTGACCCACGATATCGACGAGGCCATCGCCCTGGCCGACCGCGTCGTCGTGATGACCGCCGCGCCCGGCCGGATCGCCGCGGAGTTCCCGATCAACTTGGCCCGGCCGCGCGACTACTATCAGTCGCGCATGGTTCCCGGTTTCCGCGAACTCCAGGGACAAATTTGGGATGTGCTGCGGCGCGAGATGCAGGGAGTGCTAAGCCGTGAAGGCTGAATCTGCCGCCGAATTCGAACGCCAGCGCCAACTCAATGCCCTCAAGGTGGCGATGCGGTTGCGCGTCGATCGCGCGATCGCCGTGGCGGTACCGCTGGTCCTGTGGCAGCTCGCGTCGCACTGGGTCGGCAAGAAGTGGATCAGCAGCCCCGTCGACGTCGCCCAGCGCATCTGGTTCATGCTGCTGGACGGCAGCCTCGAATTACACACCTGGGAGACGTTTAAGGAGGCGATTATCGGGCTCGCCATCGGTGTGGTGCTTGGGGTGGTCTTTGGCATCGTGCTCGGCCTCTGGCGCCGCCTGTCCGACGCGGTCGATCCCGTTGTTATGGGGCTATACAGCCTGCCCCGGGTGTCGCTGGCGCCGTTGTTCATCATCTGGCTGGGCATCGGCCTGTTCGCCAAGGTAGCGCTGGTGGCGTCGATGGTGGTTTTCGTGGTTCTATTCAATGTGCGCGAGGGCGTGCGCAGCATCGACCGCGAGATCATCGACGCCTTCCGCAGCATGAATGCCTCGCGCGCCGCCGTCATCCGCCACGTCATCGTGCCCTCCCTGGTGCCCTGGCTGCTCACCGCCATTCGCATCGGCATCGGCATGGCGCTGGTGGGCGCGGTGGTCGGCGAGATGATCGGCGCCAGCCGTGGCCTGGGCTGGTATGTCAACCACACCAGCGGCGTCTATGACATGACCGGATCGATCACCGCGCTCGTCATCCTCATGATCTTGGCCATGATTTTCAACGGCGTGCTGGCGCTGATCGAACGCCGGGTGCTGCGCTGGCGGCGCGGCAGCGATGCCTGGATAACGACATAAATCACTGCCCCAGGTGCCGCTTAACGAATCCGATCTGCCCTATTTATCGCTGTTCTTCTCGGTCGAGCCTGCCGCCATGCGCGAGGAAGTGAAGAACCACGTCTGGATACCGGACGAAATTCTGCGCTTCCGAGAGGTGCGGAAAGCAGCGGTGCGCTGAAGCCCGTGTAGCCCGGGGGGTAACCTCCGGGTCCTCACCCCTCCGGCCACAACAGTTCGAACGGCCGGTTCTCGATAATGTCCTCGATGATCTCGGGCGGAAATTTCGGCATAGTCACGCCCTCGCCCCACTCGTTCAGCGCGCGGAACTCGCGCAGCGCGTCGGTCGTGGTGCGGAGCGGAAAGTCCGAGCCGAACAGCAATTGCTTCGTCACCTTGTAATCCAGCGCCAGCATCAGCCCATTGTAGAGCTGCCACTTCCGATGGAAGCGGGCGGACAGGTCGGCCAGAATGTGCGGGTGCTTGCGCAGCAGCACCATGCATTCCCCGACCCAGGGCTGGCCGACATGGGCGACGATCATGCGCAGCTTCGGGAATTCCCGCGCGATGCGGTCGAGCAGGATCGGATTGCCATGCTCCAGCGTGCAATCCGCAGCGTAGCCGGCGGATTGATGCCAGAGCAAGGGAATGCGGAGGCGGTCGCAAGTTTTGTAGATGCGCCCGGCCTCCTTGCACCAGGGGTCGAAGCCGCCATAGACGGGTGAGATCTTGAGGCCGTGCATGCCGAGCCCCCGGATCGCGTGCTCCAGCTCGCGCGGCGCGTTCTTGTCCAGCGGATTGACGCAGGCGAACGCCTTGGCCCGGCCGCGATATTTCTGGGCGTATTCGGCGACGAATTCGTTGGGCACACGCACCTTGAGGCGCGGAAAATTCATCGTCACCAGGGCGAATTTTTTCGCCACCTTCACGATATGCTTCTCGTGGGATTTCGGCGTCGCGTCGACCTCGATGCCGACCCGCGTGATCATCTCGTCGCCGTCGTCGGCGTGCTCGGGAAGCTGGAGGTTGGTGTGCCAATCGATCAACATCGTTTGCTACTCCGTTCCGTGGTCGAAATCAGCTCGATTGCTTTCCGGTCTTGACCATCGACAACGCCAGTTCGCGATCCAACCGCCATTTCGGCAAGATCAGCACGACGCCGACGACGAACAATCCCGCGCCCAAGCCGATGACCGTCGAACTCAGGGGCGGCACGGCCAACAAAAAGCCGCCGGCCATGAGCGGTACGGGCCGGAGAACGCCAATCATGCTTTGCTTGTCGACCTGATCGAGCGCCAGCGCCATGGCGATCATGCCAAGCGTGCAAACCGCAGTCACCCAAACGATGTCGAGCGGCGTGCCGACCATCAGCAATTCCGGCCGGTAGACGAAGGCGAAGGGCACAAGGTACTTCACCATGCCCAGGACCGAGGCCAGCCAGCCCGTTTCCCAATAATCGGCTTTCGCTATGGTTGCCGCGGCATAGGCGGTCAAGCCCACGGGCGGCGTGATCATGGCGGCCAGCGCCGCGTAGAACACGAACATATGCGCATGCAGCTTAGGCACGCCGAGTTGCGTGATCGGCAGGGTGATGAGCAGGGCGACGATCACATAGGCCATGCTGGTCGGCATGCCTGTGCCCAGGATCATGCAGGCGAAAAAGGCACAGATCAGCAGCAACGTAATATCGCCCGAGGCCCAGCCGATCATCAGGGCTGGCAGTTTAGTGCCAAGCCCGGTCAGCAGGATCGGCCCGGTGATCAGGCCGAGCGCCAGAGTCACAACAACGATCTCGACCATTTCCTTGCCGCTGTCGCGCAAGGTATTGAATGCCTTCTTCGGCGTGTAGCGATCCCGGCTGAACATCGTCACGGCAATGCACACGACCATCGCCCAAATCGCCGAGATTTGGAGCGAATCGCGTTCGACCAACAGATAGGTCAGCGTCCCCGCCGTGGCGACGAAGGACAGGGCGCTCGGGTGCAGCACGACCTCGCGGAGGCTCGGACGCGGTCCGACGATCTTGTCCAGATCGGGCGGCGGCGGCAGGCGGCGGGTGCGCGACCACACGGCGATGCCCAGGGTCAGGTAGTAGAGCACGCCGGGAATGGCAGCGGCGACGATCACCTCAGCATAAGAAATGTCGAGCATGACGATCATGAAGAAGACCGCGAAGCCCATGACCGGCGGCATGATCTGGGCGCCGTTGGCCGCGGTTGCCTCGATCGCAGCAGCGAGTTCCGCCTTCAACCCAACCTGTTTCATCATCGGGATAGTGATCTGGCCCGAGATATACACGCTGCCCATGGAGCTGCCGTTCACCATGCCGATTAGCATGCTGGATACGACGCAAACCAAAGGCGGCCCAGTGGTGCCCTTGTTGAAGAGCAGCCGGGCGAACCCAGTGATGAAGTTAAGCGTGCCCGAATATTCCAGGACCCGACCCAGAATGATGAACAGCGCCATGTACTTGAGCGAGGCATCGATGGCGAAGCCGAGGATGCCGTTTTCGTTCGAATAGAGAAAGGTGAAGATGCGGTCGATCGAATAACCGCGATGGCCGCCCAACCAGATAGGCAAGTGCTGGCCGAAGAAGGTGTAGAGCAGGAACACCGCCACCACTGCGGCCAGCGACCTGCCCAGGCTGCGCACGGTCGCGACCATGATTAGATAGACGCCGATCGTGCCGAGCATGATGTCGGTCTGAATCGGATTGCCCTGGCGGTCGAGCAAATCCTGCCAAAACACCACGACATAACCGAAGACGAGGATGGTCAGAAGCAGATGGACGGTATCGGCGGCAACGCCAAGTCGTGAGCCCGGTTGGGTAGCCAGGAAAAATGCGCCCAGGCCGATCAGGGCGAACAGCGCTCGCTCCTGCATCGGCACCAGGGGATACCACACATTAAGAATGGCGAAGAGGGCGAGCCCGACACATAGGAGAACGGTCAACCCATGACGTACGCGCTGAATATTCTCCATTAAGCCCTAGCTCCCCTCTTCGCCGCGCACCTGAATACCGCTTCGGTCTAACGCTTCCACAGCCCAGCTTCGGTCCAGTACTTCTGGGCGCCGGGGTGGAAGGGGAAGGGTGTCGTATCGGCCGCCAGCGTGGTCGGCTCCGTCACCGCCTGGCCAAGCGCCGGCTGCAATTCCGTCAGTTTCTTCAGATTCTGATGAATGGCCTTGGCAATCGAATAGGCCGTGGCGTCGCTCATGGTAGTCGTAGCAGCAATCGCCACCAGGCCGAACTTGGCCGCAGTCACCGGCGTCGTCTGACCGGGCAGAGCGCCGGGCGGGAAGGTGATCGGCTCAAGCTTGGCGGCCGCGAGCTTGCCCGCATCCATCGAGATCCAGCGCAACGGCTTGGCGCTGGACAGTTCCTGGAGCGAGGCCGGAACCTTGAACCCGGAGGTGAAGCCGACCACGCCATCGACGCGGCCCTCGCCCAGCATCCGGAAGATGTCGGCATAGGACGCATAGACGTGTTGGATGTCGGTATCGTAGTTGAGCCCCGAGGACGCTTCGATCCAGGGCGCGTAGAGCGGCTTCAGCGTCTTGGCGTCGGGCCCGATGCCAATGCGCTTGCCCTTGATGTCGGCCGGGTCCTTCAAGCTCGACGAGGCGAGCGTGATGATGCTGTAGGTAAAGTGGAAGACGCCGGCGATCGACCTGATCTCCTGAAACGCCGGCTCGCTGGCGAAGGCGCCGCGCCCATGCCAGGCGTCGGCCACGGCCGTATTGGTGTAGAGGCCGAGATCGATATCCTTGCGCCTGAGCAGCCGCAGGTTTTCCAGGCTGCCCGTGGTCGAGGTGTTTTCGATCCGGGCACCGGGATAGACGTCGCTCAGCACCTTCTGGAGCGCCGTGCCCAGCACGAAGAAATCGGCGCCGACCGAGCCGCCGCCGATCGTCAGTCCCTTGACGTCCTGCGCCGACGCGGCGCCGGCCATGCCAAGCATGGCAACAGCCGCGGCAGTGTTCCTGAGAGTTTTTATCGCGCGTGTCATGGTTCCCTCCGTTGAAATTGATCGTCAGATCCGAAAGCCACCCTGCCTCGTCACCCGATCCATCCGCCATTCGATCGGGCAGGGTAGCGCCGTCGATGGTCGGCAACAACCGCTAGAGAGCGGGTTCCCAGCCGATTTAATTGCCATTTCATGCGACCGACCCGGTCTCGAAGGGTTGCGGATCGACTGCGTGCTTGGCCAGCGCATGGACCGTCACATCCATCCACGGCCAAACGGGCAAGCTGGAGATGATGGCATGCATCTCCGTGGCGTTCTTGGCCCGCCACAAGCCCCAGTTCTCGCGCCGCCCGGCGACACGCCACATGCGCACGAGATGGCCCTTGGCGGCGAGTTCCTTGGCGTGCGCGCGCTCGTCGTCGGATATCTTCTGCTTGCGCGCGGGGTCCATGCCCTCGGGCCAGTTGATCTTGATGTTGATGAGAAATTCCATCATGCCCTGTTCTCCTTCATGGGATCGTTGCGCTTGAGATCGGCGAGTACGGCATGGGCGGCGTTATGGCCGGGCACGCCGGTGATGTAACCGCCCGGCCACGTTCCCGAACCCGAGAGGTAGAGGCCGCCGAGCGGCGTGCGGTAGTCGCTGACCGCCCAATGCGGCCGCGCGCCGAACATGCGCCCGGGTAGCATGTCGCCATGGGTGATGTTGCCCTCGACGAGACCCAGTTCGGCTTCGATCTCGACCGGGCTGATGAATCGCTTGGCGACGATGCGGTCGGGCAGATCGGGCATCATGTCGCTGAGGATGCGGATGCAGTGATTGCCGTAGCGCTCCTTCTCCGTCGCCCAGCTGCCCTCGCGCAGGCGATAGGGCGCGTGAAACAGGTTCACGCTCATCAGATGCTTGCCCGCCGGCGCCAGTCCCGGCGAGGTGGCGGACGGGATCAGGCCCCAGATGATCGGCGTTTCCGACGGCACGCCGCGCAGCGCGTCGAGAATCGAATTCTCGATCCAGTCGAGCGACGCGCCAATGCGGAATTGGGTGGAGGCCGCCACGGCGGGATCCAAATCGGGCGGCAAACCAGCATAGCGTGGCAGCCCATCCAGCGCCAACACGATCTTGAACGCGGAGCCGCGAATCTCCATGCCGCAGATCTCGCGCCGCAGATCGGCGCCAACCGCGGCGTCGTCGAGCAGGTCGCGGAAGGCAATCTTGGGGCTGATCGCCGAGATCACCAGGGGCGCCGCGAATTCCTCCCCCGACGCGGTCGCGACACCCGACGCGCTGCCATTGCGATGCAGGATTTTGGCGGCGGGCGTTTCGGTCCGCAGGGTCACGCCATGGTGCCGGCAGCACGCTACCAACGCGTCGACGATCGCGCCCATGCCGCCGACCGCCAACCCCGTGGAGCCGCGCAGCGCGGCCTTGCGCGGGTCGTGATCCGCCGCGCCGTCTTGCGGCGATAACGAGGCAAGCGATAGCGGCCGCAGCAGCAAACCAAACGCAGTGCCCGCCATCGACGGCGGCGTCAGATTGCCCGCCATCGCCACCATGCTAAGCAGCGCCTTGGCCTCGACCGAACCGAGCGCGTCGTTGAGCATGTCGGTCAAGCTGCCGTAGAAGACGCGATTGAACATGCGCTTCTGTTCCGGCGTCGTCATCCGGCGCGCGACCTCGATCAGATCGGGCGCGGGCTCGAACATGGAAACGCGCATGTCCTGGGCGAATTGCTCAAGCTCGGCCAGCAGCCGGTGATAGCGGCCGGCCTCGCCGGGACTGAGCGCGTCGAGCTGGGCATCGACACGCGCCTTATCCCGCCAGCCGATGAAGCATTTGCCGGGAAAGCCGTGAACGACGACCAGATCGGGTTTGACGAAGCGAAGCCCGAACCGCGCCAGCTCCAACTCGTGCACCACGCGCGGTTCGAGCGAACCGGGCGAGTTCGAGAACGACACCCGGTAGCCCGGCAGAAACTCCATCGTGCCGCACGGCCCGCCCATGCGGTCGCGCGCCTCGACGACGGCGACACGCAATCCAGCGCGGCCGAGATAGGCAGCCGCGACCAGGCCGTTATGCCCGCCACCGACGACGATCGCGTCGTAGCGATTGGCTTGGCTACTCGGCATACCGGTCTCCCTCGCCCGCCGCTGTCCGCTATTTCACCGGTGCCCAGGTCCGCTTGAACATGCGCATCCAATTGCCGCCCAGGAGCTTGGCCATCTCGTCGCTGTTGAAGCCGCGCTTGGTCAGCCCCTCGACCGCCTTGGGGAAATCGGCTGGCGAACGGAACCAAGTCGGCCATTCCGCGAATTTCGGGCTGATCGCCACCGGGCTCTGGCGCGCGAAGCGGCCGGCGCGCCACCACACGATCTCAGTTTCCGGCCAGCCCGTGTAGAAATCCGTGCCGAAGCCGACATGGTCGACGCCGACGAGATCGACGGTCCAACAGATCATGTCGCAGAACGTCTTGAGCGAGGCATCGGACCCGCCCTTCATCATGCGGGGATACATGCTGAGCCCGATCACGCCCTTGCGCTTGGCCATCGCCTTGATCAGCGCGGTCGACTTGGTCCGGCGCTTCAACTCGATATCGGTGCCGACGAACTCGCCCGGATTGGCATGGGTGATCGCCACCGGGGTTGCGGACAACTCGATGGCCTCGAAGCAGGTGCGCTCGTTGCAATGGGACACGTCGACCATCATGCCCAGACGGTTCATTTCGGCGATCACATTGCGGCCGAACACCTTGGATATGCCGCCGTCGTGATCTTCCCAGCAACCATTGGCGACGTTGTTTTGTATATTGTAGGTCAACTGCACGATGCGCACGCCCAGCTTGTGAAAAATCTCCACGAGCTCGATGTCGTCCTCGAAGGGTGAGGTGTTCTGGAAGCCGAGGATGACGGCGGTGCGCCCGGACTTAGCGATCCGCTCGATGTCGGCGACGCTTTCGGCCCGGGCGATCAGATCGGCGTTCTGTTCGAACATGCGGTTCCACCGGCCGATCACCTTGAGAGTGTCGCGCGCATCCTCCCAGATCGAGAGTGTGATATGGGTGCAATCGATCCCGCCCTTGCGCCATTCCAGAAAGCGCGCCCGCTCGGGCTTGCTGTGCTGCATGGCGTCGACGAGGAATCCGCTCTTGGATGCTTTCTTGCTCGCTGTCATGGGATGTTCCTTTTTCTTTGATACGATTTCACGCGGCGGCAACCCCGAAGGTCGCCTCGGACAAGCTGGTGCGAACCTCGTCGGCGTCCCAGAAATGACAGGCCACTTCATGGCCGTCGGCGACCGGGCTGAGCATCGGTTCCTGCTCGCGGCAGGGCGCGGCGGCGAAACGGCACGACGCCTGAAACCGACAGCCCACGGGTGGGCGCGACGGATCGGGCGGATCGGCGCGGCGAACGGCGCGGCGGCGGCGGCGCTCGATCTGCGGATCGGGAATCGACACCGCCGACAACAGCGCATGGGTATAGGGATGATGGGGTTCGCGGAATAGGCGCTCGCGCGAGGCCGTCTCCATGACCTTGCCGCCATACATCACGACGATGCCGTGGGAGATGTGACGCACGACGCTGAGATCGTGGCTGATGAACAGATAAGTCAGCCCCCTCGCCCGCTGTAGTTCTTGCAACAGATTGATGATCTGCCCCTGGATGCTGACGTCGAGCGCCG
>SHVW01000020.1 GCA_009694085.1 Alphaproteobacteria bacterium
AGCAGCCTCGGTTACCGACCGCCGGCCCCGGAAACTGCGACACCGCCATTGCCGCCTTCCGGTTCCGCTACGCTCCACCTCCAGCCGGCAATGGCGAAGGAGAGCCGAATGCACTAACATTCTACTCGGACCACTCAGTGGGGGCTAATCAAGCCGAACCTGGGTACATGTTGGCACTTTTCGGGATCGCGGTGAAGCTGCGCGCAACGTGTGGACGATGACCTTCATCTCGGGCGACTCAGATGGCGGGCAATGGGGCAGAGCGGACTGTATAATCCGGCATTTGGCAGTGACCATACTGTCGGGGCCTCTTAAACGCGCGCCCTTTCTGCCGCCTCGGGCCGGCCGGCCTGTGGATATGGTGGACAAGGCTGACGCCTTGCCCACATCTTCACAGGCCCAACAGCAGCAAAAAGCGTTTAATATGATTCGGGTTTTGGCAGCATGATCAGCAATTGGAATACACTTTAACGACGCTGCCGACCTGTCCAAACAACCAGGACCAGCTCAGCCGAGGCGAAGGGCTACATCGTGCCGAGCAGCGCGCGCGAACTCGGCCGCGTCGGCGTCGGCATCACGGTTCATGAAAACGCGCCCTTGCCCGATATCTCCACGCCCGACGCGGTCAAGCGCACCCTGCTGGCAGCGCGCTCGATCGTCTATATCAACCCGGCGACCGGCACGAGCGGCAAGCATTTCGCCCAAGTGCTCCAGAACCTCGGCATCGCCGAGGCCATGAAGCCCAAGACCACGCTGCTCGAAGGCGGCTATGTGGTCGAGGCGGTTGGGCGCGGCGAGATCGAGCTGGGCATCCACCAGATCACCGAGATCCTGCCGGTCAAGGGCATCAAGCTGGTCGGCCCGCTGCCCGAGGCCTTGCAGAAGGTGACCGTCTATGTCGGCGCACTGACGCCGAAAGCGCGCGACCCCGAACAGGCTCGGCGTTTCCTCGCCCATCTGCAAACACCGGAATCGCGCCAAGCCTTCGCCAAGCGCGGCTACATGGCGGGGCCGTAGCGGCGCGCGCCAAGCGGGACTGGCGGCTCAATCCTGGGCAAGCGTCAACCCCACCGCCAGGCTGTGGGCGAGGCACATCGGCGCCGCCAGCGTGCGTAGCGCCGCTTCGGGCATGTCGGGAATTTCGAACACGATTTGGGCGCCGGCCACGATCGGGCTGAGCAGGCTGTCGGTGATCGCCACCGCCGGCACGCCGCGCGCGACCAGTTCGGGGAACAGGCGCACGGTGTCGGGGTTGTAGGTTTTGAAGCTGATGGCGACCAGCGCGTCTCGCCGGGTCGCTGCGGCCGCTTGGTCGCCGAGTGCGCTGCCCAGCCCGTCCAGCAGCGTCGCCCGCCGGCCCAGCTTGCGCAGCACATAGGTCAGGTGGGCGGCGACCGGAAACGAGCCGCCCAAGCCCAGGACATAGATGGTCTCGGCCGCCACCAATAGGGATGGCGCGGGCCAGTTGCTTCTCGCCGACACTGACTTGCAGGCTTTCCAGCGCCGCCATCGCCTCGCCGGCAAACCGCGTCAGCACGGCGCGGGGATGGCGGGCATCGCCAAGGCCGCCGTCGCGGCGAAGCCCCGCGATGCGCTCCTTGTAGCTCGGCGCCACGCCGGCGATCAGGCGCGAGCGGAACACCTGCTGCATGCCGGTGAAGCCATCATATCCCAGCGCGCGCGAAGCGGATGACGGCGGAGGGCGGCACGCCCGCGCGCCGCGCGACCTTGGCCACCGTGCCCAGCGCCACGTCGGTCGGGTGGTCGAGCGCGAATTCGGCGATCTGCCGCAAGCGGCCCGACAATCCGGCATGGCGCCGGGCGATCTCGGCGCGCAGGGTCTCATAGCTATCCTGCGGACCGGGTGCGTCGGCGCGCGGCGTCATTGGAGCCGCATGGGGCCGACCGCCGCTCAGCGGAACTCGACCTTTTTTACCTCGTAGGATTTCGAACCGCCGCGCGGGGTCGTGACCTCGACCGTGTCGCCCACCGTCTTGCCGATCAGCGCGCGCGCGAGCGGCGAGGTGACCGACAGGCGCTTGCTCGCGATGTCGGCCTCGTCCTGGCCGACGATCTGATAGGCCGATTTTTCGTCCGTGTCGTCGTCGACCAGCGTGACCGTGGCGCCGAACATCACGACCTTGCCCGACAGCTTGGACACGTCGATCACCTCGGCCCGGCCGGTCTTGTCCCCCAGCTCGATAATGCGGCCCTCGATGAAGCTCTGGCGTTCGCGCGCGGCGTGGTATTCCGCGTTTTCAGACAAATCGCCGTGGGTGCGCGCTTCCGCGATCGCCTTGATGATGGCCGGCCGCTCGACGGTCTTCAATTGGCGCAGCTCGTCCCGCAAGCGCTCAAGCCCGGCCGCCGTCATGGGGACTTTTTCCATCGTTCCTGCTTCCCTGACACCCACTCAAGACAAACCGTCCACGCCCCGCGCCGCCGCTTCAGGCCGATGCGCGAGCCGCGGAACCCGTGTCTCAGAATGAGCCGCCGACGTAAGCTTGCAGGGGCGCCACTTCAAGACTGCCGTTCCGGAGCGCGTTTATGGCCTGGACCGCGGCGCGAGCGCCTTCGACGGTCGTATAGTAGGGAATATTGTAAGTCAGAGCCGCCTCGCGCAAGCTGAAACTGTCGGAGATCGCCTGGGCCCCGGCGGTGGTGTTAAAAATCAAATCGACCTGGCCGCTGATCATTTCATCCACGATGTGGGGCCGGCCCTCTAAAACCTTGTTGACGGTTACGACGGCAAGCCCGGAATCCGTCAGGTGTTTGGCCGTTCCGCGAGTGGCCAGGATCTTGAACCCCATGGCGACCAATTCGCGCGCGATCGGTAGCAGCGCGGCCTTGTCGCCGTCGCGCACGGAAACGAAAACCGTGCCGGAACGGGGCAGATCGATGCCGGCGCCAAGCTGGGATTTGGCGAAGGCACGGGCGAAATCGCGGTCGATGCCCATGACCTCGCCGGTCGATTTCATCTCCGGCCCCAGAATGATGTCGGTGCCGGGGAAGCGGGCGAAGGGGAACACCGCCTCCTTGACCGCGACATGGCCGAGCGGGCGCGTCGGCATCTTGAAATCAGCCAACCGTTCGCCCGCCATGACGCGGGCCGCGATCTTGGCCACGGGCACGCCGGTCGCCTTGGCGACGAAGGGCACGGTACGGCTGGCGCGCGGATTGACTTCGAGCACATAGACCACGCCCGACTTGACCGCGAATTGCACGTTCATCAGCCCGCACACGTCGAGCGCCTTCGCCATCGCCTCGGTCTGCCGGCGGATTTCGGCGATCACCGGCTCGGGCAGGGACTGGGGCGGCAGCGAGCAGGCGCTGTCGCCGGAATGAATGCCGGCTTCCTCGATATGCTCCATGATGCCGGCGATATAAACCGTGTGCCGGTCGGCGATGGCATCGACATCGACCTCGATCGCGTTGCTGAGGAAGCTGTCGATCAACACGGGGTTCTTGCCCGTGACGAATACCGCCTCGCGCATATAGCGGCGCAATTGCGCCGTGTCGTGAACGATCTCCATCGCCCGCCCGCCCAACACATAGGACGGCCGGATCACCAGGGGATAGCCGATGCGCTGGGCGACGATTTCGGCCTCTTCCGCGGTGAAGGCGGTGCCGTTCTCCGGCTGTTTCAGGCCGATCCGGTGCAGGAGTTCCTGGAAGCGCTTGCGGTCCTCGGCCAGGTCGATGGCGTCGGGCGAGGTGCCCAGGATGGGAATGCCGGCCGCTTCGAGCGCGGCGGCCAGCTTCAGCGGGGTCTGGCCGCCGAACTGGACGATGGCGCCCATCACCGTGCCGCGCCGTTGTTCGACGCGCACCAACTCGATTACGTCTTCCGCGGTCAGCGGCTCGAAATAGAGGCGGTCCGAGGTGTCGTAATCGGTCGACACGGTCTCGGGATTGCAATTGACCATGATGCTTTCGATGCCGGCATCCTTCATGGCGTAGGCGGCGTGGACGCAGCAATAGTCGAACTCGATGCCCTGGCCGATGCGGTTGGGCCCGCCGCCCAGGATGATCACCTTGCGCCGGTCGCTCGGCTCGGCCTCGCATTCGGCGGGATTGACGCCGTCGCCCTCGTAGCAGGAATACATATAGGGCGTGCGCGAGGCGAATTCGGCGGCGCAGGTGTCGATGCGCTTATAGACCGGTGTCACGCCAACTTTGCGGCGCGCGCCGGCAACATTCGCCTCGTCCGTGCCGGCGAGTTGACCGAGCCTAGCGTCGGAGAAGCCCATGCGCTTCAGACGCAGCAGGCCGTGCCGGTCTTTGGGCAAGCCGTCGCGGCGCACATCGGCCTCGACGGCGACGATCTTCTCGATCTCGCGCAGGAACCAGGGTTCGTATTTGCAGGCGGCGGCGATCTCGTCCACCGATAGGCCGTGGCGGAAGGCTTCCGCGATGCGCAGCAGGCGGTCGGGCGTCGGCTCGGCCAGTGCGGCCACGATGGCGCGTCGGTCGCTCTCGCCGCCACCGGCGATGCCGGGCAACTCGACCTCGTTGAAGCCGGTCAACCCGGTTTCCATGGAGCGCAGCGCCTTCTGCACCGCCTCGGCGAAGCTGCGCCCGATCGACATGGCCTCGCCGACCGATTTCATCGAGGTCGTCAGCAGCGCCTTGGCGCCCTTGAACTTCTCGAAGGTGAAACGCGGCATCTTGACCACGACATAGTCGATGGTCGGCTCGAACGAGGCCGGCGTGACCCCGGTGATGTCGTTGGAAAGTTCGTCCAGCGTGTAGCCGACGGCCAGCTTGGCCGCGATCTTGGCGATGGGAAAGCCGGTCGCCTTGGAGGCTAGCGCCGAGGAGCGCGAAACACGCGGGTTCATCTCGATGATGACCAGCCTTCCGTCGGCTGGGTTGACCGCGAACTGAACGTTGGAGCCACCGGTGTCCACGCCGATCTCGCGCAGCACCGCGATCGAGGCGTTGCGCATGCGCTGGTATTCTTTGTCGGTCAGCGTCAGTGCCGGAGCGACCGTGATGCTGTCGCCGGTGTGCACGCCCATGGGATCGATATTCTCGATCGAGCACACGATGATGCAATTGTCGGCGCGGTCGCGCACGACCTCCATCTCGAACTCTTTCCAGCCCAGCACCGATTCCTCGACCAGCACTTCGTGGATCGGCGACAGCCTGAGCCCTGTCTCGACGATCTTCTCGTACTCGGCCCGGTTATAGGCGATGCCGCCGCCCAGGCCGCCCAGCGTAAAGGACGGCCTGATGATGACGGGCAGGCCGATGGCCTCGAGCGCGCCGGCCGCGTCGGCCATGGCTGTGACCAACCGGCTCCTAGGCGATTCCAGCCCGATCCGGTCCATGGCCTGGCGGAATTTGAGGCGGTCCTCCGCCTTCTCGATCGCCTCCCGGTTGGCGCCGATCAGTTCGATGCCCAGTCGGTCCAGCGTGCCGTCCTTGGCCAGCGCCATGGCGGTGTTGAGCGCGGTCTGGCCGCCCATGGTCGGCAGCAGCGCGTCCGGCCGCTCGCGCTCCAGCACCTTGGTCACCATGGCGGGCGTGATCGGCTCGACATAGGTGGCATCGGCCAAATCCGGATCGGTCATGATGGTGGCCGGATTGGAATTGATCAGCACGATCCGATAGCCCTCTTGGCGCAACGCCTTGCACGCCTGAGCCCCGGAATAATCGAACTCGCAAGCCTGCCCGATCACAATCGGCCCGGCGCCGATGATGCAGATGGACTTGATGTCGGTGCGTTTGGGCATGATCGACTAAATGTCCCTTGCCTTGGCACCCCCCCCCCTTGTGGGGGAGGGTAGGGTGGGGGGCGATGCTTCCGCCGCCGCAGATGCCAGACGCAGAAGTGTTTGTCGAACCGATTCGAGAACAACATCGGCGTGCTGGAGCACTTCGTTGTTCCAGAAGCGAATGATAGTGACGCCTTGGGACTCGAACCACGCCGTACGCTTCGAGTCATAGGCCGCATCTTCGGTATGTTGGCCGCCATCGATTTCGATTATCAGCCGTGGGGCATAGCAGGCGAAATCTGCGATATAGTGACCGATCGGCGCCTGCCTGCGGAATTTGAAGCCTTTCATCTGGCCGAGCCGTAGCTTCGACCATAGCCGACGCTCCGCATCGGTGGCGTCACGACGGAGTTTCCTGGCTCGGGCGACGGTCATGCGGAAGTGCCCCCCACCCTAGCCCTCCCCCCGGAGGGGGGAGGAGAATTCTTGGACTCCATCAACCCCACGAACCGCTCGAACAGATAATGGCTGTCCTGGGGGCCGGGCGAGGCTTCCGGGTGGTATTGGACGGAGAACACCGGCTTCGATTTCAGCCGGATGCCTTCGTTGGAGCCGTCGAACAGTGAGACATGGGTGATCTCGACATCGGCGGGCAGGCTCTCCGGCACGACGCAGAAGCCGTGGTTCTGGCTGGTGATCTCGACCTTGCCCGTGGCGAGGTCCTTGACCGGGTGATTGGCGCCGCGATGGCCCCTGGCCATCTTTTCCGTGCGGCCGCCAAGCGCGAGCGCCAGCATCTGGTGGCCGAGGCAGATGCCGAACACCGGCTTGCCCTGGGCCACGAGATCGCGAATTACGGGCACGGCATATTTGCCGGTGGCGGCGGGATCTCCCGGGCCGTTCGATAGGAACACGCCGTCGGGCTTGTGGCGCAGGATGTCGTCGGTCGTGGCCGTCGCCGGCACCACCGTGACCCGGCAGCCCGAGGCGGCCAGGCAGCGCAGGATGTTGCGCTTGGCGCCGTAATCGACGGCGACGACGTGGAAGCGAGGGTTGGTTTGTTTGCCGTAACCGGGCCCAGCTTGATTGGGGCGCGAGAAATCCCAGGCCGCTTCGGTCCAGCCATAACTCTGCCGGCAGGTGACATCGATGGCGAGGTCCATGCCTTCGAGTCCCGGCCATTCCTTTGCCAGCTTGGCGAGTGCGGCGATGTCGAACTTGCCGTCGGGCGCATGGGCCAGCGCGCCGCTGGGCGCGCCGCCATCGCGGATGCGCCGGGTCAGGCGGCGCGTGTCGACCCCGGCGATCCCGGGCAGGCCGTGGCCGGCCAGCCATTGACCGAGCGGCCGGGTCGCCCGGTAGTTCGCCGGCTCGGTCGCGTCGACCGCCAACACCGCGCCCAGCGCCGCCGGATTGACCGACTCGATGTCGTCGGGGTTGGTGCCGACATTGCCGATATGGGGAAAGGTGAAGGTGACGATCTGACCGGCATAGGACGGATCGGTCATGATCTCCTGATAGCCGGTGATCGAGGTATTGAAGCACACCTCGCCCACCTTGACGGCGGCCGCGCCAAGTCCGCGGCCCCAGAACACGATGCCGTCGGCCAACACCAGCGCTGCCGTAGTTCCCCCCGGGGGTCCTGCCGGCGGTGTGGTCGGCATGCGGTCGGCCATGGCATGGTTCCAGTCACGAAGCGGCGCCCGCGAAACTTCCGCCCGGTCATGGGTGCGCCGGGCAGGGGCAAGAAAGGACTTGTCGGCGGGCTGAACGCGGCCTACATAAGCGCTCGGCCCCCGGCCGTCAAGCCTGATCACACTGAAAAAATCTCTTTAAATCAATGACTTGCAAAATTTTTTCGGTTTGCTCCCGGGGTTGAGATGGGATATGTTCACCGCTTTCCAGAATCCATTGAGGACCGTCACGTCATGCTAAGAACGCGCCTGAGCGACGCCCTTAAGCAGGCCATGAAGTCGCGCGATGTGCGTGCGACATCAACCCTGCGCCTAATCCTGGCCGCCCTGAAAGACCGCGAAATCTGCGCCCGCGGCAAGGGCAATGCCGACGGCATCGGCGACGACGAGACCCTCGCCATGCTCCAAACCATGATCAAGCAGCGCCGGGAAGCCATCCAGCTCTACGAGCAGGGCGGCCGACTCGAACTCGCCCAGCAAGAGCAGGACGAGATCAAGATCATCGAAGGCTTCCTGCCGCGCCAGTTGAACGAAGACGAAACCCGCACGGCCATCTCCGCCGCGCTTAAGGAACTCGGCTGTTGCGGGGTCAAGGACATGGGCCGCACCATGGCCTGGTTGAAGCAGCATTATCCCGGCCAGATGGATTTTGCCCGCGCCAGCGGGTTGGTTCGCCAGCAATTGAGTTGAGCGGCTCGCGCGGTCCGGCCCAGTCGGGCTCGGTCGAATCAGGCCCGGCCTAGTCAGGCTTGGGCGGCGATCAGGGGGCGGTCGATGAGCTTCGCGCCCGATTTTCTCGACGAAATCAGGGCGCGCGTGCCGCTGTCCGACGTGATCGGCAAGCGCGTCCGGCTTGTGCGCAAGGGCCGCGAGTTCTCCGGCCTGTGCCCCTTCCATAACGAAAAGACGCCGTCCTTCACGGTCAACGAGGACAAGGGCTTCTTCCATTGCTTCGGCTGCGGCGCCCATGGCGATGTCATCGGCTTCGTCATGCGCACCGACGCGCTGGCATTTCCCGAGGCGATCGAGCGCCTGGCCGGCATGGCCGGGCTGGAGATGCCGGTGCGCGATTCGCAGGCGCGCGAACGCGCGGAAGAAAACAAGACGCTTCACAACCTGCTAGAAACCGCCACGGTCCATTTCGAGAAGCAGTTGCGCATGCCCGCGGGCAAGACGGCGTTCGACTATGTGCGCCGACGCGGTCTGGACGAGGCGACGATCACGCAGTTCCGACTGGGCTACGCGCCCGATGCCGATGGCGGCCTGCGCGCCGCCATGAAGCGCGCCGGTTTCGACGACGAGCAGATGATCGCGGCCGGCCTGCTCAAGCAGCCCGAGGACGAGCGCGCGCCCTATGAATATTTCCGCAACCGGCTGATGTTCCCGATCGGCGATCGTGCCGGTCGGGTCATCGCGTTCGGCGGGCGTGTGCTGGGGGATGGCCAGCCGAAATATTTGAACTCGCCGGAGACCGAGCTGTTCCACAAGGGCCGCGTGCTCTACGGCCTGGCCCAGGCGCGCGCGGCCGCGCGGGAATCCGGCGCGCTGGTCGTGGTCGAGGGCTATATGGATGTGATCGCGCTCGCCCAGGCCGGTTTGCGCGCCGCCGTGGCGCCGCTCGGCACGGCGCTCACCGAAGACCAGATCGCCGAGCTGTGGCGGCTGGCGCCGGAACCGGTCCTATGCTTCGACGGCGACGCCGCCGGCCAGCGCGCGGCGGCGCGTGCGATCGAGCGTGCTCTGCCCCTGCTGGCACCCGGCCGCTCCCTCGGCTTCGTCACCCTGCCGCCGGGCGAGGATCCGGATACCTTGGTGCGCGGCCGGGGTGCCGCCGCCATGGATGGGTTGCTCAAAGCCGCCGAACCGCTGGCTCAGGCGCTCTGGCGCCTGGAGTTTCAGGCGCGGCCGGCGGACACGCCCGAGCGGCGCGCCGATCTGCATGCCCGGCTCAAGCGCCGGCTCGGCCAGATCGGCGATGCCACCGTGCGCGAATTCTACCGCCGCCATTTCGGCGAAACCATCGCCCGCGCCTTCGCCCCCCCGGCCCGCGGTGGCCAGGCTGGTGCCGACCGTTCCTGGCGGCCGCGCAACGAGGCACCCTGGCGCGGCCGATCGTCGCGCCCGCCCATGCCCGTGTTTGAACCACCGGGCGGCCGGGCAGCGCGGGCTGCGCTCGACCAGGTCATGGGGCGCCGGCCGCAACAGGTTTTTCTCGCTACCCTGGTCAATCATCCCGACCTGATCGAGGAATTGGGCGAGAATCTTGCTCTGTTCTCTTTGCCCGACCGCGACCTTGACAAGCTCAAGGCGGAAATCCTACACCTCTCCGCTTCGCTCCCGGGCCTTGACGGGGCGGCTATCGAGCGCCATTTCACCGACAAGGGGGAGTCCGACGTCCTCCGGACGATCCTGGGCCAAGAGGTGTTGCAGCATGCCCAATTCGCGCGGCGCGAGGCCTCGGTGGAGGTTGCGCGGCGCGGGCTGTTGCACCTGTTTGCCCGGTTCGGACGACCCCAGCTCGAAGCCCAACTCGCCGAGGCCCAGCGCCTGCTTGCGTTGGATATGACGGACGGCAACAATCTCCGGCTCGAGGCCCTGAAGCGGTCTCTGCTGGAGCTCGATGCCAAGGCCGCCGCGCTGGATGGCGAGGGTGAGGGTGCGTCGGTCGCGTGAACGATTGTCGCCGGTTCGAAACTCTTGAGACGGAAGGCAAATAGCCGATGGCCAGCAAACCGACAGCAGCGCGCGAACAGACCCCGGCCCGCGACGACGCCTCAGAAACCTCGTTCGCCGACAATCTGCCGGTGGCGGTCAAGCGCATGGTCGCCAAGGGCAAGGAACGCGGCTACATCACCTATGACGAGCTGAACGCGGCGTTGCCGCCGGAACAGATGTCCTCCGAGCAGATCGAGGACACCATGACCATGCTGTCCGAAATGGGCATCAACGTGGTCGATGGCGAAGAGGCCGAGGAAACCCCCGCCGCCGCCGTGCCGGCCGAAACCCCGGCGGGCGGGGCGGAGGAAGAGGAAGCCGAAGTCCGCGGCAACCTCGACGACGACGATGTCGGCCGCACCGACGACCCCGTGCGCATGTATCTGCGCGAGATGGGCTCGGTCGAGCTGCTGTCGCGCGAGGGCGAAATCGCGATCGCCAAGCGCATCGAGGCCGGCCGCGACATGATGATCGGCGGCATCTGCGAAAGCCCGCTGACCATTCGCGCGCTCATCGAGTGGCGCGACGCGCTGAAAGACGGACGCATCCTGCTGCGCGACGTAATCGATCTCGACGCCACCTTCGGCGACGGCCCCGGCGCGTCCGGCGCCGACTCCAAGGAGCTGGACGAGATCGAGGCCGGCAACGAGCCCGAAGAACCCGCGGAAGGTGCGCCCGCTGTGCCCGGCGCGCCGGTTTCCGAGGCCGATGGCGAGGGCGACGAGAACGCCATGTCGCTGGCCGCCATGGAGCTCGCGCTGAAGCCCGAGGTGCTGGAGAATTTCGACAAGATCGCCTCGACCTACAACAAGCTGCACAAGATGCAGAACCGGCGGCTCGGCAAGCTCCAGCGCGGCGAAAATCTGAGCCGCGCGACCGAGCGGCGCTACGAGAAGATGCGCGACGAGCTGGCCGCCTTCATGCAGAAGGTGCGGCTCAACAACCAGCGCATCGAACAGCTGGTGGACCAGCTCTACGGCCTGAACCGGCGGCTGACCGGGCTCGAAGGCAAGCTGCTCCGGCTGGCCGAGGGCGCCCATGTGGCGCGCGATCAGTTCCTGCGCGAATATATGAGCCACGAGCTCGATCCCAACTGGGTCGAGCGAGTCGGCAGCCTGACCGGCAAGGGTTGGAAGCGCTTCACGGAAAAGCACGTTAAGGACATCGGCACGCTGCGCGAGGGCGTCGGCGGCGTCTCGGCCGAGGCCGGCCTTCCCATCGGCGAGTTCCGCCGCATCGTGCAGACCGTCCAGCGCGGCGAGCGCGAGGCCAGCCGCGCCAAGAAGGAAATGATCGAGGCCAATCTGCGGCTCGTCATCTCGATCGCCAAGAAATACACCAATCGCGGCCTGCAATTCCTCGACCTCATCCAGGAAGGCAATATCGGTCTGATGAAGGCGGTCGACAAATTCGAGTACCGCCGCGGTTACAAGTTCTCGACCTATGCCACCTGGTGGATTCGCCAGGCGATCACGCGCTCGATCGCCGACCAGGCGCGCACCATCCGCATTCCCGTTCACATGATCGAGACGATCAACAAGCTGGTGCGCACCTCGCGCCAGATGCTGCACGAGATCGGCCGCGAGCCGACCCCGGAGGAGCTGGCGGAGAAGCTGGCCATGCCGCTGGAGAAGGTGCGCAAGGTGCTCAAGATCGCCAAGGAGCCGATCAGCCTGGAAACCCCGATCGGCGACGAGGAAGACAGCCATCTCGGCGACTTCATTGAGGACAAGAACGCGGTGCTGCCGCTCGATGCCGCCATCCAGGCGAATTTGCGCGAGACCACCACCCGCGTGCTCGCCAGCCTGACGCCGCGCGAGGAGCGCGTGCTGCGCATGCGCTTCGGCATCGGCATGAACACCGATCACACGCTGGAAGAGGTCGGCCAGCAATTCTCGGTCACCCGCGAACGCATCCGCCAGATCGAGGCCAAGGCGCTGCGCAAGCTCAAGCACCCGAGCCGCTCGCGGAAACTGCGGAGTTTCTTGGACACCTGATCGGATGCCAGATGTCGGATGTCGGATGCCGGAAGCCTTGCTAATCTGACATCCGACATCTGGCATCCGATATCTGATCCTCGGGCCCGTAGCTCAGTTGGTTAGAGCGCGCCGCTCATAACGGTGTGGTCGCAGGTTCGAGCCCTGCCGGGCCTACCAATGATTTCCGGCTTTCACAGCCGGGATCTCCAAAAAAATTCGAGAGTTTTGATCGTTTTTCGCAAAATAACCGCAGCCAAACCGTTTTTCATGAAAAAATCACTTTTCATGGTATTATCTGCCGTGAGCCGTAATTGACGGAGCGGCGGTTTTTCATGTCTACCAAAACCAAACGTCGTTTTTCAGGGCCGGTAACGGTTTTTCATGACAGACGTCTTCCGGAAAGGGCCACGCCAGCTGGATATGCCGCCCTCATTGATGCCTACGAACTTGCGGTGCCTCTGCCGCGCATGCTCTCCGCGACGGGCGAGCGCCACCGGGTAACCAACGAAGCGGGATGGCGTATCCTGACGCCCCGGCATGCGCCACCGCCGGGCCTCGACGCCCATCTCACATTCGCTCTCAAATACGAAGGGCTCGATCTTGCTGTCCTCAAACGCCTGTTCTCTATCGTTGGTTCGAGCGAGGTCGAAGCCCTAGTCCGGGCGCGGCCGACCGGCAGATATGCGCGACGCATCTGGTTTCTTTACGAGTGGTTGACCGGACGGCGCCTCGATCTTCCCGATGCCGGCGCGGGCACGTATGTGCCGGTCGTCGATCCCGACCAACAATGGGCGACCGCCGGCGACAACGTGCGGCGTCATCGCGTCAGAAACAATTTGCCGGGCACGCCGGCCTTCTGCCCGCTGGTGTTCCGGACGGGAACGCTGGACGAGTTCGTCGCGATGGATTTGTCCAAGCGCGCCCGGGCGGCGGTCGCCGATGTGCCCCGCGATCTCCTTGCTCGCACAGCGGCGTTCCTGCTCCTAAAGGACTCGAAGTCGAGCTACGCCATCGAAGGCGAAACCGTACCGCACGACCGCATCCAACGTTGGGGACGTGCGATCGGGGAGGCCGGTCGCCGGCCCCTCGACCTGGATGAGTTATTGCGACTACAGCGGATCGTCATTGGCGACGCACGATTTGTGCAGCTCGGTCTTCGCCGCGACGGCGGTTTCGTCGGCCAGCACGACCGCGACAGCGGCATGCCGCTGCCGGACCATATCGGCGCGCGCCCCGACGACCTGCCGTTCCTGATCGACGGCATGATCGCCTTTGACCAGCGGCCCGCACAAGAACTCGACGCCGTCATTGCCGCCGCCGTGCTGGCTTTCGGGTTCGTGTATGCGCATCCCTTCGCGGACGGAAACGGCCGACTTCACCGCTATCTCATTCATCGCGTGCTGGCCAAGCGGGGTTTCAATCCGCCCGGCGTCGTATTTCCCGTGTCCGCCGCGATCCTCGAACGGATCGACGATTATCGTCATGTGCTGGAGGATTACGCCCGGCGATTGTTGCCGGCGATCGATTGGGAGTCCACCACTGTTGGCAACGTCAATGTGCTCAACGACACCGGAGATTTCTACCGCTTCTTCGATGCCACGCCGCATGCCGAATTTCTCTATGCCTGCGTGCGTAAGACGATCGAGGAAGATCTGCCGAACGAAGCCGCCTTCCTCCGGCGTTACGATCGGTTCCGCGCTGACGTCGAAGCGATTGTCGACATGCCGGACCGCACGATCGATCTGCTGTTCCGATTCCTTCATCGGAATCACGGCCGTCTATCGAAGCGCGCGCGCATGGGCGAATTTGCCGAGCTGACCGAGGCCGAAGTGCCGCAAATCGAGCGAATCTACGAGGATGTCTTTCGTGCCGCTCGGTAGCGGGCACATAAACGACACACGACTTTTCGAGCCCTGCCGGGCCTACCAGCTTTCCAGGACCATGCCGCCGCGCACGCCGGACAACCAGAGCACGCCGGCGACGATCCAAAGCCCCGCGGCCGTCGCCGCGGCATAGATCGAATAGCGCCGAAAGGTTTCGACCAGCGCCTGGGAAATCAGCGTCTGCAACATGGCTTCGGGCAGGTCGAGCGTCTCGCGCAGCATGATCCACACCTCGGTCCGGCGATGGGGTCGGGCCGGCGCCCGGGCCGCTTTGTAGTACAGGATCGCCACTGCCAGCGTGGTCAGGATGGCCGCCATGCGCAGCGCCACGACCGGCCAGGTGATGAAGCCGAACGATAGGGTCCAAATGCCGAGCGCGCCGAACATGCAGGCCCGTCCGACCGACACCTGCGCGGTCGCGCGGATGAGCGCCGCCTGCTCCATGAAGGTCCTTTCGCGTCGAATGCGGCAAAAATCCTAGCACCGCCGCCGCGCCCGTCAATTCACGCGCCCGTTAGTTCGGACGGACCGCGGTTGGCCGGCGCAAGGATTCCGCGACCGCAGCCGCGTCGGTGCGCTTGGCCAATTCTTCGTGGATGTTGCACATGGTCACGCGCAAGTAGTTGCGCACCGTCATGCCATCCCGTCCGCGCAGCTTCTCGTGGATCGGCATCAGATTGAAATAGGCTTCGGCGTAGGGTTCAGGCACGTCCTTGGCCCATTTCGGCGCGTGCAGCCCGACCAGCGCAAGGCAGCGCTCCAGTTCGCTGCGAAGCTCGCTCCACATCTCTGCGCCCAGCCCCGTATGGACGGGATGGCGATCGAACACGCTTAGAACAAGGGCGCGGATCGCGTCGATCTGACCGGGGCGATCGTCCGGACGCGCCGCGCATAAAATGCCCTCAGCCAATTCCCCGACCATGGCGAGCCCCAGAGGGTAGGCGCGCCAGCGCGACCGGTCGCAGGCGTCGCGGAACCCCGACTCGCCGAACAAGACCTTGGCGTAATGCCCGGCGCGGGCGCGGGAATATTCGTAAATGCCTTTCTGCACGACGAAGGCTGCGTTCTGGTCGATGAAATCGGCCAGCGCGGCGGCATCGCGGATCGGCGCGGGGCGGCGAAAAATATTAAATATTCCAAATATTCCCATGGCTTACCTAATGTCTGCGCCAAGCCGTGTGCTGTCATGCGTCCCGGCACCATAACGCCGTGACGCCAGGCGGGAAAGCAAGCGTCTTCAACTGAGCGTGAGCTAAAACACTTGCATTAACAAGGGCAAACGCCCACTATCGACCAACTGATTCGATCCGTTGATATCCGTTATTAAGGATGGGCGAGCGGCAGAGCGTAGCGGGGGGGCGCTCGAAACATTAAGGTTAACATCCCCACCTTGATCGTCGGCCCCGTTATGTGGGCCCGGTTTCTTGCAGGGAGTAACCGAACCATGAGCCAGCCAGACAGCACAGCTAACGAAGAGGCCCACTGGAGCAAGACGACCCGGTTGATGTTTACCCATCTCGGCGTGTGGTTTTTCTTCGGTTATGTCATCCACATGTTCGTGGTTCCGCTCAATAAGATCATCATCCCGATTCTCGGCTTCCCGCTTGGCTTCTACATGGCCGCGCAAGGCTCCTTGATCGTGTTCGTCGTCATGCTGTTCATGTTTGCCAAACAGCAGGACAAGATCGACCGCGATCACGGCTACGCCGAAGAAGACTAAGAGCCGGTTCAGGGAGGGACTCACCATGGCGACCAATAAAGCCTTCGTTTCAAGCGGCGATTTCATCAAGAATCTTGGCCGGATGTACGGAACTTATACCGGGAGCTTCATCGGTTTCATCGTCCTGCTCGCGATCCTGGAGCAGGTCGGGGTGCCGAACAAGGTCCTCGGCTATCTGTTCGTGTTCTTCACGCTCGCGGTTTACGCCGTCATCGGCGTGATGACGCGCACGGCCGAGATTTCCGAATATTACGTCGCCGGCCGGCGCGTGCCCGCCTTCTACAATGGCATGGCGACCGGCGCCGACTGGATGTCGGCGGCCTCGTTCGTTGGCATGGCCGGCACCTTGTTCCTGCTCGGCTATGACGGCATTGCCTGGGTGTTGGGGTGGACCGGTGGCTTCGTGCTGGTGTCGATCCTGATCGGGCCGTATCTGCGCAAGTTCGGCGCTTATACCGTGCCGGATTTCATGGCCTTCCGCTTCGGCGGCAATTTCGCGCGCTTCATCGCGGTGGTCGTGCTCGTGTGCTGCTCGTTCACCTATGTGACGGCGCAGATCTACGGCACCGGGCTGATCGCCTCGCGCTTCCTCGGCATGCAGTTCGAGCTGGCCGTGTTTGCCGGCCTGGTCGGCATCCTGCTCTGCGCCATGCTGGGCGGGATGCGCGCGGTGACCTGGACACAGATCGCCCAGTACATCGTGCTGATCATCGCCTATCTCACGCCGATCGTGATCCTCTCGACCAAGAAATACGGCATCCCGATCCCCGAACTCACCTACGGCCAGGCGATCGCCGATATCACGGCCCGCGAGCAGCAGATGCTGGCGACCGGGCTGGCGACGGTGGCGAACCTCAAGCCGCACATCTCGCCCTTCATTAACTATTCGCCGCTGAACTTCTTCGGCATCATCCTGTGCATGATGGTCGGCACGGCCTCTCTGCCGCACATCCTGATGCGCTATTTCACCACGCCCAGCGTGCGCGAGGCGCGGCAGTCGGTGGCGTGGTCGCTGCTGTTCATCTTCTTGCTCTATTTCTCGGCGCCGGCCTATGCGGCATTCTCGAAGCTGGAGGTCTATACCCACATCATCGGCGCCGACCTCACCACGCTTAAGCCCTGGATCTATTCGTGGGGCGAGCTAGGCTTGATCCAAATCTGCGGTAAGAACGCCTCAAGCGCGGATGCCATCCTTGCCGCATGCAAGGCGATTGCCAGTCACCCCGGTGTCGTCAGGCTCCAGGATTTCGTGATCAACACCGACGTGATCGTGCTCTCCACACCGGAGATCGCGGGCCTGCCCTATGTGATCTCGGGCCTGGTGGCCGCCGGTGGCCTCGCCGCCGCGTTGTCCACCGCCGACGGCCTGCTGCTCGCCATCGCCAACGCGCTCAGCCACGACATCTACTACAAGATGATTGATCCGAGCGCGCCGACGATCCGCCGGCTCACGGTCGCCCGCGTCCTCCTGTTCTTCGTCGCTGTGGCCGCCGCCGCGACCGCCGCGACGAGACCGTCGGACATTCTGGCCATGGTTGGATGGGCGTTCTCGCTCGCCATGGCCGGCAATTTCCCGGCGCTCATCATGGGCGTGTGGTGGAAGCGCGCCACCGCGACGGGCGCGATCGCCGGCATGATCGCCGGGTTCGGACTCTGCCTGTTCTACCTGGTGACCACCCGCTACTTCCCGGGCATGGGCGTGAAGTATTTCGGTATGGACTCGCTACTGAACGCGACCACCGGCGCGCCCCTGGTCGACATCGCCAAGACCATGGCGCTGCCCAACGCCATGGAGATGTTGCCGACGCTCGCACATCCGCTGGCCAACAAGGTCGGTTGGTTCAACCTCAACAACATCAATTGCGGATTGTTGGGGGCGCCGCTCGGCTTCGCGGTCATCTATGTCGTCAGCCTGATGGGACCGGAACCGTCGAAGGAAATGCAGGCCTATGTCGACGAGATCCGCAAGCCGCGAGGCAAGACGGTGCTCCAAGACAACGTCTGACCGGACTCGTTCAGCCCGAACCGGGAGCGGGATCCTTCGGGATCCCGCTTCTTTTTTTGGCTGCGGACCCGGGCCGTCCCGGTGTTGAATAAAGCTGAAACACCTAAACCGTAGTGGCCGGGGTCGAACGCCGTGGGCTTATCGAATCCAATCTTCGCAAACTGGTATTTTCATCTGCCGAATTTCGCCTTGGCCGCGGTGATGTACACGCTGCTCGGCCGCGCCCTGCTCGGGCTGATCGTGGAACCGGATTCGCAGAACTACATCTGGCGGTTCTTCTGCCGCCTCACCGATCCGTTCATTGCGGCGATCGCCCTGGTGACGCCGAAGGCGGCGACGCCGGTCGTGGTTTGGTTGTTCGGCGTGGTCTGGCTGTTCTGGCTGCGGGTGGGCCTGCTCTACGTGTTCCTGATCTTGGGCCTGGTGCCCAAGGCGAGTTGAGCCGGGAGCCCCGCGCCCATGGACCGCAATTTGACCTATGTCGGCATCGCCGCCTTCGGCATGATCAACGGGCTGTTCAACCAGCTCTGGCTGTTGTTCGCGCTGCTCCACGTTCAGATTCTGTCGCCGGCGCTGTTGTTCGGCAGCGCGGGGCTGACCTTGATGTTTTCCTCGTTAATGGTGTCGACGGCGACCATCATCCTGGGCGGTATTCCGGCCGCGCTCTACGAGCGGTTCGTCGGCGCCAAGGACGATTCGACCGATACCTCCTTGTGGATTTGGCTCGCCGGAACCGGCCTGCTTACCCTGCCGGCGGCCGGGAATTTTCTGGAATTTAAGCTCTAAGCACCGGGTGTCGGCGGCATCCGCGAGGGCCGCCATCAGGCTATAATGCGCTAACTTCGTCGGCTCCCTGGGGAGGCGATCGGTGCAGTCGCAGACCGTGATCTTCAGCCGTCTGGTGCGCGATTTCATGCGCGCGGCGCCGGTTGCTTGCTCGCTGGGTACACCAGTGGCCGAGTTGATCCAGCGCATGGCCGCATCGCCGGCATCGTCACCGAGCAGGACGTGACGCGCCGCGTCGCCTATCGGGTCGCGGCCGACACGGCCGCGGAAGCGGTGATGAGCCGGCCGGTCCAGAGCGTATCGGCGGAGGAATATCTCTACCGCGCGGTCGCGCGCATGCGCCGCAGCGGCCTGCGCCACATGCCCGTGGTCGACGGCGCCGGCCGGCCGATCGGCGCGCTCGACCTGCACGACGCGCTGGCGGCGACCATGGCTGCAAGCGCCGCCTCGCCGTCGCGTGCCACGCGCACCTCATAGCCCGCCTGTTTCATCAGGAATTCCAGCGACAGCACGATATTGGGCTCGTCATCGACGAGCAGGACCGAGCGTGCCATGGCGACGATGCTCCCCCTTTGGACGTGCGGGCCAGGGCGTCAGCTTATCGCAAGGCGTGAGCATGCGCCATTCCACCGCCCGGGGCAGGCTCGGTGATGGCCGTTACTTGGCGGACGAACTGGCAAGGTCTATGATTGGCTTGGCGCGAGGCGATTTCCGCTTGGGGGAGGGTGTTCCCATGGCGCATGCAGTGGGCTGGAATGCGTTGGTGTTGGCCATTGGTTTGGGATTGGCCGTCGCCGTGGTTGTTGGGTTGCCGCCGCATGCGCGCGGCGAGTCGGATAATCCCGTGACGACCGCGCCCGCCCAGACCGGCAGGCCCCAGACCGGCAGGCCCCAGGGCGGCCCGCCCGCCGGCGGCCGGGATCCATCGGCACCGGGCCAGGCGGCGCCCGCCGCGGGCGCCCAGGGGTCGGGCAGCCCCGCGCCGATGATGCGTCAGAACACCGAGGCCGGCGCTTCGCAATTGTTGGACGACACGTTGGCGGTCGACCCCGAGCGGATCGCGCGCGCCCGGGCCAAAGCCGAGGAGGCACCGCCGCAAACCGCGGACCAGAAGGAACTGGCCGAGTTCTATCGGCTGCGTGCGCTCGCGGCGCAGGTCGCCGGCCGTCAGGGCCAGGCCATGAAAGACTTCCGCCAGGCGGTCGTTCATGCCGAGCAGGCGCCCGGCTTCAATCTCGGCGAGCTGTATGCCCTGTTGGCCCGGGCGCAGGGCAGCATGGCACGCCGGGTGGCAGCCTATCGATCCGCCGAGAAGGCGATCGCGGCGACCCCCAATGTCATGCACGGGCAACGCATCGCATACTATTTCTTTCTTGCAGGCCAGGCTGTGAGCGCGGGTCATCTCGACGTCGCCGAGCGTGCGCTGAGCGACGCGCGCAAGCTGGTCGAACAGATGTCCGGCATGCGCGGCGTCCCGGTCGAGGCCCGGCAAATGTGGGGAATCTCGCTATTGAGCGTCCAAGGCGGGCTTCTTCAGGCCAAGGGGCAGTATGTCGAGGCGGAGGATTTCATGCGGCGTGCCATAGCGCAGGCAGAGGCCAGCACGAATCCGCGCGCGCCGGGGCTGCGCGATCAGTTTCGCATGAGCTTGACGCACAACTACATTGCCCAGGGACGCTTGACCGAGGCGGAGAACGAGGTGCGCCTTGTGCTCGCCAGCGCCCAGCGCCAGGGCGGTACCAAGGGCCTACAGACCGCTGCGAGCTTGGGCACCCTTGCTAGGGTGATGTCCGAGCAGGGCCGGCTCGGGGAGGCCGAGGGGCTGGCGCGCAAAGCGCTCGAGCTGGTCCTGGCGAACGGATTGCAGGGACTCGGCCCGAGCCGCATCAACCTCGCCAATGTCCTCGCCCTGCAAGGGAACTGGGCCGAGGCCTGGAAGGAGTTCGAGACTAACCGCCAGGGGCTCAGAGATTCGCCGGAGGAGCTTGAGGTCTACCTGCGCGGCAACCTTGCCTTGCCGATCGTGATGGTCAAAACCGGGCGGGCGGCGGAGGCGGTGTCCATGCTGGCCGAGCAGGTCAAGAACCAGCTCGCCCTGCTCGGCGACAAGGATTACGGCACGGCCGAGTTGCGCGGCATCTACGCTATGGCGCTGGCGGAGAGCGGTCAGCGCGACCAGGCGCTCGCCGAATTCGATCAGGCCGTGCCTGTTCTGCTCAGCCGGTCGCGCGAATCCGATGACGACGCCTCGTCGGCCTCGGCTAGGGATCAACGTCTGCGCCTGATCCTGGAAGCGAAGATGCGGCTGACCGCCGAGCGCGGCGGCGCCGACGCGGCCGGCCAGACGTTCCAGCTTGCCGAGGCGGCACGCGGCCGCAGCGTGGCGCGGGCGTTGGCGGCGTCGGCTGCCCGCGCCGCCGCCAGCAATCCGGCGCTGGCCGATCTGGCCCGGCGCGAGCAGGACGCCCAGCGTCAGGTCTCGGCGCTCAACGGACTGCTCGCCAATGCGATCAGCGCGCGCGCCGACGAGCAGGATGCGGCGGCGGTCAAGGCCTTGCGCGCGCGCATCGATGGGTTGCGCGACGCGCGCGCGCGCGCCATGGAGGAGATCGAGGCGAAATTCCCGGACTATGCTCAGTTGATCAACCCGAAACCGGCCTCGATCGAGGCGGCGCGCAAGCATCTGAAGGCCGACGAGGCCCTGATCGCGCTCTACAGCGCCGAGGATCGCAGCTATGCCTGGGCGGTGCCGGCGCAGGGCGCGCCGGCTTTCGTCGCCTGGGCGATGGGACGCGCCGAACTGGCCGCGCTGGTCGAGGGGCTGCGCAAGGCGCTCGACCCCAATGCCGAATCGCTCGATGACATCCCTGCCTTCGATCTGGCGGCGGCTCACAAGCTTTATGCCGGGCTGATCCAGCCGGTCGAAGCGGGTTGGAAATCCGCCAAGAGTCTGCTGGTCGTGCCGCACGGGCCGCTTGGCCAGATCTCGCTCGCCTTGTTGCCGACCGCGCCTGCCACGCTTGCCGCGGCCAAGGGCGAGCCGTTCGCCGCTTATCGCCAGGTGCCCTGGCTGCTGCGCCGGGCGGCGGTATCGCAATTGCCGTCGGTCGCCTCGCTCGCCACGCTGCGCGCGCTGCCGGCGGGCAACGCCAGCCGCCGCGCCTTCGTCGGTTTCGGCGATCCGCTGTTCAGCACGGCGCAGGCCGCCGAGGCGGCGCCGCAAACGGCCGCGGTCACCATGCGCGGCGGCAAGATCAAGCTGCGCAGCGCGCCGAAGGCGTCGGGCATCGACGTGACGGCCGAACTCGGCCAATTGCCGCGCCTGCCCGAGACGGCCGACGAGGTGAAGAGCGTGGCACTGACGCTTAAGGGCGATCCGGCGCGCGATTTGTTCATCGGCGCCCAGGCGACCAAGGCGACCGTGTCCAAGGCCAATCTCGCCAACTATCGCGTCGTCATGTTCGCCACCCACGGCCTAGTGCCGGGCGATCTGACCGGCCTCGGTCAACCGGCGCTGGCCTTGACCAGCCCGGCGGTGACGCCCGATGGCGGCAACGGCTTGCTGACCATGGAAGACATCCTGGCGCTCAAGCTCGACGCGGATTGGGTCGTGCTGTCCGCCTGCAACACGGCCTCGGGGCAGGGGGCGGGGGCGGAGGCGATCTCGGGCCTGGGCCGCGCCTTCTTTTATGCCGGCACGCGAGCGCTGCTGGTCAGCAATTGGCCGGTTGAAACCACATCGGCGCAGAAGCTGACCACCGATCTGTTCGCGCGTCAGGCCGCCAATCCCGCGCTGACCCGCGCCGAGGCGTTGCGCCAGGCCATGTTGGGACTGATCGACGGTCCTGGTCCCGCCGATGGCGCGGGCAAGCCGATATTCAGCTACGCCCACCCGATCTTCTGGGCCGCCTTCACCCTGGTCGGCGACGGCGGCCGCTAGAACGAAGTCATAGGAGCGATGACCATGCGAATCCTGACCCTTGCGAGTGCCGCGCTGTTGCTCGCCACGCCCGCACTCGCCGCACCCGCGGCTATCGTCGAGGATGCCGAGGGCGGCGTCGTCGGCGTCGAGGCGCTCGACTATGTCGATGCCGGCCGGGTGATCGAACTCAAGCCCGGCGGCGTGCTGGTCCTGGGCTATCTCAAGAGCTGCGTGCACGAGACCATTCGCGGCGGCGGCACGGTCAAGATCGGCGCCGAGCAGTCCGAGGTCACGGGCGGGCGGGTCGAGCGCAAGACCAATCCATGCGATGGCGGCAAGCTCCAACTGACCACGGCCCAGGCCGGCAAAAGCGGCGCCATGGTCTTCCGCAAGGCGCCGACGGCACAAGCTGGCGCCGCTAAATCCGCCGCCGCCGATTTGACCATCTACGGCATCAGCCCGGTGGTGGCGCTGGGCGCTGGCGCGGCGGCGAAAAATCGGATCACTTTCGAGCGGATCGACCAATCAGGCGCGCCGATCGCGGTCGATGTCACCGGCGCCAAGACCGATCTCGCCAAATCCGGGGTCCGGCTGGCACCGGGCGGGCTCTACCGGGCGAGCGCGGGCGAGCGCAGTTTGGTGGTTCAGATTGATGCCGCCGCCGCATCCGGCGGTCCCGTAACCGGGCGGCTGATCCAGTTCTAAGTCCCAGTGGCCGCTAAACCGCGCGATCTGGCGGCGACCGGCGCCATCGCGCTTGCCGCCGCCTTGCTTTTCGCGACGCCGCTCGCTCCGTTGCTCGAAGGCCTGTCGATCGACGCCCTGTTCTGGCTGCGCCAGCGCGCGTTCGGCCCGCTCCACCCGGCCGCCGACAGTCCCGCCGTCGTGCTGGCGATCGACGAGGAAACCTATCGCCGGCCGCCCTTCGCCGATTTGCCCCAGGCCCTGTGGACGCCCGAACTGGGCCGCGCGCTCAACGCCGTGCTCGACGCCGGGGCCAAGGTGATCGGTTTCGACGTGGTCTATCCGACCTCGGTCGAGCCGCTGCTGCGCGGTTTCGAGCGCGACTATCTGCTGGCGCTGCGGCGCGGCGGGCGCGAGGGGCGCATCGTGCTCGGCCGGGTGCAGCATCAGGAGCGGCCGATCGCGCCTTTCGCCGGCCACGCCATCGCGGTCGGCCGCGACGCCAATATCCGCGCGCTCAACGTGTTCGAGGACGATGATGGCATCATCCGCCGCTTGCCTCTGACCTTCCGCGTTGGGGCCGCCGCGACCGCCGCCGCGCGCGAGAACGCGCTGGCCGTCGAACTGGCCGCGCGCGCCCAGGGTCTGCCCGCCGGCACCCTGCCCACGGAAGGGCCGGATGGGCGCTATACCCTGGGCGCCTATCGCTTGCCCAGAGATCGCGGGGAAACTCTGGTGGTCAACCACGGTGGCGGTGCCGGCGATATCCCGACCTATTCGCTGGCCGACATCCATGCCTGCGCCGCGGCGGGGCGGACGGATTACCTGGAGACGCATTTCAAGGGCCGGGTCGTGCTGCTCGGCACCGTGCTCGATGTGGAGGATCGCAAGCTCACCTCCAAACGCTGGATCACCACGCCCGAAGGCGAGGGCCTGTCCGCGCGCTGCGTGCATCCCGTCATGTCGGGGCTCTATCGCGCCGGTTTCCGGCGCGATGCCATTCCCGGCGTCTATATCCATGCCGCCGGCATCAACAATCTGCTGCGCGGCGATGGGCTGGCGCCGCTCGGCGCCGGGCCTAGCTTTGCGCTCAGCCTCGGCTTCGCCCTGGTGGTGGCCGCCGCCGCCATGACGCTGGCGCCACCGATGGCGGGCGGCGCGGTGGCGCTGACGGCGCTCGCCTGGATCGCGGTGGCGACATTGGCATTCCGCCATGGAACCGTGCTGCCGCTGTTCCAGGCGCTGGCCTCGGGTCTCGCCGCCTTCCCCGCGCTGATGGCCTGGCGCTTCCTGGTGACCGATAGCGACCGGCGCCGCCTCGGCCAGGCCTTCGGCCTCTATCTGCCCCGGGCGGAGATCGACCGCATGATGGCCCAGGGCCGGCCGCCCGAGCTGGGCGGCGAGGCGCGCGCGGTCTCCATCCTGTTCTCCGACATCGCCGGCTTCACCGCGATCAGCGAGAAGCGCGATCCCGCCCGGCTGATCGAGGATCTCAACCAGTATTTCGCCGCCATGACCGAGATCGTGGAAGCCCAGGGCGGCTTCGTCGATAAATTCATCGGCGATGCCGTGGTCGCCGTATTCGGCGCGCCTGTGGCCGATCCCGATCACGCCAGGCGCGCCGTGCTGGCCGCCATCGAGATGCGCCGCGTGCTGGCCGACGAGGCCGCTCGCTTCACGCTGGGCGACGGCCAGCCCGTGCGCGCGCGCATCGGCGTCAATTCTGGCATGGCGCTGGTCGGCAATATCGGCTCGCCCCGGCGCTTCAACTACACGGTCATGGGCGACGCCGTGAACCTGGCCGCGCGGCTGGAGGGCGCCAACAAGGGCTACGGCACGCAAATCCTGGTCAGCGCGGATACCGCGGACGCCTGCGGCGCCGCTATCGTGTTCCGCGAGATCGACCGCGTGCGCGTGGTCGGCCGCACCGCGCCGGTCGGCTTGCTGGAACCGTTGGCGCCGGCCGAAGCGGCCACAGCGGCCGATCGGGCGAGAGCCGAGTCTTTCGCTGCCGCGCTGGCGCTATGGCGGACGGGTGATTTCGCCCAAGCCCGCGCGGGTTTCGCGGCGCTGGCACCCGCCGATGGCGCGGCGGCGAAATTCGCGACGCGCGCCGAAGCCATGGCCAAGGCGCCGCCGCGCGATTGGGACGGGGTGACGGATTTACGGGAGAAGTAGGGGCGGTTGAAGAAAACCGCGCGCCTTCCCCCTTGCGGGGGAGGATAGGTGGGGGTGGTTGCCGTGACTCCGGCAACGACTTCGCAGCATCAACCCGACAATGCTATAGTTTCGCTATCGCACTCCTTCGGATGCCTCGCCATGAACGCCCGACTTCAAAAAGCCTTTGCCGAACTGGCCCGGCTGCCCGAGGCCGAGCAGGATTCGATCGCCAGCCTGATCCTGGACGAAATCGAGGCCGAGCGCGGCTGGGACCAGCGATTCGCCGCCTCGCAGGACCAGCTGGCCGAACTGGTGCGCCGGGCGCGCGACGAGGCGGAGCGTGGCGACGTGTTGCCCCATGATCCGTCCGACCGCCCGGCCAGGTGAACTCGCGGACGACGCGAAGTTTCTGGAAGTATTTCGATGCGCTGCCCCCTGACGTGCGGCGCCGGGCAACGAACGCCTATGATCTCTGGCGCCGCGATCCGTCCCATCCCAGTTTGCAATTCAAGCGCTTGAGCGGCGGCGCGGCTGCCTATTCCATTCGGATCGGGCTGCACTGGCGCTCGCTCGGCTATCGCGCGGCGATACCGTGACCTGGTTCTGGATCGGCTCCCATGCGGACTACGACCGGTTGATTGCCGGGTTGTAGCTTTTGGCGCCCTTTGCAATCTTCACCACCCTTGCGTCCCCCGATGCCCTCGCGCTAAAACCCCAGCGCCCGCGCCCTCCGCCCCGCAATCCCCGAGGATTTCCGCCCGATGGCCGCCTATCAATTCGTCTATGTCATGAAGGGCTTGAGCAAGGCCTATCCCGGCGGGCGCGAGGTGTTGAAGGATATCTGGCTCAACTTCCTGCCCGGCGCCAAGATCGGCGTGCTCGGCGTCAACGGCTCGGGCAAATCGACCGTGCTCAAGATCATGGCCGGCTTGGACAAGGAGTTTTCCGGCGAGGCCTGGTCGGCCGAGGGCGCCAGCGTCGGCTATCTGCCCCAGGAACCCCAGCTCGATCCCGCCCTCGATGTCCAGGGCAACGTACTCCAGGCCATGGCCGGCACCAAGTCGTTGCTCGACCGTTTCAACGAGGTCAGCACCAAGCTCGGCGAGGACATGGGCGAGGACGAGATGAACGCGCTGATCGCCGAGCAGGCGGAGTTGCAGGAAAAGATCGACCACTGCAACGGCTGGGATCTCGAGCGCACGGTGGAGATCGCCATGGACGCGCTGCGCTGCCCGCCCGGCGATGGCGATGTGACCAAGCTCAGCGGCGGCGAGCGCCGGCGCGTGGCCCTCTGCCGCCTGTTGCTGGAGCGCCCGGATCTGCTGCTCCTGGACGAGCCGACCAACCATCTCGACGCCGAATCCGTCGCCTGGCTCCAGCGCTTCCTGCACGATTATCCGGGCACGGTGGTGACCGTGACCCACGACCGCTATTTCCTCGACGAGGTCGCGGGCTGGATTCTCGAACTCGACCGCGGCCGGGGCATTCCCTACGAGGGCAATTACACCGGCTGGCTCCAGCAGAAACAGCAACGCCTGTCGCAAGAGGGCAAGAGCGAGGCGGCGCGCCAGCGCACGCTTGAACGGGAACTCGAATGGGTCAAGCAGAGCCCGCGCGCGCGCCAGGCCAAGAGCAAGGCGCGGCTCCAGGCCTATGACGCGCTGGTGGCGCAAAGCCTGGAGAAGGCGAGCGACACCGCCCAGATCGTCATCCCGCCCGGCCCGCGCCTCGGCGATCTGGTGATCGAGGCCCAGCATTTGAGAAAGGCCTATGGCGACCGGCTCTTGATCGAGGATTTGGATTTCCGCCTGCCGCCCGGCGGCATCGTCGGCGTGATCGGGCCCAATGGTGCCGGCAAGACGACGCTGTTCCGCATGATCACGAACCAGGAAAAACCCGATGGCGGCACGCTCAAAGTGGGCGAGACCGTGGTCGCCGGCTATGTCGACCAGTCACGCGACACGCTGGCGCCAAACAAATCGGTCTGGGAAGAAATTTCCGACGGACTGGAAGAGCTCGATCTGGGCCGGCGAAAAATGCCGAGCCGCGCCTATTGCGCCCTGTTCAATTTTCGCGGCAGCGACCAGCAGAAAAAAGTCGGCCAGCTCTCGGGCGGCGAGCGCAACCGGGTCCATATCGCCAAGATGCTAAAGCGCGGCGCGAACCTGATTCTGCTGGACGAACCGACCAACGACCTCGACGTCGATACGCTGCGCGCGCTGGAAGACGGCCTGCTCGAATTCCCGGGCTGCGCCGTGGTGATCAGCCACGATCGCTGGTTCCTCGACCGCGTTGCCACGCACATCCTCGCCTTCGAGGGCGACAGCCAGGTTGTCTGGTTCGAGGGCAACTACCAGGCCTATGAAGAAGACCGCCGGAAGCGGCTGGGCGCCCAAGCCGACCAACCCCACCGCATCAAATACAAGCCGCTGACGCGGGCGTGAGGGTTAACCGACCTTGATCCCATCCACCTTGTCGCCATAGAACGCGACGCGCCCTGCAATCTCGGTCATTTCGACATAGGGCGTTTCGTAGCTCCAGGCCGCGTCGTCCAGGCGCTTGCTGCCGGCCTCGATCGTCCAATAGGTGGCGTGGCCCTTATAGGGGCAGTGGGTGGATTTCTCCGTTCGCGTCAGCGCGCCCGGGCGAATATGGGCGGCGGGGAAATAGTGGACGGGTTGATAGCCGCCGGTTTCCACCATGGTGATGGCGTCGGTGCTGTCGGCAACGACGATGCCGCCGACGGTGACCGCGATACGCTTGCCCTCGCGTTTGAGTTCGATGCGCTTGTCCGGGTTCTTGGCGAAGCCGGGGGCCCTATTGTCCTTGATCGCTGTCGACATGGTTTTCTCCTTTACCAACCGAGCGCATAGGCCGGCCGGCGCGGATCGGCGCCGCCGAGTTTGATGCCAGTGGTCTCGTCGGCATGGATGGTGCACACCGCGCCGGCGCGCCAGACCAGATCGGGCCACCAGTGAACGTCATGGCCGCGCCGCGCCAGCTCGTCGCCCGTCGCCTTGGGCAGCCGGCCCTCCAGATTGAGCCAGCCGGGGTAATAGCTATGGGGCTCGAAACTGTCGGGGAAGCTCATGGTGGCGAAACGCGGTTCTTCCACCGCGCGCTGCGGGTTCATGCCGAACACGGCGATGTTGAGCAACACCTGAAGCATGGCCTGGGCCTGAACGTCGCCGCCGGGCGTGCCCAGCGGCAGCAAGGCCTTGCCCGCCTCGATGGCGATCGCCGGGGCCGGGGTCAGGCGCGGGCGCTTGCCCGGCGCCACCGACGAGGCATGGGTGGGATCGGCCCAGTTCTGCGAGCCGCGTGAGGACGGGCTGAGCCCGGTACCGGGAATGACCGGCGTGTCTGTCGAGGTGTCGCTGGGCGTGGCGGAAAAAGCATTGCCATGGCGGTCGACGACGCAGACATAGGAAGTATCGAGGGATGGTCCGGGCGCGCCGACCGCGCGCTTGAGTGGGCCTGGCGCCGCGTCGCCCGGCGGCGGCATTTCGGGCCAGGCCCGGTCGGGCCGGATCATCTGGCGCCGCTCGGCGGCATAGGCCTGGGACAGCAGGCGCTCCAGCGGCACATCGACGAAGCGCGGATCGCCATACCAGCGTTCACGGTCGGCGAAGGCCAGCTTCATGGCCTCGGTCAGGACATGGATATAGGCGGGCGAATTATGGCCGAGGGATTTGAGGTCGAAGCCCTGGACCAGATTCAGCATCTGGCCCAGCACCGGCCCCTGGCACCAGGGCCCGCAGGTGTAGAGGTCCATGGCGCCCATGCGCACGCGCGCCGGCGGCTCGATGGCGGAGCGATACTCGGCCATGTCGGCCGCGGTCATGAGGCCGCCATTTTGGCCATGGTATTTGACGATGGCGGCGGCGATATCGCCGGTGTAGAAGGCCGCGCGCGCGGCGGCAAGGCCGGCGGCGCGGCCCTTGCCCCGGGCGGCGCTCTCCTGATCGACCATGTATTGCAACGAGCGCGCCAGATCGGCCTGGACGAACAGCTCGCCCGTCCGGGGCGGCCGGTTTTGGGGCAGGAAAATGGCGGCGCTGGATGGCCAGCGGCGATATTTGTCGGCGTTGTTGGCGAGCGACTCCGCCATCAGCGGATACATGACATAGCCGTTGCGCGCGAAGCGGATGGCGGCTTCGGCAACCTCGCCGAAGCTCATGGTGCCCCAGCGCTCCAGTGCCAGGATCCAGGCGTCGGGCGCGGCCGGCACCACCGTGCGCAACAAGCCCTCCGGGATCTTGCCGCCATGGCGCTTCTGGAAATAATCGGGCGTGACGGCGCGCGGCCAGGTGCCGAGCCCGCTGATGGTGGCGACCGCCCGGGTCGCGGCCTCGTAGTACATGATCGGGGCGACGCCGGCGACGTTGACCAGATCGGCCTGCAATACGCCCAAGGCGATGCCGGCGGCGACCCCGGCATCGACGGCGTTGCCGCCGCTTTCCAGGATCTTGAAGCCGGCATGGGCGGCGCCGTAATGGCCGGCCACCACCATATGGCGGGTGCCGGTCACGACCGGCCGGTAGGTGAGGCCGGCATCTTGGGAAATATCGGGGCGGGAAAGTCCGTCGGTCATGACAGGAACTCACGGAGATGAGGGAATGGTCCCCTTAGAGTTTCCCTGTCCGCGCCCTATGTCCAGGGGAAAGCCGGCAGGCCCGGCCCAACCTTTATCGACGGGGGCTGGCGCGCCCGAAGTCGAAAGCCTCGGAACTGTTTCGCCGTATGACCTCTTGAAGCTTGGCGTAGTAGTGGAAGGTGATGCCCAGCACCCCGCAGATGGCCGCGATATTGAGAAAGATCGTGAACAAGCCGGACATGTCGTAAACCCCGTGTGTTGTCAGCGCGCGCAATCTAGTGGGACAATCCTTACCAGTAGGTAAACGCGGCTCAGAAAAAAGGGTGGCATCGCTAACAATGGCCGATTTCCGCGGGATTTTTGACTTTTGGTTCAGCGATCAAGCCCGTCCGCGCTGGTTCGTTAAGGAGGCTGCCTTCGACGAGGCGATTCGTTTGCGCTTCGAGTCGACCCTGCGGGCGGCAGCGGCCGGTGACCTTCGGGATTGGCAGGAAACCGCCGAGGGCGCCTTGGCCCTCGTCATCCTGCTCGACCAGTTTCCGCGCAACATCTATCGCGGCACGGCGCGCGCTTTTGCGACCGACGGGCAAGCCCTGGGGGTCGCGGATTTGGCGATCCAGCGCGGCTTCGACCTGATGGTGCCGGCGGATCGGCGGATATTCTTCTACCTGCCCTTCGAGCATAGCGAGAATCTGGCCGACCAGGATCGCGCCATCGACCTGATACGCGAGCGCATCGGCGATGCCCGCACCATCGAATTCGCCCTCAAGCACAAGGTCATCATCGCCCGGTTCGGCCGGTTCCCCCATCGCAACGCCGCGCTCGGCCGGCCGACCACGCCCGATGAGGCCGATTTCCTGAAAGGAGCGGACTCGTCGTTCTAGCCGTCGCCGCCTATGATGGCCGCACCAACCCAGGAGCAGTTATGAACGATACGGTCCGGCCCAATTCCAATCCGCAGCCCGTCGATGGCATGGTGATGCCGCGCTTCGGCGACATCGCCACCTTCATGCGCCTGCCCGTGTTCCGCGACCCCGGCGCCGTCGATGTCGCGCTGTGCGGCGTGCCCTGGGATGGCGGCACCACCAACCGCGCCGGCGCGCGCCATGGGCCGCGCGAAATCCGCAACATGTCCAGCCTGATGCGGCGGGTCAATCACGCGACCAAGGTGGCGCCCTATGAACTCGCCCGCTGCGGCGATCTCGGGGATTGCTCGGTCAACCCGATCGACCTGATGGAAACGCTGAAGCGGGTCGAGGCGTATTTCGGCAAACTCCACGCCGCCGGCGCGGTGCCGCTGGCGGCGGGCGGCGATCACCTGATCACGCTGCCGATCTTCCGCGCCATCGCCAAGCATCAGCCCGTCGGCATGGTCCATTTCGACGCCCACACCGACACCTGGGACAGCTATTTCGGCGGCTTCAAATACACCCATGGCACGCCCTTCCGCCGCGCCATCGAGGAAGGGTTGCTCGACCCCAAGCGCACCATACAGATCGGCATCCGCGGCTCGCTCTACCGGCTCGACGACATGGATTGGGGCCTGGAACAGGGCATCCGGGTCGTCACCATCGAGGAATATTTCGACCTCGGGCCGGACAAGGTGATTGCCGAGGCCAGGCGAGTGGTGGGCGACGGGCCGACCTATGTCAGCTTCGACGTCGACGGCCTCGATCCGGTCTATGCCCCGGGCACGGGCACGCCGGAGATCGGCGGCTATTCCACGGCGGAGGCGCAGAAGATGCTGCGCGGCCTGCGCGGGCTGGACCTGGTCGGCGGCGACGTGGTCGAGGTATCGCCGCCCTTCGACCAGACCGGCGGCACGGCCATCGTCGGCGCCACCATGATGTTCGAAATCCTGTGCCTGCTGGCCGAGGCGGTGGCCAGGCGGAAGGCGAGCAAATAACGGGTTGGCTTCGGCCTCAACGGCATGGGGCGTCGTTCGGCCCTAGAGTTTGACCAGAGGCCGCAGATGATCGGCGATCTCCGCCGCCGGCAATTTGGTCAGGTCCTTGTCGAGCGTGTCCGTCACAAGCCGCGCGCTCTGTTTGCCGAGCGCCGCGCGCAGATCGCCCAGCATTTGCGGCGGCGCCACAAGCACAAGCCGCTCGAATTTCTTCTGCGCGGCGCCTTGCTCGACATAATCGGCTAGCCGCTTGGCGAAATCCGCCTTCGCCTGGCGGTGAAAATCGGTCCGCGGCTCCTGGGCGTGGCGCGCGCCGCCCGCGCTATCGAAACTTCGGCCGGGTTTGTCGGTGCCGAGATCGCGGGATGGTGGCGCCGTCGAGCTTGGCGCCGTCCAGCCGCGCCTTGGTCAAATTAGCGCCGGTCAGATCGGCGTTGACCAGCACGGCGCGCGACAGATTGGCCGACCACAGCCGGCCCGTCGCCTTGCCCGAGCTGTCTTTCAGATCGACGGGGCCGAGGATGGCGCCGCGCAAATTGGCATTGGTCAGATCGGCCTCGGTCATGTTGACGCCGTCCAGCGTTGCCAGGCTCAGATTGGAGTCGGTTAGGTCGGCATAGCCAAGGTCGGACATGACGAACAGCGACTGCGCCATATTGGCGCCCTTGAGCACGGCCGCGTTGAGATTGGCGCCGCTCAGATTGACATTGGACAGATCGACATAGGTCAAATCGGCGTTGCTCAGATTGGCGCGCTGGCCGACCCGGCCGTCCTCGCGAATCCAGACATAGTGGTTCTTCAGGATTTCGCGGATGTCCTGGGGCAATGTGTCTTCGCCGCGCACCAGATTGACGCTGGTCATGTCGGCGGCCGACAGGTCGCAGCCTTCGAGGTGGGCGCCGTCGAGATTGGCATGGCGGAAATCGGTGTTCTTGATCACCGCGTTGGCCATGTCGGCGTTTTTCAGATTGGCGT
>SHVW01000021.1 GCA_009694085.1 Alphaproteobacteria bacterium
ACGAAGTTGTCGGCGTCGACCTCGCCGTCAGCATGCTCAAGCGCGCGGAGGCCAAGGGCGCGCGTCGCCCCGAAGCTGCGAAGCGTATTAGCTTCTTACAGCAGAACATGGTGGACCTCGATTTGGGCCGCCGGTTTCCCCTCGTGCTCGTCCCCTATCGCAGCTTCAATCACCTGCTGACCCCTGCCGATCAGCGCAAAGCCCTGCTGGCGTTGCGGGCCCATCTGGCGTCGGGCGGGCGCGCCGCTCTCCATCTGTTCGACCCGCCGCCCGATCTCTTCGCCTCTGCGGAGCTATTCGAGAAGCATCGTCACCTCAACATTGTCCATCCCCAAACCCGCGAGATGCTGCGCTGGCGTGTCGAGGAGCGCCGCGTCGACGCCGCGGCCCAACGCGTCACTCAGGTCATCTCTTATCGCATCGAGCGGGAGGACGGCTCGCTCGCGCGCGAAAGCCGAGAGGTGATCGAGCAGCGCTGGTCGTTCCAGTCCGAGTTGCGCGCGCTCTTCGAGGCCACTGGGTTTCGCGAGGAAGCGCTCTATTCGGATTTCGCAAAATCTCCACCCGCCCAGGGCCGGGAGCAGGTCTGGGTTCTGAGCGGGCTATAGAGACCGGAATGAAAAGCGCCAGCCTCGATCTACTCACAGCCCGTCGCTTCCTGCCGCTATTCGCGACCCAGTTCCTTGGCGCGATGAACGACAATGTGCTGAAGAATGCGCTGGTCATTCTGGTGATATTCAAGTTAGCCGACGCTTCCGGGATGAATGGCCAATTGCCCGCCACCGCGGCGGCCGGCATTTTCATTCTGCCTTTTTTCTTGCTGTCGGCGATGGCTGGTCAACTCGCGGACAAGATGGACAAGCGGATTCTGGCGATTTGGGTCAAGGCAAGCGAAGTTGCGATTATGGCGCTAGCCGCAATCGGTTTCTTTGCCGAGAGCATCGCAATCCTTATGACGGCGCTGTTCCTGATGGGCGTGCATTCGACCTTCTTCGGACCGATCAAATACAGCATTCTGCCGGTCCACCTCGCGCGCGGAGAACTGCTCGCGGGCAATGCGCTGATCGAGGCCGGTACCTTCCTGGCCATCCTAATCGGTACCATCCTCGGCGGGGTCTTGATCCTGCCGGCGGGGGGGATTGTCATGACGACAGCCCTGATGATGGCGGTGGCCTTGGGCGGTCTAGCATCCAGCCTTTGCATCCCGAGCGCGCCGCCCGCGGCACCTGATTTGCGCATCGATGTTAACCCGTTTTCCGCCACCCGGTCCCTGGTGAGGGACGCTTGTGCCGATCGCACGATCTGGCTCTCGATCCTCGGGATCTCGTGGTTCTGGCTCGTGGGCGCCACTTTCCTGTCGCAGCTCCCGGCATTCACTCGGGATGTGTTGGGTGCCGACGAACATGTCGTCACCTTGTTTCTGACGGTGTTTTCCGTCGGCATTGGGCTCGGTTCGCTGTTATGCGTCCGCCTGCTTCGCGGCGATATCGCGGCCACATATGTGCCGCTCGGCGCGCTTGGCATGAGCGCATTCGGCATCGATCTCTTCTTCGCCGCGAGCGCCGTCCCCATTCACGGCGGCGGGCTGATGACGCTGGGTGCCTTCCTTGGCCATTTCCACGCCTGGCGCATCGTTATCGACCTACTGTTGGTCGCCGTGTTCGGCGGTCTCTACATCGTGCCGCTCTACGCACTTTTGCAGGCGAGGGGCGAGGAGAGCCATAGGTCGCGTATCATCGCCGCCAACAACGTGATCAACGCGGCGTTCATGGTCGTGGCCGCGTTGGCGACCGCGATCATGCTGATCGCGGGCTTCTCGGTACCCACGGTGTTCTTGACCGTATCCGTACTCAACCTGGCCGCCGCTGCTGTTCTCTGGCCACTATCGCGCGGTGCGCAGCCGCGCGGCCCGGGCGATCAGGCGCTGGGCGTTTAGATAGGTCGGCACCTCGACCCAGGCGCCATCGACCTGGGCACGGTCCTCGCCCTGCGCGCGGGCAGCTTCGAAGGCCGCGATCTGGGCCTGGGCCGCGGCCAGTTCCTCCCGGCCGGGCGTGAGCGCCCGGTTGATCGCCGCCGCATGTTCGGGGCGAACCAGGCTTTTGCAACGATAGCCCAGCCGGCGCGCGCCGCGGGCCTCGCGCTCGGCGCCCTCGGCATCGGCGAAGGTATAGGGGCAGTCGATCGCCTCCACGCCGGCCGCCCGGCAATCGACCAGGAAGCGCGCGCGGACATAGGCGAGTTCGGCGCCGTCGGGCCGCCGCTCGGCACCAAGGTCGGCCGCCATATCCTCGGCCGCCACAAGGCAGGCGATAACGCGGGGGCTGGCGCGCGCGATCTCGATCGTGCGCACCAACCCGGCGGCGGTTTCCACATTGGGCACGATGGCGGTGGTGCCGGCGACGATCCCATGCTGTGTTTCCGCAGCGGCGATAGCGGCATCGAGGGCGACGATCTGCTCCGGCGCTGCCGTCTTGGGCAGCAGCACCAGATCGGGTCGGCCGGCCATGATGGCGGCGAGATCGACGGCGCCATCCGCTTCCAGCGGGTTGATCCGCACGGCGGCGGCCATGCCGATCTTGCGGCAGCGCTCGAACAAATCGACTATCATGCCGCGCGCCCGCGCGCGCAATGGCGGCGGCGTGAAATCCTCCAGATCGGGAATGATCGTGTCGGCCCCGCTTTCGAGCGCGGCGCGTTGAGCGGCGGCATCTGCGCCGGCCACGAATAGCCAGGAACGCAAGAGATCGGCGGCGATCATGACGTGCCGGGCGGACGCACGATCTCGTCGTCGCGATAGCCCTGGAGATAGAGGAGCGCGGTCAGATCGCCCTGCTCGATGCGCACGCGCGCGGCGGCGGCCACGCTGGGCTTGGCCTGGAAGGCGACGCCCAGGCCGGCCGCCAGCAGCATGGGTAGATCGTTGGCGCCGTCGCCGACCGCCAGGGTGTCCGCCGGATCGAGACCGCGTTCGGCGGCGAGCGCCTTGAGTGTTGCGAGCTTGGCATTCTTGTCCAAAATCGGTTCGAGCACCCGTCCGGTTAGCCGGCCATCGGCGAACTCCAAATCGTTGCCGCGATCGATATCGAAACCGACACGGGCGCGCACTGCGGATGTCACCTGGGTAAACCCGCCAGAGACTAGCGCGGTGAACGCACCATGGGCACGCATGGTCGCAACCAAAGCTGCCGCCCCGGGCATCAACGCCATGTCGGCGATCACGCGGTCGAGCGCGGCGCGTTCCAGGCCCTTGAGCATGGCGACCCGCTCGCGCAGGGCATCGGCGAAATCGATCTCGCCATTCATCGAACGCCGGGTGATAGCCGCGATCTCGTCCTTGATGCCGGCGAAGGCAGCAAGCTCGTCCAGCGATTCGCTGGTGATGATCGTTGAATCCATGTCGGCAACCAACATGCGCTTACGGCGTCCAGCGCGGGGCAGAACGGCGGAATCGATATGACTGGGCAGCGCGGCGCCGGTCGCCGCATGTGGGTTGGGCAGGGCGAACTCGCAGGCGCGGCCGGGGCTGAGCCATGTTGGCGCGCCGCCGCCGAGGTGTGAAGCGAGCGTCGCGACCGTGCTAGGGTCGAGGCGACGCTCGGGCGGGGCGATCAGCACGAGGACATGAGACATGATTGCTGGCTGTATAGCGCGGCGATTCATACGAATGAAGCGGCTTTCGTCGGAAGTATGAAAATGTGCCCGAATAGCGCCGTCCTTGCGGTGCGCGGCGATGGCTGAACCGGTCGTTATCGTTGCCGGGCCGACCGCGAGCGGTAAGTCGGGGCTGGCCCTGGCTCTGGCCGAGCGACTTCCCGGAAGCGTCATCAACGCGGATTCCATGCAAGTGTACAAGGAACTGGCCGTGCTGACCGCGCGCCCCGATGCGGCAGCTTTGGCGCGCGCACCCCATCTTCTCTACGGCGTATTGCCCGCTGCCGAAGCCTGTTCCGCCGCTTTGTGGCGCGACAAGGCGCTGGCCGCGATTGCCGAGGCGCAGGCGGCGGGGCGGGTTCCCATTGTCACTGGCGGCACCGGTCTATACATCAACGCGTTGATCCACGGCCTGGCCGCCATACCCGAGATTCCCGATGCCATCAGGCGCGCGGCACGCGTCAGATTAGAGGTTCTGGGGCCGGTAGCGTTCCATGGCGAGTTGGCCTCGCGCGACCCAGTCATGGGCGCATGGTTGCGGGCCAGCGACGGCCAGCGGTTGCTGCGCGCTTGGGAGGTTCTTGAGGCGACCGGCCGGTCGCTGGCGGATTGGCAGGCCGATCCGACCGATCCGGGCCATGATCTGCGCTTTCTGATTGTTCTGATCATGCCGCCGCGCGCCGCGCTTCATGAGGCGGTCGATGCCCGGCTCTGGCGCATGATCGGGGCGGGGGCCTTGGCTGAGGTTAAGGCCTTGATGGCGCTCAAACTCGATCCGTCCTTGCCGGTCATGAAGGCGCTCGGCGTGCCGGAATTAGCTGCTCATATCGTGGGCGAAACGACTTTGGCCGAGGCGGTGGCGGCCGCCCAAGCGTCAACCCGGCGTTACGTAAAACGCCAGGCAACCTGGTTCCGCCACCAGCTCGAACCGGGCGAGGGCGATGCTTTGACCGCCCTGGACGCGCAATATTCTGACTCTATGACGGCTGAAATCTTTCCGAAAATTCGTCAGTTTATGTTGACCGACCAGGGCTGAGCGACTAGGTTACGCGCCGCTTCGCGCCGGGGCAGTCGTCAAAATCCCAGGATTCGCGCGGAGTCGCGAGGGGAATACCATGTCTGCGCAGACCATGACCGGTGCCGAAATCATACTTAAAGCCCTGGTCGACCAGGGCGTTGAGGTTATTTTCGGTTATCCCGGCGGGGCCGTGCTGCCGATCTACGACGCGCTGTTCAAGCAGAACGCGCTGCGCCACATCCTGGTGCGCCAGGAGGGCGGTGCCGTCCATTCGGCCGAGGGCTATGCGCGCTCGACCGGCAAGGTCGGGGTCGTGCTGGTTACGTCGGGACCCGGCGCCACCAACGCGGTGACCGGCCTGACCGATGCTCTTATGGACAGCATTCCCGTGGTCTGTCTGACCGGCCAGGTGCCGACCCATCTGATCGGCAACGACGCCTTCCAGGAGGCCGACACCACCGGCATCACCCGTCCCTGCACCAAGCACAATTACCTGGTGAAGGACGTTAAGGATTTGGCGCGCGTTATGCACGAAGCGTTCTATGTCGCGCGTTCCGGACGGCCCGGTCCCGTCGTGGTCGATCTGCCCAAGGACGTGCAATTCGCCAGCGGACCCTATATCGGGCCGACCGAACTTGCGCATAAGAGCTATCGCCCTCAAACCAAGGCCGACTCCCAGCGCATCCAGGAAGCGGTTGAGTTGATGGCGCGGGCGAAGCGGCCGCTGTTCTATTGCGGCGGCGGCGTCATCAATTCAGGGCCCGATGCCTCGAAAAAACTGACCGAGCTGATCCGCCTGACCGGATTTCCCTGCACGCTGACCCTGATGGGCCTGGGCGTGTTGCCGGCGTCCGATCCGCTGTTCCTCGGCATGGTCGGCATGCACGGAACATACGAATCCAACATGGCCATGCATGATTGCGACGTCATGATCAATATCGGCGCCCGCTTCGACGACCGGGTGACCGGGCGGCTCGCGGCCTTCTCGCCCGGCTCGAAAAAAATCCATGTCGATATCGATCCCTCCTCGATCAACAAGAATGTGCGGGTCGATGTGCCGATCGTGGGCGACTGCGCCAGCGTGATCGCCGACCTGACCCGCGCCTGGAAAGCGCGCAAGGGCAAGGCCGACGAGCGCGGGCTGCAATCCTGGTGGAAACAGATCGATGGCTGGCGCCGGCGCGATTGCCTGCGCTACGAAAAAACGACCAAGGTCATCAAGCCGCAATATGCGCTGGATCGCTTGCAGACGCTCACCCGCAGTCGCGAGACCTTCATCACGACCGAGGTCGGCCAGCACCAGATGTGGGCCGCCCAGTTCATGAAATTCGAAAAGCCGAACCGCTGGATGACATCGGGCGGGCTCGGCACCATGGGCTATGGCCTGCCCGCCGCCATCGGCGTGCAGATCGCACATCCCGATGCGCTGGTCATCGACGTTGCCGGCGAGGCCTCGATCCTGATGAACATCCAGGAGATGTCCACCGCCGTCCAATACCAGCTGCCCGTCAAAATCTTCATCCTGAACAATCAGTGGATGGGCATGGTGCGCCAGTGGCAAGAGCTGATCCATGGCGGGCGCTATTCCCAGAGCTACACCGAATCCCTGCCCGATTTCGTCAAGCTGGCCGAGGCCTTCGGCGCGGTCGGATTGCGCGCGGAGAAAGCGGGGGATGTGGACGGCGTGATCGAAGAGATGATCCGGGTCAAGCGCACCGTGATCGTCGATGTCTGCGTCGACCAGACCGAGAACTGCTTCCCCATGATCCCCGCGGGCGCGGCGCACAATGAGATGCTGCTAGGCCCGGCCGACAAGGCGGAGAAGCCGACTTCGGAAGAGGGGATGGTTTTGGTTTAGAACCGTCACTCCTTCGCCTTCTGTTTCGATTTTTGGAGTTGCCGAAACGTGAGCACGATCGAGCGCCACACCATCGCCGTCCTGGTCGATAACGAACCGGGCGTACTCGCGCGCGTGATCGGCCTGTTCTCCGGTCGCGGCTATAACATCGAAAGCCTGACCGTGGCCGAGGTGGATGCGGCGACCCATCAGTCGCGCATCACCGTCGTCACCACAGGAACGCCCATGGTGATCGAGCAGATCAAGGCGCAGCTTGCCCGCCTCGTGCCAGTCCACGGCGTCCACGATTTGACGGCGGAAGGGCCGTGCATCGAGCGCGAACTGGCGCTGGTCAAGGTGCGCAATGTCGGCCAGGAGCGCGTCGAGGCCTTGCGCATCGCCGACATTTTCCGCGCCCGCGCGGTCGACAGCACGATCGAATCCTTCGTATTCGAAATCTCCGGCGCGACCGAGAAGCTCAACGCTTTCATCGGCCTGATGGCCGATCTGGGCGAGGTCGAAGTGTCGCGCACCGGCGTCGTTGCCATTGCGCGCGGCGCCACCGTGGGCTCGCCTATGGGCGGCCGCGAGCCGGTCAAAAGATCCTCCAAACCGATACGCTAATCCCGAACCGAAAGGAAAGCGCCATGCGCGTTTACTACGACCGCGACGCCGACGTCAATTTGGTCAAGAGCAAGAAGGTGGCCGTGATCGGCTATGGCAGCCAGGGCCACGCCCACGCGCTCAATATGCGCGATAGCGGCGTTAAGGACGTGGCGGTCGCGCTGAAGCCCGGCTCGCCCAGCGCACCCAAGGCCGAGGGCGCCAAGTTCAAGGTCATGACTCCGGCCGATGCCGCCAAATGGGCCGACGTCATGATGGTGGTGACGCCCGACGAGCATCAGGCGGCGCTGTGGCGCAACGATCTCAAGGACAACATGAAGAAGGGTGCGGCGCTCGCGTTTGCCCACGGCTTCAACATCCATTTCAACCTGGTCGAGCCGCGCCCGGATCTGGACGTGTTCATGATCGCGCCGAAGGGGCCGGGCCACACGGTGCGCTCCGAATATGTGCGCGGCGGCGGCGTTCCCTGCTTGATCGCGGTTCATCAGAACCCGACCGGCAACGCCCAGGAAATCGCGCTGAGCTACGCCTCGGCCATCGGCGGCGGCCGCGCCGGCGTGATCGAGACCTCGTTCCGCGAGGAATGCGAGACCGATCTGTTCGGCGAGCAGACCGTGCTGTGCGGCGGGCTCACTTCGCTCGTGCTGGCTGGCTACGAGACCCTGGTGGAGGCCGGCTACGCGCCCGAGATGGCCTATTTCGAGTGCCTGCACGAGGTCAAGCTGATCGTCGATCTCATGTACGAGGGCGGCATCGCCAATATGCGCTACTCCATCTCCAACACCGCCGAATTCGGCGACTACACCCGCGGCCCCCGCATCGTCGACGAGCGCGTCAAGGCCGAGATGAAGCGCGTGCTGGAGGAAATCCAGTCGGGCAAGTTCGCGCGCGAATGGGTGCTGGAAAATACCGCCGGCCAGCCTAGCTTTAAAGCCATGCGCAAGCGCGGCGCCGAGCATGAGATCGAGAAGGTCGGCGCGAAGCTGCGCGCCATGATGCCGTGGCTGAAGGCGAACCAGTTGGTGGATAAGACGAAGAATTAGGGTGGGGTCCTTGGGGGCGGTTTCTGGCAGCAGCGGCCCCTCACCTTTCCGCTTCGCGGGCCCTCCCTCTTGCGACGGGGAGGATGAGGGGCCTGCCGTGTTGCTCGTCAATTGACTTCCAGTATACGGGCGACGCTGCCACACTTGCTCGACGCCCATGCTCACGCAATCTGACCGCCTGCTAAGTACCGCACCAAGCTGGAGCAGCGCTGCCGCTGCCGGTGTCGTCGCTCTGTGGTCGGGGCTGGCGGCGGGGCGGTGGATCGCGGCGGCCGGCGGGTTCGAGTCGCATCCCGATCTGGTTGTCGGCGAGATCACGTATTCGGGTCTGACCAAAGCCCCCGATCTGACGACGGCCGCCGCGGCTTTGCTGGCGTTTCCGCTGGCTTTGTGGGCGATCCATGGCGTTTCGCTGACCCTGACCGAGCGGGACGGCACGCGCCGTGCCTTCGATACGCTGCTGATCTTGTGCGTCATCCCCGTGCTGCTCTGGCTGGGCGGCACGGTGTTGGGGCAGCCCTTTATCGATCGACCGGCCGCGCTATCTCTGGCGGCGCTGACGTTGTCCGCCGTCGCGCTCGTTGTGGTGACGGTAGCCGTGAGTGCGGCGGCCTATCAGCGTTCGACCATCGACGGCGACACCCTGTTTGCGTTGGCCGGTCGCGTGTTGTTGATCGGCGTTCTCGCCGCCGCTGCCATGCTGGCGGTGTTGACGGCGGCGGGTCGATTGCGTCCACTCTGGGGACCGGCGATGGCCGGCGTCGCGCCCGTCGCCACCGCGATCGCGTTCGGAGTGTCGTTGCTGAGCGCGGCCTGGGTTTGGATGCGCTTCGGGCGCGATCCCGAGCGGATCGTTGCCGGGCTGGATCGGATCGTGCGCCTCCTGCAAGTGCCGCTTGCCCTCGGCTTTTTCGCCCTGATCGAACCGCCCTGGGGCCAGGGCGAGGAGCGTCTTCGTCCGAACCGGCCGCGCTTGGCCCTGCCGATCGCAATCGGGCTGCTCTGCCTTGCGTCTTGGGCGATGCTGGTGCGCTCCAAATCGCATACGGGCGTGACCGGGCTTTCCGTTGCTGCCTTGGCCGTGCTGCTGCGTCTGGGTTTGCCGGCGCCTCAGGTGTTCGGCATGGATAATCCAGCAGACCACTATCACTACGGCGAATGGTCGCTGCCTTGGCATCAGTTTTTCCATCACGGTATCTGGCCCTTCATTGATCTCAGCCCCTCCCACGGCCTGCTGTCTCATGTGGACGGCGCGATGGGCGCGCTGTTCGGCGACGGCACTTTGGCGACGGCAAACCAGGGGCGGTTGACGATGCGCGCAACAGGGTTGATCCTGGCGGCGCTGGCTTTGACGGCGCTGGCAGGACCGATACCCGCTGCCTTCGGCCTTGTCCTGATGCCGCTGGTTGGCCGTCATACCATGCTGCTCATGGCGATTGCCGTGCTGGCTGTCTTGGCCTTGCCCGGCTTGTGGCGCCGGCCGGCCGCCTGGCTGCTGGCCTTCGGTTTGCTCGGCCTCGCCATCGTCCTGCTCGCACCCGGCCAAGGCAGCGCGGCGGTGCTGGCCGCGTTACCTTTTGCCGTGTGGCAACTCATGCGCGGATGGCGGGCGGAGCGTGGCGTCACGCTGGGCGTAATGGCATTCGGCGTCGCACTCTCGGCGGCGTTGTTGGTGTCGAAGCCAGGCGCCGTCATCCTGGCGCTGGTCGGGTTCGTCTTGGAGAACCGCGCTATCTACGGTGCCGTCCACGGCATTCCCGTGGCGGACAGCATCAACCTGGCCTGGCCGGTCAACCCCGTGTTCTGGGAAATCTTGCGCCATGCCTGGTTCCCCGGTCTGATCGCGGTGTCGATTTTGCTGTGGATGGGGTTGAAACAGGCCGATATCGACCGGCGGCAACGCTGCCTGGTCTTCGCTGGCGCCGCCATTCTCTTCGTTCTGGTCCTGATCCCCCACACGATCGGGCGGATCGATCCTGGCGGGCCGTCGCGGCCGGGTGCGCAGAGCGTACTTGTCTTGGCGCTGTTGCTGCCCGCGGTGGCGAGCTTGGCGCTGACGGTGCCGCAGCGCGTGGCGATATTTGCCGTCGCCGCTTTCGGGCTGGGCGCTCTACTCCCCGCCTTCCGCGCCGGCTTCGACCCCGGCGCGTGGCTCGCGATTCCGGGCGCCGCTCGACCGGTTGGCGACCGGGCGTTGATCGACGCTGCAGCGCACGGTTTGCCGCGATTGGGCCGTGGCTACATTCCCCCAGGGCTCGTCGCCGAACTGGCGCCGCTGAAACAAACGCTCGACCGCATCTTAGCGCCGGGCGAGCCCTATCTCGATCTCAGCGATCGCAATGCCAATTATGTCTATCTCGACCGTCCCGTGCCGATCGAAAGCGGCGCCGTGATGACCTTGCCGGCGGCGGCGATGCAGCAGCGCTCGCGTGCGCGTCTCGAGGCGAGGCCGCCTGCGGTCGTGTTGCTTGGCTTGGGCGGCGCGGAGGCGGGCCATCCGTTTCCAGCCTCGCTCCGCGCCCATCAAATCTATCGCCATGTGGTCGAGCGCGTCGGGCGCGGCGAGTTGGTCGGCTTGCAAGCGGGGGCGGCATCCCTGCTGGTCGACCCGCGACGCGCGTCGGGCGATGCCGGAGATGCCCGCGCGCGCCTCGACCGCGCCTTCCGGCGCATCGATCTCAGCCGGCTACCGCTGTCCTGGGGCGCTTCGGCGGCAATATTGGAGCGCGACCGATTGGTCCGCATTCGCGCGCTGGATGCCGCGGCCGAGCCGGGCCACGGCACGGCGCGGGAGGACGCGGATTATGTTGTCACCGGGCCCGATCTCGGTGTCCTCATCAACATAGTGCCGCCAATCGATGGCAACGATGCCGGCATCCTGCGCGTCGAACTGTCTTGCCTTGAGGCGAACGCTGCGCCGTTCCGAATCGAGTTGTATTGGCGCCATGCCGGCATGGCCGGATTCGACGAGGACCATGTCGTCCGTTTCGAAGGCGGCAATGGCGTGCTGTTCGTGCCGCTCGATGCCGCGCCGCGCTGGCTATTGGGAGGCCCGGTCGAGCGCCTCAGGCTCGACATTGCCGATCCTGCGGGTTGTACGCGGTTGCGCCTCGCTGAACTTAGTCTCTGGCAGCGCCGCGCGCGATGAGCATTTCTCTCCAGGGTTGGAGCGGGTGGTCGCAACTCCTGCTGCGCGCAGCGGTCACGGCGGTACTGTTCATCGCCATTTTCAATTGGACGGGGCCCAATCTGTCTTGGGAGCTGCTGCGGGGCATCGACTCCTCGCTTCTCGCCGCAGCCTTCTCCCTGCAATTGATCCAGTTCCCGCTTGCCGGTCTGCGTTGGCATCTGGCCATGGGAAGTGTGCGGTCGGCGCTGCCCTATGGGGCTGCGCTCCGCCACTTGCTCCTGAGCATCTTCGCCAGCCAAGCGTTGCCGGGAACGGTCGGCGGCGATGTCCTGCGCATCACCATGGCGGCACGGCGGCTTGGGCTGTCGGCCGCGACCCAATCGGTGGTGGTCGATCGCCTTGCCGCCTTGATTGTGCTGTGCCTGCTGCTCCTGGTCTTCGGTTATGGGCACGCTCAAATTCCGAGTGAGATCGTGTGGGCCGGCACTGCTTTTGTGGCGGCGGCCATGATCGGTTGCGGCGTGCTGGCGTTGCTGCTGGCGCGGACCCGGTATGCAACATCGTTCGCGCGGCTGCGCCGCCATGTCGAGGAGATCCGGTGGCTATGGCTGCCGCGTTGGGAAACGGCGGCGATTTATCTACTCGGCGCGACGCTCCATCTGATGACCTGCGCCATCGTTTGGCTTCTGGCGGCCGGGCTAGGCATCCATCAACCCCTGGGGATCGTGGTCGTGGTGACGCTGTGCGTTATGCTTGCCTCGGCCTTACCGATTTCGCTCGGCGGCTGGGGTGTGCGCGAGGGCGCCATGGTGGCCGGCCTCGGCCTGGCGGCGGTTCCGGCCGACCAAGCGTTGGCGTTGGCCTTGGCCTGGGGCATTATGAGTCTGGCCGGCGGCATGGCAGCCGGGCTCGCCTGGTTGGCGAGCGGACCGCGAGGGCGAGACACTCAGACAGACAATGACGCTCCAACAAAAGCAGCGACTTGATCTTCATCTCGGCCGCTTGCTGATCGTTTTTCTCAAGCCCTTCGTGATGCTGGCGGGCCTATTGCTGCGCCGGGATCACGATCTTGTGCCGCGCCGGCGGATCGTTGCGATCAAGCTGATGGGCGGCGGCAGCCTGGTTCTTGCCTTTCCGGCTCTGTTGGGTCTGCGGCGGCGCTATCCCGACATTCGTATGACCCTGGTGTGTACGCCCGCGACCAAATCGTTCGCCGACCTTCTCCAAGTCTTCGACGATCTGGTCGTGGTTGAAGATGGCGGGATTCGCCGACTCGTCGCCTCGGCCTGCCGCGCCCTGCGCGCGTGTTGGGGTGCTGATACGGTAATCGATTTTGAGGTTCATAGCCGCTTGACGACCGTGTTCGCCGCCTGCACCGCAGCGCGCAACCGGCTCGGCTTCTATCTCGAAACCGCGTTCTGGCGCCGCGGGCTGGCGACTCATCTGTTCTTCTTCAATCGTTCGGCGCCGAGTTGGCGCTTCTACGACCAGATCGCCGTTTCGCTCGGCGCGGTGCCGGCGGATACTACGCAATGCCGAGCTTGGCTGGCCGAGCGCAGCGCTTTGACGCAGCCGGTGCCGTCCTCGGCGCCGGTGCGCCGCCTGGCGCTCGCCTGTTTCTGCTCCGATCTCAGCGCCGAGCGTATGCTGACGGCCGAGCAGTGGGCCGGCTTGATCGCGGCGGGGTTGCCCGCGGTCGAAGAGGTCACGTTGTTCGGCGGCCCCGGCGACCGCGAAAAAGCCGAGGCCTTTGCCGCTGTCTTGGCGGCCGGCTTGCCGCGTGCGCGCATCGTCAATGCCTGCGGAATCCACAGTCTCGATGCCAGCATCCGGTCGCTGCTCGCCTGCGATCAGTTCTGGAGCATCGACACCGGGCTGTTGCATGTCGCACGAATGATAGGCCTGTCCTCGGTATCGTATTGGGGGCCGACCGACCCTGCGACACTGCTCCGGCCGATCGAGGGGCTGGTGGAACGCCAGCATTACGCGCGTATTTCGTGCTCGCCCTGCGTTCACCTGACCGAGATTCCCCCTTGCCAGGGGCGCAATCTCTGCATGCGCATACACACCGAGCCCGGGGCGGTCGACGTCAATCCGATCTGGCTTCAGCGGGGCTGAGCGGGCACATTAGTCCGGAGGAAGGCCATGTGGCGCTTGAATTTCATTGCGGGAACGCCTTGAAAACGTTACACCTATATACAGGGCGACATCGTTCGAATCCAACTCCGCTCAGGACAGGATTCGATTGGTCGCTTGGGGCTAAGTATTTGATATTCCAGAGACCCCGGAGGGGGTGACATGACGGTCGGTTCCGCAGCCAACGATACGGGGACATGGAAGCCCGGCGCATCCCGCGCTGTTGGGCTTGCCCTGGCGTTGGCATTCGGCCCGCCGGCTGGTCGGTCGCCGCTTCGACTTATCGGCCCCTGATCGCCTGGGATCGCGTTTGCTGCGACCGGTGTTCAGGGGATTGCCGAGCAAGTTTTAGCGGAACCCGATCAGCAGAGGACAGCGAGCCATGAACTCCCAGCGCGACAAAAACCGAGTCATCATCTTCGATACCACCTTGCGCGACGGCGAGCAATCTCCAGGCGCCTCCATGAACCTCGAGGAAAAGCTGCGCATCGCTCAAATGCTTGAGGAAATGGGCGTGGATGTGATCGAGGCCGGCTTCCCCGTCGCCTCCAATGGTGATTTCGAGGCGGTCAACGCCGTCGCCCGCGCGATCAAGAACTCGACCGTCGCCGGGCTTGCCCGTGCCGGCCGCGCCGATATCGAACGCGCGGCGGATGCCCTCAAGCCGGCCGTGCGGCCGCGCATCCACACCTTCCTGTCCACCAGCCCGCTCCATATGAAGTACAAACTTCAGATGGAGCCGGAGCAGGTCCATCAATTGGTGATCGATAGCGTGACCCTGGCGCGCCGCTTCACCGACGATGTCGAGTGGAGCCCGGAGGACGGTTCGCGCACCGAGCACGATTTCCTGTGCCGCTGCGTCGAAAGCGCGATCAAGGCGGGCGCGCGGACGATCAACATCCCCGATACCGTCGGCTATGCCGTGCCGGCCGAGTTCGCGGCTCTCATCGCCATGCTGTTCAACCGCGTGCCCAATATCGACCAGGCGATCGTATCGGTTCATTGCCACAACGATCTGGGCCTGGCCGTGGCGAACTCGCTGGCAGCGGTGGCTGTCGGGGCGCGTCAGGTCGAGTGCACAATCAACGGGCTGGGCGAGCGCGCCGGCAATGCAGCGCTCGAAGAGATCATCATGGCGCTGCGCACTCGCGCCGATGCCATGCCCTACACCACGGGCGTCAAGAGCGAGCACATCACCAAGGCGTCCCGCTTGGTTTCCACCATCACCGGCTTCGTGGTGCAGCCGAACAAGGCGATCGTCGGCGCCAACGCCTTCGCCCATGAATCCGGTATTCATCAGGACGGCGTGCTCAAACACGCCCAGACCTATGAAATTATGACGCCGGAATCGGTTGGGCTGAATCGCTCCAACATCGTCATGGGCAAGCATTCCGGGCGCCACGCCTTCCGTGCCAAGTTGAAGGATCTCGGTTTCGAGTTGGGCGACAACGCGCTCAACGACGCCTTCCGCCGTTTCAAGGATCTGGCGGACAAGAAGAAGCATGTCTATGACGAAGACATCGTGGCGCTGGTCGATGACGAAATTGGCCGCGCCAACGATCGCATCCGCTTCGTGTCGCTCCAGGTCGTGTGCGGCTCCAAGGGGCCGCAGACGGCGGAGCTGGAGTTGGAGATCGACGGCCAGGCCCTGCACACCAAGGCCTCGGGCGACGGGCCGGTCGATGCCACCTTCAACGCGATCAAGGCGCTATTCCCGCACGAGGCGACTTTGCGCCTGTTCCAGGTCAATGCCGTCACCGAGGGCACCGATGCTCAGGCCGAGGTTACGGTGCGGCTTGAGGAGAGCGGCAAGAGCGTCAACGGCCAAGGCGCGGACACGGATACGCTGGTCGCCTCGGCGCGCGCCTATGTTCATGCCCTCAATAAACTGTTGGTCAAGCGCGAGAAGACGGCGCCGGCGGCGATGACGGCGTGACCGACGGTGGGATCGTGATCGCCGGGGGGCGATCGGGGATTAAGAGTGGTCGATAGCGTCCGGCGGAGAATTTGCGTTCGCCGCCGGACGCGATTCGCGTAACGCGTAACTTCTGAAAGGGCCCTATGTTTTCCAAACTCCTGGGTATGCTGTCCGACGACATGGCGATCGATCTGGGCACGGCCAACACGCTCGTTTACGTCAAGGGTCGCGGCATCGTGCTCAACGAACCCTCGGTTGTCGCCATCGCCAATATCAAGGGCAAGAAGCAGGTGCTCGCGGTGGGCGACGAGGCCAAGATGATGCTGGGCCGAACGCCAGGCAACATCTCCGCCATCCGGCCGCTGCGCGACGGCGTGATCGCCGATTTCGAGGTGGCGGAGGAGATGATCAAACACTTCATCCGCAAAGTCCATCGCCGCTCCAGTTTCGCCAGCCCGCAGATTATCGTCTGCGTGCCCTCCGGCTCGACCGCAGTCGAGCGGCGCGCCATTCAGGAATCGGCGGAAAGCGCCGGTGCGCGCCGCGTGTTCCTGATCGAGGAGCCGATGGCGGCCGCGATCGGCGCCGGCTTGCCCGTGACCGAACCGACGGGCTCCATGGTGGTCGATATCGGCGGCGGCACCACCGAGGTCGCCGTGCTGTCGCTTGGCGGCATCGTCTATTCCCGCTCCGTGCGGGTCGGCGGCGACAAGATGGACGAAGCGATCATCGCCTATATCCGGCGCAACCATAACCTGCTGGTCGGCGAAAGTTCGTCGGAGCGCATCAAGAAAGAAATCGGCTCAGCCTGCCCGCCCGAAGACGGCGAGGGCCGCATGATAGAGATCAGGGGCCGCGATCTGATGAACGGTGTGCCCAAGGAACTGGTGATCAGCGAGCGGCAGATCGCGGAAAGCCTGGCCGAGCCGGTCGGCGCCATCATCGAGGCGGTCAAAGTGGCGCTCGAGCACACGGCGCCCGAACTCGCCGCCGATATCGTCGACAAGGGTATCGTGTTGACCGGCGGCGGCGCGCTGCTGTCGAACCTCGATTATGTATTGCGCCATGCCACCGGCCTGCCCGTGTCGATCGCCGACGATCCGCTATCCTGCGTGGCGCTCGGCACCGGGCGTTGCCTGGAGGAGATGAAGACGTTGAAGAACGTCCTCATCGGCTCCTACTAGGCACCGGGCCCGCAGGCGGGTAGGGGAAGGCACCGATGGCCCTGCGATCCGGCCCCCTTGCGCGATTGCTTCTGCCGGGCCGGACGCTTGTTCAGCGCTTCGCCTATCTGTTCCTGTTATTGGGCGCGGTCGGCTTGATGGTGGTCGGCAAGGCCGACGTGGTGTTGGTGGAGCGTTTGCGTGTGACCGTGATCGACGCGACCGCGCCGATTCTCGATTTTCTGTCGCACCCGGCAGCCAAGGCCGCCGATGCCATCGAGGATGTGCGTCAACTCTGGGATCTGCGCCAGGAAATGACGCGTTTGCAACAGGAGAACGAACGGTTGCTGCGCTGGCAGCAATCGGCGCGTCAACTGGAGGCCGAGAACGTTCGGCTGCGCGAGTTGCTCAACGTCGTCGCAGAGCCAGGCCAGCGGTTTATGACCGTGCGCATTATCGCGGACACCGGCGGTGCGTTCGCGCGCAGCTTGCTGGTCAATGCCGGATTGCGCGACGGCGTACGCAAAGGGCAGGTCGCCATGACCGCCCAGGGTATGGTCGGCCGCGTCGCCGAGGTCGGCGAGCGACAAGCGCGCGTGCTGCTGATCACCGACCTGAACAGTCGCATTCCGGTCATGATCGAATCTTCGCGCGAGCGCGCCATGCTGACCGGCGACAATAACCTGCGCCCGCGCCTGCAATATCTGGGTACCAACGTGCGCATTGAGGTGGGCGACCGGATCGTAACCTCGGGTCATGGCGGTGCGTTTCCGCCCGGCCTGTCGATCGGCGTGGTCACGACGGCGACGGATTGGGAAGCGCGCGTGCAGCCTTTTGTCGATCTGAATCGGCTGGAATATCTCCGTCTGGTCGATTTTCAGCTTGATGGCATCATACTCGAAACCGACCGGTCGCTGGCGCGGCCGCCGGGCCGGCGTTAGTTCGGGCGCGCCCGCGATCATGGCGGGGATGTTTCTTGGCCGCTGGCTCGCCGGACTGAGGCGGCTGACGCCGATCGCTTCTTGCTTCGTCATGGTGCTGCTGGGTGTGATGCCACACGGCCTGCCCCATTTCCCCACTATCGCCCCCGATCTTACTATGATGGCCGTGTTCTACTGGGCAATTTATCGGCCGGACCTATTACCCAAATGGTCCTTGATTCTGGTCGGCCTGTTCCAGGATCTGCTGAGCGGCAATCTGATCGGGCTGAATGTGGCCATATTGCTGATCGTCCACTATGTTGGCCTAAGCCAGCGCCGAACCTTTATCGGCAAGCCCTTTGTGGTTGCATGGCTCGGGTTCATGGTTCTGGCCTTGGGGACCGGTGTTTTCTATTGGCTGACGCTTGCCGCGATGTCCGGCACGATCACGTTCACCCATGCGGTGCTGTTCCAATACGTCCTGACCTTCGCATCCTTCCCGCTTATGAGCTGGTTGCTCGTGCGCGCCCACCGCTACGTCGTGGGCTAAAGCCATGGCGACCAACCGACAACGCGAGACCGACCAGACCAAGCTGCTGACCCGGCGCGCCGTTCTGCTCGCCGGCGGCAAGCTCGCTCTGCTGTCGACCTTGGTCGGCCGGCTCTACTACCTGCAGGTCATGGAATCCGGCCGCTACACCATGCTGGCCGAGGACAACCGCATCAACATGCGGCTCTTGTCGCCCCGGCGCGGCCTGATCGTCGATCGCAACGGCGAACCCATCGCGACAAACCAACAGATCTACCGCGTTGTCGTTGTTGCCGAGCAGACGCGCGACCTGGATGCAACGCTCAACCGGCTTGGCATGGTGATCCCGATCGGCGAGCGCGATCGCCGTCGCGTGTTGCGCGAGGCTAGGCGCAAGCGCGGGTTCGTGCCGGTTATGGTGCGCGAGAATCTGAGTTGGGAAGAGGTCGCGCGGGTCGAGGTCAATTCGCCCGACTTGCCCGGCGTCGGCATCGAGGTCGGGCTTAGCCGCGACTACCCGATCGGGCATGCGGCCGCTCATGTGCTCGGCTATGTCGCTGCCGTTTCGGAATCGGAATTGACCGGCGATCCCTTGTTGGAATTGCCCGAGTTCAAGATCGGTAAGAACGGGGTGGAGAAAATCTATGATCTGACGTTGCGCGGCACGGCCGGGACCAGCCAGGTCGAGGTCAACGCGCTCGGCCGGGTGGTGCGAGAGTTGGGCCGCGAGGAAGGCCAGATGGGCCGGCCGGTGGCGCTTACGCTCGACATGGGTTTGCAGAACTTCGTCATGAACCGGCTTGGCGAGGAGAGCGCGGCGGTCGTCGTGCTCGACGTGCACAATGGCGACGTGGTGGCACTCGCCTCCAATCCCAGCTTCGATCCCAACAGCTTCAGCAAGGGCCTGAACGCCAGGGAGTGGGAGGAGCTGCTGTCCAACCCGCGCGCACCTTTGACCAACAAGGCGATCGCCGGACAGTACGCGCCGGGCTCGACCTTTAAGGTCTGCGTCGCGCTCGCCGCGCTGGAGAGCGGCCTGATCACGCCCGATCATCGCGCCACCTGCGTCGGCCATATCGAGGTCGGCAATTTGAAGCTCCATTGCTGGCGCAGCAATGCCAAGCTCGGCTTCGGCCATGGCACGCTCAACCTTTACGAGGCCATCGCGCGCTCCTGCGATGTCTATTTCTACGATATCGCGCGGCGCGTCGGTCTCGAGCGCATCGCCCAGACCGCACGTAAACTTGGCCTGGGCGCGCCGACCGGCATCGATCTGCCAGGCGAACGGCCCGGCCTTATTCCCAGTCGAGAGTGGAAGGCCGCCACCGTCGGCCAGCCCTGGCACCTGGCTGAGACGCTGATGCTGGGTATGGGCCAGAGTTATATCCTGGCGACGCCGCTGCAGCTTGCCGTCATGACGGCGCGCATCGCCAATGGCGGCAATATGGTCCGGCCCCATCTGGCGCGCGATCTCGTCGCCGCCGACCGTGTGGGCGAGCGCGGCGGCCAGCGCGCCCAGCCGCGCCCGCTAGACCATGTCGAATCCCTTGGTTTCTCGCCCGCCAATCTGGCAGTCGTACAACGCGGGATGCACATGGTGACCAACGAACCCGGCGGGACGGCGTTCAACCAGCGGATCAAAGACAAGGATCTGGCAATGGCCGGCAAGACCGGTAGCGTGCAGGTCCGCCGGATTACCCTGGCCGAGCGTCTGGCGGGCGTGCGCAAGCAAGACGATATACCTTGGCACGAGCGCGACCACGGGTTGTTCATCAGCTACGCGCCGGTCGAACGGCCGCGCTTTGCCTGTGCGGTTATTATCGAGCATGGCATCGGCGGCGCACGTGCCGCCGCGCCGGTTGCCCGCGATGTGCTGATCGAGGCGCAGAAATTGATCCCGCCGCGCGGGCGGCAGATCGCCGAGGCCAGGGGCTGATCGGCATGGCCCTTCATCTCGATGGCATCAGCCAACCCCAACTGACGCTCGGGCGCAAGCTCTGGCGGATCAACTGGTCGCTCATCGTGCTGCTGACGCTGACCGCCTCAATCGGCTTTGCCATGCTGTATTCGGCCGCCGGTGCCAATCTCGACCCCTGGGCATCCAAACAGATCATGCGCTTCGGCTTCGGCGTCTCGGCGCTGATCGCGATCGCGCTGATCGACATCCGGATCTGGATGCGGCTCGCCTATCCCATCTATGGGGTGGCCCTGATCTTGCTCGTGCTCGTCGATGTGGCCGGCATTATCGGCATGGGCGCGCAGCGTTGGATCGTGCTCGGCCCGATCCAGTTGCAGCCGTCGGAGATCATGAAGATCGCCCTGGTGTTGGCGCTTGCGCGCTATTTCCATGGCCTCGGCACCGAGAATATCGGGCAACCTATCTTCCTGATCGTGCCGCTGATCATGGTGCTGGTGCCAATCTACCTGGTCGTTATCCAGCCCGATTTGGGCACCGCGATTTTAATTCTGCTCGGCAGCGGCGCGATCTTTTTCGTCGCCGGCGTTCGCATCTGGAAGTTTGCCGTTGTCACCGTGATCGGTATTGGGGCGATTCCCCTGGGTTGGCAGTTTCTGCGCGAGTACCAGAAGAACCGCGTGTTGACCTTCCTCAACCCCGAGCGCGATCCGCTCGGCGCGGGCTATCACATCCTACAGTCCAAGATCGCACTCGGCTCGGGAGGCATATTCGGCAAAGGCTTCCTACAGGGAACGCAAAGCCATCTGAGCTTCCTGCCCGAGCGCCAAACCGATTTCATCTTCACCATGCTGGCCGAGGAGTTCGGCCTGGCCGGGGGGCTCGGCCTGCTCGGCCTCTACTGCCTGCTGCTCGTCTACGGATACGCGATTGCGCTGGGCAGTCGCAGTCAGTTCGGCCGCCTGCTGGGTATGGGTATTACTAGCACGTTCTTTCTCTATGTCTTCATCAACGTGGCCATGGTCATGGGCTTGATCCCGGTGGTCGGCGTGCCGTTGCCGCTGATCTCCTATGGCGGCACGGCCATGCTGTCGATTCTGTTCGGCTTCGGCTTGCTCATGTGCGTACACGTTCATCGCGACGTACGCATCGGCCGGCGCGGCGGCGGCTGAAACCCGTCGAATACCCGGCTATCGACAAGCCGGCCCCGCTTTGCTATATGGCCGCTTCGCGGTGGACGCCCGCGCGGGCTGTTAGCTCAGTTGGTAGAGCAGCTGACTCTTAATCAGCGGGTCGTAGGTTCGAATCCTACACAGCCCACCAACCTACGCCGCGCAGCGGCGGAGGTTGCCCACCGAAGCCTCGGCGAAGGTGGGCTGGTGCAGTGTCGCGGCTTGGGTTGGCAGGCCAACCTGCACCGTGAAGCAGCGAAGGTGGGCCCGACCGCTCACGTCCAACCAGCATCGACCACAAAATTCTGCGCCGTGCATAGCTGGCTGTCATCGGCACCGAGGAACAGCACCATGCGCGCGATGTCCGGCGGGTACAGCTTCTCCTTCAGGCACTGATTCTCGAAAATCTGACGCTCGCCGGCGTCGTCGAGCCAGAGTTTGATCTGCCGCTCCGTCATCACCCAGCCCGGCACGACCGTGTTGGCGCGAATGTTGTCGGGCCCAAAATCGCGTGCCAGGCTGCGCGTCAGCCCATGCACAGCCGCTTTGCACGCGGTATAGGCGGCATAGCCACCCTCGGCATTCATCCAGCTGATCGAACCGAAATTGACGATCGATCCGCCGCCCGCCGCCTTCATCTGGGGATGCGCGGCCTGGGCGGCGAAGAACTGGTGACGTAGATTGACCGCCATGCGGTCGTCCCAGTAGTCCGGCGTCACCTTTGCGAAGTGATGGCGGTCGTCATCGGCGGCGTTGTTGACGAGCACGCGGATCGGACCGTGTTCGCGGCCCACCCGAGCAATCGCTACCTGCAAATCGGCAATGTTGCGCAGGTCGCACTCGATGAACAGCGGTGCCTTGTGTCCGCGCGCCGCGATCTGATCCGCCAGGGCGCGCGACGGGGCCGCCGCATTGTCGACGAAGGCGACGTCCGAGCCCTGAGCGCAGAAATGTTCGACGATGCTGGCACCGATGCCGGAACCGCCGCCGGTGATGAACACGGTCTTGCCCTTGAGGCTGGGGTAAATGGCGGCCTCGATCTGCATGGCGTCCTCCTACCCAGCCGGTGAAATCGGCCAGAACCTTGATATTCCTTACATAATATGCTGACTTATCATCCGGGCGATGGAGCGTCAACGCGACCGACGCCGGAACAGGGATCGAGCAGACGTGACAAGCGGACAGGCCGGGATCCTAACGCTCAGCGCTGGCGATGCCGAGGTTGACATCGCGCCGGCGATCGGCGGATCGCTGGCCGGCTTTCGCTGGCGCCGCGGCGCCCATGCGATCGACTGGCTGCGACCGACCACGCCCGATGCCTTGAGCGGCGGGGACGCGGGCGACCTAGCCTGTTTTCCGCTGGTGCCCTACTCCAATCGCGTGCGCGGCGGCCGCTTCACATTTGGCGGGCGCGTCGTCACGCTTCCGATCGATCCGGTGGAAGACCCGCATTTTCAGCACGGCCATGGTTGCCGCCACCCCTGGTCGGTGATCGAGCGCGATGGCGCGGCGGCGGTGCTGTCCTATGCTCACGCCGCCGATGCTTGGCCGTGGGCCTATACCGCGCGGCAATCGCTGCGCCTCGTCGATGGCGCGCTCCACCTCGAATTGGCCGTGACCAATGACAGCGACCGGATCATGCCGCTCGGCCTGGGTTTTCATCCCTACTTCCCCAGCGGTCGCGGCGGGCGGCTGCGCGCGACCGTCGATGCCATGTGGGCCATTGACGGCGAGGTGCTGCCGACAGAGGTGGTTCCGCTGCGGCCCAACGCCGATCCGCGCCGAGGCCTCGACCTCGACCGGGTCGATCTCGACAATGTCTTTACCGGATGGAACGGCCGCGCTGAGATCAGCTGGCCCGAGATCGGTGCAGCGCTCGCGATCGAGGCGGACCCGCCGCTCGATTTCCTGGTCATCTACGTGCCCGCCAGCCAAGGTTTTTTCTGCGCCGAACCGGTTAGCAATGCCACCGATGCCTTCAATCTTGTCTCGACCGGTCAGCGCGATACTGGCATGATCGAACTGGCCCCAGGTGCCACGCGGCGCGCGCGCACCCGTTTGATCCCTCGTTTGACAACACCACATCAATAGGAAGGAAGACCGTCATGATCACGCTCAAGATCGGATTGAAAAGGATCGCGCTTGCAGCCGGACTGGCCGCGGCGTCGGCCACCGTGGTGGCGGCGGCAGAAAGCGTCGTGATCTACAACGCGATCAGCACGAAGGTCATGCAGGCCTATACCGAAGCCTTTCAGAAGGCCAATCCCGGCGTGACCGTGCAGGTCGTCAGCGGCGGCAGCGGCGAATTGCTGACGCGCATCCGCGCCGAGCGCAACAATCCGCGCGGCGACCTTCTCGTCGGCCCCGACGCCGACGTGTTCGACGTCGCCATCGATCTGTTCGAGAGCCACAAATCGCCGGAAGCTGGCGCCTTCGATGCCGCCGCTCAGCACAAGGACGGTAAGTATTACGGCTTCTCCACCAACTTCCAGGCCTTCATCGTCAATACCAAGATGATGCCAGCTGCCCAGGCACCCAAGACCTGGACCGACCTGGCCAAGCCCGAGTTCAAGGGCAAGATACTGATGGCCAACCCCGCCCAGTCCGGCTCGGCCTATTCGCAGATGCAACAGATCGTCAAGATGCATGGCTGGGACGTGATGGAGAAGATCATCGCCAACACGACCTTCGTGCCCAGTTCCAAGCTTGCCTTCCAGAACGTCGCCAAGGGCGAAATCCCGGTCGGCCTGACCAGCGAGTTCAATATTCTCCAGTCGAAGGAAGAGGGCTTCCCGGTCGAGGCGGTCTATCCGGCCGATGGCACCGCCCTGATTATCGATGCCAACGGCATCATCAAGGGCGGGCCCAATCCGGCCAACGCCAAGAAGTTTCTCGACTACATCAGCTCCAAGTCGGCGCACGAAATCCTGGTCCAGATCGACAAACGCCGCTCCGCCCGCAAGGACGTGTCGCCGCCGCCGGGCCTGACACCGGTCTCGGCCATCAAGGTGGTGCCCTACGACACGGTCAGCGCCGCCACGGAGCGCACGAAAAACCTCGAAATGTTCGATAAGATTTTCTCGCGCAAGTAAGACATCGATCTGATCGGCCAATCGCCCTCTCGCCTTCCCGCCATCGGGCGGGAGGGCAAGGGGCGAGGTATCGTCGCACGCCCCCTGTCCCCATACCTGTCATAGGCACATGGCCGTCGACGGACTCGTCATCACCAGCCTGTCCAAGCGTTTCGTCGTCGGTGGGACCCCGTTCACGGCCGTGGCCGACGTCAACCTCACGGTCGAGCCGGGTGAGTTCTTCACCATGCTGGGGCCGTCCGGTTGCGGCAAGACGACCACGTTGCGCATGATCGCCGGGCTGGAAACACCCGATTCCGGCGCGATCCGATTCCGCGACCGCGATCTGGCGACGGTGCCGGCGCGCCAGCGCAATATCGGCATGGTGTTTCAGTCCTACGCCCTGTTCCCCCACCTGAGCGTGTTCGAGAACGTCGCCTACGGTCTGCGGCTGCGTGGTGTCGCCGCGGGCGAGATCGGCCAGAGGGTGGCCGAGGTGCTCGATCTGCTGCAACTGGGCGGCCATGGCGATCGCCTGCCCGCCAGCCTGTCCGGCGGTCAGCAGCAGCGTGTCTCGATCGCGCGCGCGCTGGTCTATCGGCCGGACATCCTGCTGCTCGACGAGCCGCTGGCCAATCTCGATGCTAAGCTGCGCCTGCACATGCGCGAGGAAATCCGCAGCTTGCAACGCCGGCTTGGCATCATGGCGATCTACGTGACGCACGACCAGGAAGAGGCGATGGCGATTTCCGACCGCCTCGCCGTGTTCGACCGCGGCAAGTTGGTTCAGATTGGCCAGCCCACCGCCGTCTATGAGTCGCCGGCCACGTTGTTCGTGGCGGATTTCATCGGTAAGGCGAACTTCATCCCGGTGCGCCGCGTCGGCGACGGTCGATCTGGTTCGGTGGTTCTGCCCTGGGGTGAGACGATGCAAGCTGGCCGCACCATGCCGGCGGCGCCAGACGATCTCGGTGTCATTCCGGCCGATGCCGACGGCGCGATCATGGTGAGGCCCGAACGCATCGCGCTCGATGCCCAGGCTGGCGCGGTGTCCGGGCGCATCAAGCGCGTGCAGTTTCTCGGCAGCATCGTGCGCTATGCCGTCGCCATTGCTGGCGTTCCGGTCGATCTGCTGGTGGAGCGCGCGCGGCCAATCCATGGGCTGTCCGAGGGCGCTGCCTGCCGCCTTGGCTTTGCTGCCGCCGACGCCATCCTCTACAAGCGGGCGGGCGCGCCGTGACGGCCGGCCGCATGGAAGCTGCACCCGTCCTCGCCGGCCTGCTCGCGGTCGTCGCGGCTGTCATCCTGCTCGGCTATCCGCTGGCCCATGTGCTGATCAACGCTTTCACGCTCAACGGTCAGGAGCCGTCGCTGGCGAACTTGACCCTGCGCAATTTCGAGCGCTTCGCGATCTCGCTGAGCTACCAGCGCGCATTCTGGAACTCGGTGGTATCGAGCGGCGGCGCCACACTGCTGGCGACCGCGTTGGCGCTGCCCATGGCCTATGCCGTCGCGCGCGTGGAGATCTCCTGGCGCCCGCTTGTTCTGGCGTTGTCGGTCATACCCCTGATCGCCCCGCCCTTCATCGGCGCCTATGCCTGGATCATGCTGCTCGGCAATAATGGCATGATCACCCAGACCGTGGCAGGGCTGTTCGGCATCAAGCTGCCGTCGATCTACGGCGCTTTCGGCGTCGTCGTGGCGCTGGCGCTCAGCTATTTCCCCTATGTCTTCTTGATCGTGCAAGGCGCGCTCGCCGCCGCCGATCCGGCGATCGAGGAGGCGGCAGCCATGACCGGTGCCTCGGCCGGCCGCGTGCTGCGCACGATCACGTTTCCCATGATCGCACCGGCGGTCGGCGCCGGCATGCTGCTCGTGTTCATCAAGGCGCTCGGCGATTTCGGCGTGCCCTCGATCCTGGGCGGCGAGTACCAGGTGCTGCCGACGCTGATCTACTACCAGATCCACGGCTTCTTCAATCTCAACACCGGCTCGGCCATCGCGATCGTCAACCTGGCGCTCACCGTGCTCGGCCTGGCCGTGCTGTCCGCCATCAGCCGCCGGCAAGTCGCGACCCTGTCCGGGACAGCGCGCGCGACACGCCTGACCAACCTGCCCGCCCGGTCCGCCGCCAACGCGTTCATCTGGGTGGTGCTCGTGCTTGCCCTGTTGCCCCAGGCCGTGGTGCTCCTCTACTCCTTTGCCGAACGCTGGGGCGACACGCTGCTGCCCTCGGTCTATGGCCTGGGCAACTACCGGAGCGTGCTGGGCGAGGCGCTGACCACGACCTGGAACACGGTGCTGCTCGCCGGCGCCGCCACGGCCGCCTGCCTCGTCTTTGGAACGATCACCGCCTATGCCACCGTGCGCGGCAAGGCGGTAGCGCGGTGGGCGCTCGATCTGACGATCATGCTGCCCTTCGTGCTGCCCGGCTTGGTCGTGGGCGTGGCCTACCTGTCGGCCTTCAATGACCCGCCCTTCGTGTTGACCGGAACGGCGGCGATCCTGGTGTTCGCCTATTTCACCCGGCGCGTGGCCTTCATCTTCCGTTCCGCTGCCTCGGCGATCGGCCAGGTCGACTCCAAGCTCGAAGAGGTCTCGGCCGTGTGCGGGGCGAGTTGGGCCGAGACGATGCGGCGGGTCATGGTGCCGTTGATCGGTCCGGCGCTGATCGCCGGCGGCGTCCTGGTGTTCGCCACATTGGTCGGCGAGATCAGCGCAACCGTCCTGCTCTATTCGGCGAATTGGAAAACCATCTCGATCGCGATTTACGAACTGGTCAACAGCAACGACCTGGCCAAGGCCAGCGCGCTGGGCAGCCTGTGCAATGCATTCACCTTGATTGTGGTGCTGGTGGCGAGCGGCCTGCTCGGCCGCAACATGTCCGAGATGTTTCGCTGATCCGCCGCAATCGTCAGCCGATGCCGGTCAGCGCACGTAGCGTTGGGACCATGGCCGGTGCGCTGGCGAGCACGGCATGGCTATCGTCGGGCTTGCGCAGGGGAAACGGGCTGGCCCAGCCGCCCGCCTCGCGCACCAGCAGGAGCCCGGCCAGCACGTCCCAGGCGAACAGGTGCAACTCGCAATAGCCGTTGATGCGGCCAGCCGTGCCATCGGCCTCGGTCAGCCAGTCCTGCGGCCCTTCAGGCGCGTGGACTGGCCACCGCGCGCAACAAAATGGCGGCGCGCCAGCTACCCCGCTTCACGCGCCACGACCGCGAGCGCCCTCGCGCGGTCATCGAGATTCCCGGACTCATCTCTGGGCACGGTATTTCCTTTGGGTCGCGTTCAGCACGCGTACGATCATGGCGCACGGCGTGCGCCAAAGCCAGGGCGACTGCCGTCGTCAAACTTGTGTCTATGGAAACGACCACGGTACAATTGACGCGCTCTCACGGGCGCCGGGTTGGACGACCGATACCTTCCCACTCGCCATCAGGATCACCGGGTTTCAGGAGTTGCGGCATGTCCGACACAATCTACTCCGGCGTATTTCCCATCGCCCCTACGCCCTTCACCGGCTCGGGCGATCTCGATCTCGACGGTCAGCGTCGCGTGCTCGACTGCATGATCGATCAGGGCGTGGACGGCATCTGCATCCTGGCCAATTACTCCGAGCAGTTCTTGCTGTCGGACGAGGAGCGCAACACGCTGCTCGATCTGTGCCTGGCCCATGTGGCGGGCCGGGTGCCCGTGATCGTCACCGTCAGTCATTTCAGCACCCGTATCGCCGCGGCACGGGCGAAGCGGGCGAAGGATGCCGGCGCCAAAATGCTGATGATGATGCCGCCTTATCACGGTGCGTCCCTGCGGGCGGCGGAGCAGGCGATCTTCGAGCATTTCCAGGCCGTCGCCGAGGCAGCGCAGGCTCCGATCATGGTGCAGGACGCGCCGCTCAGCGGCACCAGCCTGTCCGTGTCGTTCCTGGCGCGGCTGGCGCGCGCGGTGCCGCTGGTCGCCTATTTCAAGATCGAGGTCGCCGGCACCGCCAACAAACTCAGGGCCCTGATCGAAGCGGGCGGTAAGGCTATTGCCGGCCCGTTCGACGGCGAAGAATCGATCACCCTGATGGCCGATCTGGATGCGGGTGCCACCGGCACCATGCCGAGCGCCATGTTTCCCGACCTGATCAAGCCGGTGATCCAGCTCCATCGCGCGGGCAAGCGCGGGGATGCGGCTGCCGCCTTCGCGCGCATTCTTCCGCTGATCAACTACGAAAACAAGCAATGCGGCTTGCAGGGGACCAAGATCGTGATGGCCGAGGGCGGCGTAATCAAAAGCGACGCGGTGCGCCATCCGCTCGAACCCCTGCACCCCGCGATCCGGGCCGGGTTGCTGGAGTTGTGTCGCGGTCTTAACCCGCTTGCCCTGCGCTGGGGAAAATAAGAATTCAGCGCTTCTCGAAGTCGATCTGCTCGTCCACGGGCAAGCCCAGCAAGTGACGGCGTAGGCAATCCAAACCAAGCTCGGTGGCGCCGCGACGCACCCAGTCGCGCCCGCCGAGCATGCGCGCCTGTCGGACCACACTGGCCTTGGCGTCGGCGATACCGATACAGATCGTGCCGCCGAATTCCAGCCGATCCGCGCCTTCGTCCAGATTGACCAGGACCGCGAGCCCGTGGCTGGCGCCGCTGTTCGAGCGCAACGCGGCGGCGACCTTGGCTGCCAGAGCGCCTGAGACGCCGCTTGCTACCGCATCGGTGTCGAGCCCAACCGCCGCGCAGAGCTGTGCCGGATCGCGGGCGACGACGCCGCGCCGGAATAGAAGCTCCGCTCCGTCCAGGGAGGCGAGCCGGCTGGCGATGCTGCCGCCCGTGAAGGTCTCGGCAATGGCAAGCGTGCCGCTCTGCGCGCGCAGCGCCGCCAGAATGACGCCTTCGAGGGTCCGGTCGTCCTCGGCGACGATGAAATTGCCGAGGCGGCGGCGCAGTTCGGCCTCGATGGGCGCGAGGCTACGCTCGAGGTCCGCGGCGTTCGTGCCGCGCGCCATCAACTTGGTCTCGAGCTGGGGATAATGGGCCTGGAAGCCGAGCTTGACCTCGCTGCCGGGCGCCAGCGCTTCGATGCCGGCCAGCACCTGATCCGCGCGCGACTCGCCGATGCCGAAGGAGTGAAAGCGCTTGAGCCGCGTGACGCCCTGCACGCCGCCCAGCGCGAGCAGGCTGGGGATCAGTTGTTCGTCCAGCATGCGGCGCATTTCGCGCGGCACGCCGGGCGTAAAATAGAAACGCGCGCGACCGATGGTCAGCGAAAACCCGCAGGCCGTGCCGATGGGGTTGTCGATCATGTTGGCACCGGCGGGCAGCATGGCCTGCTTGCGATTGGTCGCCGGCATCACCCGGCCGCGCCGGCCATAATATTCCTCCATGCGCGCGAGCCAGCCCGCGTTCAGGACCAGCTCGACCCCGGCGGCGGCTGCTGCGACCTCCTGAGACAGGTCGTCGACGGTGGGCCCGAGGCCGCCATTGACGATGACGGCGTCGGCGCGCGCGGCCGCCTGCCGGAACGCTGCCAGCAGGCTGTCGCGATCGTCCCCCACCGTGGTGCCCCAATAGGCGGTCAGGCCGGCCTCGCCAAGACGCTGGGCGATATGGCTGTAATTGGTGTTGATCGTCTTGCCCGTCAGGATCTCGTCGCCGGTGCAGAGAATCTCGATGCGCATATGTCACCCTCATGCCGATGGGACCGGCCCGAACGGAGTTATCCCGGCCGGGGCAAGCGGGCAAGGACATTTCCCGCCGGTTCCTCCGTTTATTTCAACCATGGCAATCGCCGGGAAAATTGAGCTAACCTGACCGCCACGCGATGTCAGGACGATCCGACGGAATGGCCCCATGACCCACCCGACCGACCTGTTCGATCCCGCTCACTATGCCAGGGCGCGCCTACCGACGCTCCAGGCCGAGACCTTGCCGCCCTGGTGCTATACCTCTCAGGCGTTTTATGATCGCGAGGTCGAACGCATCTTTCGCCGGAGTTGGAATTTCATCGGCCGCGCCGACGAGGTGCCGAAACCGGGCGATTACTTCACCATCGATCTCGTCGGCGAGTCGATCGTCGTGCTCCGCGACCAGGGGGGCCAGGTGCGCGCCTTCCACAACATTTGCCGGCATCGCGGTACCCGTTTGCTGGATGGCGCCGGTAATCGAGCGGCGATCTCCTGCCCCTATCACGCCTGGACTTACGCGCTCGACGGTAAGTTGTTCGGCTCGGCGGGCATGGAGAAGACCGAGAGTTTCGACCGCGCCGATTTCGGCCTGCTGCCGGTACGGCTGGAAAGCTGGGCCGGTTTCCTGTTCGCCTGCTTCGATCCCCAAGCCCCCGATCTGGCTACTTATCTGGGCGATCTGCCCCAGCGCTTCCAAGCCTATAGTTTCGACGACATGGTCTGCGTGCGGCGCAAAACCTACGACCTCGCCTGCAATTGGAAGGTCTATCTGGAAAACGCGATGGAGGAATACCACACGCCGACCGTCCATCGGAAATCGATCGGCTCGCAAAAGACCACGCTGATCGACGATGCCGTGGGCGCCTGGGACGCCATCTTCATGCCGGCGCCGCGCACCATCGCCGTGCTGGCCGAAGACAGCGCCGCCGCCTTCCCCGAAATCGCCGGGCTGTACGGCCGGCCGGCGGAAGGAACCTATTTCACGGCGATCTATCCCAGTACCTTCTTCGCCACCACCCAGGACTGCATGTGGTGGCTCCAGCAATTGCCGCGCGGGCCGGGACGAACGGAGATCGTGATCGGTTCGTGCTTTCCGCGCACCACCGCGGCGCGGCCCGATTTTCGGGCCAATGTGGAAAAATACTACAAGCGCTGGGACAAATCGCTGCCCGAGGACAATTTGATCTCCGAGCGCCAGCAAGCCGGCCTGGCCTCGGCTTATGGCCGGCCCGGGCGTCTGTCCTGGCAAGAACCGGTCGTTCACCGCATTGCGAATTGGGTGTTGGACCGGGTGTTGAATGACCATAAGTGAGAAGGCGAGGGGGGATATGAAAAGTCGGAAACCGGCGGTCGCGCCCGTTCATCTGCATGTCGAGAACTATCGCGGCATCGGCCCGGTCTTCGAGGCGTCTAAAGCACGCGTCGCGGCGGCGTTGAAACGCCATCCTGCGCTCAAGGGCAAGGTCAAAATTACGGTCGGCTATGACGGCGAGATGTTGGAGCGTGCGCTCAAGACGGCCGATGTCCTGTTCGGCTGGAGCTTCGACCGCAGCAATCTGGCCCAGCGCGCGCCGCGCCTGAAATGGGTTCACGCCCATGGCGCCGGAGTCAGCCATCTGATGCCGCTGGATTGGCTGCCGCCGGGCGCGGTGTTGACCAACAGCCGGGGCGTGCACGGTCCGCGCGCCGACGAATATGCCGTCATGGCGCTGCTTATGCTCAACAACCGCGTGCCCGAGATGGCGACCAACCAGCGCGTCGCGCGCTGGGAGCAATGCTTCAACACCGGCATTGCCGGCAAAACCGTGCTGATCGTCGGTGTCGGTCATGTCGGCGCCGGACTCGCCGTCTGGGCCAAACGCTTCGGCCTACACGTGATCGGCATCCGCCGCACCGGCCGGCCCCATCGATCGGTCCATGAGATGCACAAGCCCGGGGCGCTCCGGCGCCTGCTGCCACGCGTCGATTTCGTGTTGATGACGGCGCCGCTGACCGCCGAAACCCACCATATGTTGGGCGCGGCCGAACTCGCCTTGCTGAAGAAAGGGGCGGGCGTGATCAATTACAGCCGGGCCAATACGATCGACTATGACGCGTTGCGCGCGCGCCTCGACCGGCGCGAGATCAGCGCCGTGCTCGACGTCTACGACCCCGAGCCCCTGCCGAGCGACTCGCCGCTGTGGCAAACGCCGAACCTGATCATGACCACCCATTCCTCGTCCGACGACACGGAAGCCTACACGCCGCGCACCCTCGACCTGGTCATGCGCAACATGGCGCGCTTCATCGCGGGCAAGCCCTTGACGAACCGGGTTGATCCGAAATTGCAGTATTGAGGCGTCGGCGCGGCTCTTAGCGTCCGGGCTCATCGAAAGTGGGCACCGAGCGTAGCCATTGGGCCCGCTCGTCGGCTCGCCGGTGGGCGCGGTCCAGGCGCTGCTCCAGAACGCAGACGCCATGGGCTTCCGTGCCCTTGTCATGGCCACGGGCAATACACCAGGCATGATCGGCCTCGGCGTCGCTGGCACCGGTGGTCAAGGCCCGTTCCTTATAGGCCTCACAGGCGGCGAGCAGGAGAAGGGCGGTGAGGAATATTGTACGCATGTCTCTTCATCGCACCCTGGCCGCTCGCCGCCTTGAGGCAAATCAACTGCGGACGCGGCGAAACCGCCTGTATAGGATGGCGGCCATCTGCAAGGCACGACGACGGAGAGACCCGGCATGGCCCCATCCCTGCACGGCGCGACCAAGGCGGCCCAGGCCTTGGGCCGCATCCACGAACCCCATG
>SHVW01000022.1 GCA_009694085.1 Alphaproteobacteria bacterium
GCCAGCCGCGTATCGACCACGCGCGAGACCGTGGCACGCGTTTTCGGCGACCTGGCCCAGCAGGGGATTATTCACCGCGAGGGCGATGCGCTCCGGGTCGGCGATTTGCAGAAATTGGAAGAGATGGTCCTTCAGTTTTGCAGCGAGTAGATTTTAAAGGACAACACTTTAATAATAGATAGTTATATTATTTTTATAATCTAAAACATTATTAAACGTCAGCTCGGATTCCAACAAATTTCCCCACCTGTGACGACGGTCACAGCGTTCGACGCGGAAGGGAGCGATGCTGTCCTTGTCGGCGGATCGTTCCCCACGAATGGTTGGCCGGCATTTCGTACCCCGCGTATCGCACAAACTGGGCCGGCCTCTGCGCCGGCCCGTATTTCGCCGGCCCGTATTTCGATTGAGGTGTGACGACCGTCACCGCGCCGGGGGGGCTCGCGGCACGTTAGGATCGAAGCATCGAGAGACCATCACCCTCCTCCTCTCGGACTGGCAACCTCCCCCGGGCCGGAGCCCCCTCCGGCCCGGTTTTCTTTTTGCAAGGCCTTCGGCCTTGCCCGGGGCACGCAATCCTGCATCATGGGCCCCTTGCCGCAACTCGAGCAGGTCCCATGCCCGCGCGCGATCTATCCCCCACGCCGATTCCGAGCCAGGCGCTGCTCGATGCGCTCCAGGTCGAGCTTGGTTTCGAACGTGCCGGCAGCTTGGCGACGTTGCGCGACCGCGCTTCCCGCCGGCTGGAGCGGCAGGAAGCGCGGCGGCAGATCAACCTGGAAAACATCGCCCGGCGCACGCTCGATCGGGTGGCGATCGATGCCGCCGGCGCGATCGATCCGCTTTGGCTCGCGCGCTTCGCCGAATCGGCAGCCGAGATCGAAGACGAATCGCTCCAGGATCTGTGGTCGCGCGCACTGGCGCAGGAGGCGACGCGACCCGGCGCCATTTCGTTGCGCACCTTGACCGTATTGCGCGACCTGTCCGGCCCTCATGTCTCGCTTTTCGCCGGATTTGCGCGCTTCGCGATCAACAATTTCGTGATGCGGCTGGAGGAGGCCTTTTTCGAAGGCAAGGGCCTAGCACCGGACGACCTTCTGCTGTTCGAAGAACTCGGCCTGCTCCGACCGGGTTCGGGCCAGGTCAAGACGTTCAAAAGCCAAAGCGAAGATAGCTATGTCACCCATCTGCTCTACCGCGATCAGGTGTTGCGGGTGACGCACGAAACCAACAAAAAACCGCTCGCCCTGCCTTGCCACCGATTGACCGCAGCCGGTGCCGAGTTGGCTGAAATCCTGCCGGTCGAAGAAGACAGCGACTACATCGTCGGCATGACGGGATGGCTGGCCAAGCGCGGCTATCGTGTGGCGCAGGCGCGTATCAACGCGCGTTCCGATCGCAACACGGTGACCAGTCATTCCCCGTTCTGCGAACTTTATCCCTATGACCGCCGCCGCCGTTTGAAACGCGCCGGCCGTTAATTCAACACGACCGGGGGACTTAAGACCCGCTGGGGCGCGGCGTTCTGTGCGGTTGAGACCGTTCGGCCGGGGCTGATTTCTGCTGGTTTCGCTGCGCGGCCTCGGGGAGAGGCGCGATTTTGGGTGCTGCCTCGCGCGCGCTGGCCCACACCTTTTCGGTCGTCGCCTTGGCCGCCACGCGCGGCGCCGCCGGTGCGGCCTCCGGTTTCTCGATCGGAGCCATGACGGTCGGTTGGGCCGGCGTCTTCGGCAAATTGGGCATCATCTCGACCACATTCGACGCGGCCGCGGCCGGCTTCTCTTCCACCGGCAGAGGTGCCGGCGCCGGCTTCGGCGATTGGTGCCGCTCCAACGGCACCACCACAGGCGTCGGGCGCGCCGGGCGGGGTGCCGGTTCGATCGCCGCCGGCCGCTGGGGCACCGGGCCTCGGTTCGGGCTGTTTGATTTCGGCAAGACGAGGCGGCGCAGGCCGTGCCGGCATGGCCTCGACGATCGGGGTCAGCAAGGCCGGCGTCGGCAATTTGGCGAGCGCCTGCACGGGTTCGCCGGCATTTCCGACCGACTCGCGCGCCTGCTCGAATGCGGTATGGCCGATCTGATTACGCTTGGTTCCGGGTAGGGCGTTGAACACGGAACTGGCCGTGAGATAATCGACAAGATCTCCAGTTTCGTATGCATTTTTAATGGTTTGATAGACTAAGCTAACCTTTCCCATAACCTTATGCGAGGCATCGGACAGGATCCCCATGGCACGACGCTGCATGTCATCGAAGTCGGACGCCATAGAGCGGAAAAACCTTGCAATTCCAACGCGGCCTCTTAAAAGACCGCTCCTACCGGATGAATCTTAAGGCAAATATGTGCCCGACGCCAGCGCCGTTGGTCGGTCGAGGGTGCGCAACGCCTCCGGCTTGCCCCGGAGCATGCTGCAATCGGCGTCAAGATAGGCGCCGCGTTCGACCGACAGACTCTCATAGGACAAAGAGCCCAGCACCCGGCATGTGGCGCCGAGTTTGACCGCGTGGCCGACGATGCTGCCGCTGACCTCGCCGTGGACGGTAACGTCGCGGGCAACAATGTTGCCGTTGACCGCGCCGGTCCGTCCGATCAGCAACACGCGGCAGGCGACGTTACCATCCATCACGCCATCGAGTTCGATGTCGCCCTCGCTCCGGATATTTCCTTGAAATACAATTTTGGCGGCAAGTACGGCCGTCTTATTGGGCGGAACGGTTTTCACCCAGACCTCCAGGGATGAAACGGGCGGCGCGACAGCAGTTACCTGTGCCGCGACCCGATTTGTAACAGATTTTCCGATCTCGCCCAAGCCGCCATCGACGGTTGGCGCATACGCGGCTTACTGGACGCGCAGATCGCTGATATTGACGCTCAGAATCTCCAGGGGCGGTTTGAACACGGCCCGCATCCGCTCCACCAGGTCTTGCCGCATCTTGATAAAGCCGGGATCGTCCAAAAATTTATCCGGATCCTGGCGATGGAAATAGGTCGCCACGACGTCCTGCAAACGCGCCAAATTGGCTTTGCAGCGCTCGATATCTTCCTCCCTTTTCAATTTGATGTTCAGTTTCAACTGCAAGAACAGCCCGTAAGGCCCCCCCTTGCGCCCAAGGGCAACGGCGGCGGGGTCTTTCTGTACCACTACCCCCGGCTGGCCGTGCTCGACATCTGCCCGACCCTGGAGATGTTCGAGTCAACCGACCGGGCCTTCGCCACGGGGTACTATCACTGGTTCTTCCTGATCCAACCCTTCGACCTGCCCGAGCGCATGATCGGCGCCGATCCCGAATTCTATCTACGCCGGAAGCTCGGTCATTGGGGGCGCGACAGCGGCGCGTTTACGCCGGAGGCCATGGCCGAATACATCCGCTCTTTCAGCGACCGCGCAACGATTCATGCGACCTGCGAGGACTATCGCGCGGCGGCTGGCATCGACCTCGACCACGACCGAGCCGACCGGTACGTCAAGCTGGCCTGTCCTCTGTTGGCGTTGTGGGGCGCCAAGGGGTTCGTCGCGCGCAGCTTCGACGTGCTCGACGTCTGGCGCCGCCGAGCGGCGGACGTCGGCGGCGCAGCGCTGCCCTCCGGCCATTTCCTGGCCGAGGAAGCGCCGGATGAAACCTATCGGGCCCTGGTCGATTTCCTATCGCGAGCCCTGGAGCGACAGAACTTGGGAACGATCTTGCCTAAAGCATCGGTTTCGCCACATATAGCCCGCCATGACCGACAAGCCCCCGGCTTCCCCCGCGTCAATCCCGGCAACCGCCTTCCACACCAGTGTGATCGTGCGGCTGCGCGCCTATTTCCTGGCCGGTGTGCTGATCACCGCGCCGATCGGCATCACGATCTATCTGGCCTGGCAGTTCATCCGCTACGTCGACACCACCGTCGCGCCGCTGCTGCCCGACCGCTACCACCCGGCGACCTACCTGCCGTTCTCGGTCCCTGGCTTCGGCGTCGTGATGGTTGTGGTTGGGTTGACCCTGATCGGTTTTTTCACGGCCGGCTTTGTCGGCCGCTTCCTCGTGCGGGTCAGCGAAAGCGTGCTCAGCCGCATGCCCGTGGTGCGCGGCCTCTACGGCGCGATCAAGCAGATTTTCGAGACCGTCTTCAAGAGCCAGTCCAACGCTTTCCAACAAGTCGTGTTGGTCGAATTTCCCTGCCCCGAGGCCTGGTCCATGGGCTTCATCTCGGGCAACACCGAGGGCGAGGTGGGCGACAATCTGCCCAACGACATGGTCAACGTGTTCGTGCCCATGACGCCCAACATCACCTCGGGCTATTTGATCTTCGTGCCCCGGCGCAAGCTGGTGCCGCTATCCATGTCGGTGGAGGACGGGCTGAAGATGGTGATCTCCATCGGCATCGTCACGCCGCCGGACCGCCGGCTGGAGCGGGTGGCGGAACTGGCGCGGAGCCAGCAGGCCGCGCAGTAGGGTTTAGGGGTTTGCTAACAGGCCAGGCAAGCACAAGAACGCGCAACATCGCGGCACCTTGGAACGGTATGCACTTCATCATCCGCTCCTCAAATTCTTCACCGCCGCATCGCGCTGGAACAGGTACAGCAACACCCGCAGCGCCTTCCCGCGTTCCCCCATCAAATCAGGATCGCGGCCCTGGATCAGCTTCACATCGTCGCGCGCGGCGGCCAGCAACTCGCCATGGACGGCCAGATTGGCCAAGCGAAACTCGGGCAAACCGCTCTGGCGCGTGCCGAGCAATTCGCCGGCGCCGCGCAGGCGAAGATCCTCCTCGGCGATGCGGAAGCCGTCCTCGGTTTCGCGAATGATCTGCAGGCGCGACCGCGCCACCTCGGTCAGCGGCGTTTGGTAGAGCAGGATGCAGGTGGATTTAGCCTGGCCCCGGCCGATCCGGCCGCGCAATTGGTGAAGCTGCGCCAGGCCGAAGCGTTCGGCATGTTCGATCACCATGATTGTGGCGTCGGGCACGTCGACGCCGACCTCGATCACCGTGGTGGCGACCAGGATGTCGAGCCCGCCGCCCGGTGTGGCGAAGGCCTCCATGGCACGGTCGCGCTCCGGCCCCTTCATCTGGCCGTGGACCAGGCCGACGCGCTCGCCGAATCGTCCGCGCAGCTCGGCCTGGCGGTCGGCGGCGGCGGCCAAATCGGTCAACTCGGATTCCTCGACCAGGGGACAGACCCAATAGACCTTGGCGCCCGCCACGACCGCGCGGCCGACGGCATCGACCACCTCGGCCATGCGGTCGAGCGGCACGGTGCGGGTGTCGATGGGCTGCCGGCCCGCCGGCTTCTCGGTCAGGCGCGAGGCGTCGAGATCGCCATAGGCGGTCAGCTTCAGGGTGCGCGGGATCGGCGTTGCCGTCATCACCAGCATGTCCACCGCCTTGCCCTTGGCTGCCAGCGTGACGCGCTGGTGGACGCCGAAGCGGTGCTGCTCGTCGATCACGGCCAACGCCAAATCATGAAATTCCACCTCGTCCTGGAACAGGGCGTGGGTCCCGATGGCGATATCGACGGTGCCGCCGGCCAGTCCATCCAGCACCGCGGCGCGCGCCTTGCCGCGGTCGCGCCCGGTCAGCAAGGCGATGCGCACGCCTGAAGCAGCCGCAATGGGTGCAATGGTCTGGAAATGCTGGCGCGCGAGAATTTCGGTCGGCGCCATCAAAGCGGCCTGCGCGCCGGTTTCGACGGCGTTGAGCATGGCCAGCAGGGCCACGATGGTCTTGCCGCTGCCCACATCGCCCTGGAGCAGGCGCAACATGCGCAAGGGCTCGGCCATATCGGCCAGAATCTCGGCCAGCGCGTTCTTTTGCGAGCCCGTGAGTTCGTAGGGCAGGGCGGCGAGCGCCAGGGCGCGCAGGCGGCCGTCGCCGGCAACCACCCGGCCCATCAACTTGCGCTGATGGGCACGCACCAGGGCGAGGGCGAGCTGATTGGCCAGCAATTCGTCATAGGCCAGCCGCTGGCGGACCGGATGGGTCGGCTCCAGATCGGCTTCGCCCTCGGGCCCATGGGCGGCGGTCAGCGCGGCGCGCCAAGTCGTCCAGCCCTGCTGTTTCAGCCAGGCCGGATCCTGCCATTCCGGCAATTCCGGCGCGCGGGCGAGCGCGGCGCGGATGGCCTTGCCGACGATCTTCAAGGTCAACCCGGCCGTCAACGGATAGACCGGTTCGACCGCCTGAAGCCCCGCGGCTTCTTCCACGGTGACGATATGGTCGGGGTGGCCCATCTGGAGCTGGTCGTTGAACGCCTCGATCTGGCCGCTGACCACCCGCGTTTCGTTGGGCGGCAGCAGCTTGGTCAGCCAATCCTGGCGCGCGTTGAAAAACACGAGCTGGAGCGTGCCGGTCTCGTCGGCGCAGATGACCTTGTAGGGCCGGCGCGGATTGTGCGGCGGTTCGTGTTTCCACACCTTGACCGTGATGGTGGCGACGCGGCCGGGTATCGCGTCGCGAATCTTAGGCGCGTAGCGCCGGTCGATCAGCCCGGCCGGCAGATGCCAGAGCAAATCCACCACATGGGCGCCTACGGCCTTTTTGACCAATTTGCCCAAGCGCGGGCCGATGCCGGAAAGCGCGGTCACGGGCGCGAAGAGGGGGAACAGGATTTCCGGGCGCATGGGTTGCTGATGGCTGACAGACATATTCGAAGGCTCTATACCATAGCCCCGCCACAGCCATGACCGACACGCAAGATATCCGCCTGAAGAAATTGCTCTTTCGCAGCCAGCACCGGGGGACGCGGGAGAGCGATCTATTGCTCGGCGGTTTCGCCGCCGCCAACCTCGCGACCATGACGCCGGAGCAACTCGATCGCTACGAGGCGTTGCTGGAGGAAAACGACGCCGATCTGATCGACTGGATCACCGGCCGTTCGGCGCCGCCCGTAAGCCGCGATCATGATATTCTAAACCTCTTAGTTAACTTTAGATTAAAGACATAGAAAATTGATATGTTGAACGAATTTCAAAAAAAATCGGACCGGCAAACGCTCGGCGGCGTGCCCGAAGGTTATGACGCGCTCGTGCTGGCCCGGCTAACGCGGGCGAGCGCGCATGCCGCGATCCATATCGCGCGCGACGATGCCAGGCTGGCCCAGCTTGCCGAGGGGATCGGCTTCTTCGCACCCGATATCGAGCTTTTAGCTTTTCCGGCCTGGGATTGCCTGCCCTATGACCGGGTCTCGCCCAACGCGACGATCGTCAGCCGCCGCTTGGCGACCCTGGCGCGGCTGGCGACCGTTCCGCCCACGGGGCCGTGCCTGGTGGTCACGACGGTCAATGCCGTCTTGCAGCGCGTTCCCGCGCGCGACTTCTTTCGCGGCACGGTTCGCCGCCTGGCGCCGGGCAGCCAAACCAGCTTGGCCGATCTCGTCCGCTTCTTCGGCGACAATGGCTATACCCGGACCGATACCGTGCGCGAACCCGGCGAGTTCGCCGTGCGCGGCGGCATCATCGACGTGTTTCCGCCGGGTGCCGAGGAACCCCTCCGCCTCGATTTCTTCGGCGACGAGATCGAGGCGATCCGGCGCTTCGATCCCTTGAGCCAGCGCAGCCTGGGCACCCGCGATGCCGTCGATTTCGCGCCGGTCAGCGAAGTGGCGCTCGATGCCGCCACGGTGCAGCGCTTTCGCACGGGCTACCGGGAGATGTTCGGCGCCGAGACCGCGAGCGACCCTCTCTACGAGGCGGTCAGCGCGGGACGCCGGCATATCGGCATGGAGCATTGGCTACCGCTCTATCACGAGCGGCTGGAAACCCTGCTCGACTATGTCGCCGGCGCCGTCGTTACCCTGGACCACCAGGCCGAGCAGGGTGCCCTCGTGCGCCAGGACTTGATCCGGGAATATTACGACACGCGGAAATCGCTGAGCCGGCTCGACGATCGCGAGGGCGGGTCAGTTTACAAGCCCATGGCACCGGATCGGCTCTACCTGATGGGCGAGGCCTGGGCGGAAGGTCTCGCGGGCCGCTCCGTGTTGAGTCTGACGCCCTTCGTCGCCGACGGCCCCGGCGCCATCGATCTCGGCGGCCGCCTGGGACCGGATTTCGCCGAGGCGCGCAACCGGCCCGGAGTCAACGTCTTCGATCAGGTGCGCACGGCCATCGCGGCCGAGCGCGCCGCCGGCCGCCGGGTTGTCATTGCCGCCACCAGCGAAGGCACGCGCGACCGTCTGGGCGGCGTGCTGCGCGATCACGGTATCGCCGACATCGTGCCGGCGGCCAGTTGGGCGGATGCCAGCGCACGGCCCGAGCCTGCTATTGCCGCAATCGTGCTGGCGCTCGATCGCGGATTCACCGCGGATGGCCTGACCGTAATTTCCGAGCAAGACATCCTCGGCGAACGCATGGCGCGACCCGGCCGCCGGCGCCGGCGCGGCGAGGAGTTCCTGACCGAAATGTCGGCGCTGGCCGAGGGCGATCTGGTCGTCCATGTCGAGCACGGCATCGGCCGCTACGAAGGGCTGGAAACGCTAAACGTGACCGGCGCACCTCACGATTGCCTGCGCGTGCTCTATGCCGGCAACGACAAGCTGTTCGTGCCGGTCGAGAACATCGAGGTGCTCTCGCGTTACGGTCCGGAGGAAAGCGACGCCCAACTCGACAAGCTCGGCGGTGCCGCCTGGCAGGCGCGCAAGGCCAAAGTCAAAGAACGCATCCGCGATATCGCCGAGGGGTTGATCCGCATCGCCGCCGAGCGCCAGGTGCGCGTGGGCGAGGCGGTGACGCCGCCGGAAGGGCTCTACGACGAGTTCTGCGCGCGCTTTCCCTATCCCGAGACCGAGGACCAGCAGCGCGCCATCGAAGAGACGCTCGGCGATCTCGCTTCGGGTCGCCCCACCGACCGGCTGATCTGCGGCGATGTCGGCTTCGGCAAGACCGAGGTGGCCTTGCGCGCCGCTTTCGTCGCCGCCATGGCCGGAACCCAGGTCGCCGTGGTCGTACCGACCACGCTGCTGTGCCGCCAGCATTTCCGTACCTTCACCGAGCGTTTTCACGGCCTGCCCCTGCGCATCGCCCAGCTCTCGCGCCTGGTGACCGCCAAGGACGCGGCCCAGACCAAGCGCGACATCGCCGAAGGTCGCGTCGAGATCGTCATCGGCACTCATGCGCTGCTCAGCAAATCGATCGCGTTCTCCCATCTCGGTTTGCTCGTCGTGGACGAGGAGCAGCATTTCGGCGTTGCCCAGAAAGAGCGGCTGAAGGCGCTCAAAACAGATGTCCATGTCTTGACCCTGACCGCGACGCCAATCCCGCGCACGCTCCAGATGGCGCTGTCGGGCGTACGCGAGATGAGCGTGATCGCGACTCCGCCGGTCGACCGTCTGGCCGTGCGCACCTTCGTGCTGCCCTATGACGGCGTGGTCATCCGCGAGGCGATCCTGCGCGAGCATTATCGCGGCGGTCAGACCTTCTACATCTGCCCGCGGATCGAAGATTTGACGCGCGTCGGCGACCGGCTGAAACGCTTGGTGCCCGAGGTCAAGCTGGCGGTTGCCCATGGCCGTATGGCGGCGAGCGAATTGGAATCGGTCATGACCAAATTCTGCGATGGCGCCTTCGACGTGCTGCTGTCGACCCAAATCGTGGAATCCGGCCTCGACATTCCCTCGGTCAACACGCTGGTCCTGCACCGGGCCGATATGTTCGGCCTGGCCCAGCTCTACCAGCTTCGCGGCCGGGTCGGTCGGTCGAAGGTCCGGGCCTATGCCTATCTGACGCTGCCGCCGGACAAGAAGCTGGGTGCCGCGGCCCAGCGCCGACTGGAAGTCATGCAGACGCTCGACACGCTGGGCGCGGGCTTCACGGTCGCAAGCCACGACCTCGACATCCGCGGTGCCGGCAATCTCCTGGGCGAGGAACAATCCGGCCATATCCGCGAGGTCGGCATCGAACTCTACCAGGCCATGCTGGAGGAAGCGGTTGCCGATGCGCGTAACAGCGGTGCGCGATCCGACAAGCCTCGGGCGGACGATATGTGGACACCGGCCATCAATCTGGGGGCGTCGGTATTGATTCCGGACAGCTACGTCGCCGATCTGACCGTGCGGCTCGGCCTTTATCGTCGCATTGCGCTGCTGGTCGACCGGGCGGAGATCGACAGCTTTGCCGCCGAGCTGATCGATCGCTTCGGCGCCTTGCCGGCGGAGGTCGACAATCTCCTCCAGGTCGTGGCGCTCAAGCGTCTGTGCCGGGATGCCGGGGTGGAGAAGGTCGAGGCCGGGCCGAAGGGGGTCGTGCTCAGCTTCCGCCACAACCGCTTCGCCCGCCCGGACAAGCTGGTCGGCTACATCAACAAGCAGGCCGGATCGGTCACCCTGCGCCCCGACCACAAGCTGGTTTTCAAGCGCGCCTGGCACGATCCCCAGGTAAGATTGGCCGGCATCAACAAACTGATGCAGGAATTGGCCCAGGTCGCGGCCTGAGCGGCGCATTCGGGTTCGGAGACATCATGGTCGGCATCTCGGATTTCAGCATCGGCTTGATTGCCCAAAACTATGTCGATGCCGAGGATTTCAAGAATCTCGACATCCTGATCAAGAATATCTTGCCCCAGCGCATGAAAATTTCGGCGCTCCATGCCATCCAAGCCTATACCCATCATCGCCTCGGGCGGGTCGAAGCCGCCTCCGCCGCCATGGCGCGCGCCATGGGGCTGGATGCTCATGAGCCGTTCGTCAACTATTTCGCCGGACGCCTGGCTATCGAACGTGGCCAGCGCGACGCGGCCGTGCGCCATTTTGGCGCGGCGATCGACGTTGTGCCCTGGTTCGCGCCTGCTCACGATCGCCTCATCCCGATTCTGTTTCCGGGCTTGGAATATCACGATGTTTTTAAGATCGTTCACGGCGTCTTCAAGCCCGGGGTCTATTTTGAAATCGGCGTCAGCACCGGCGCTTCCCTCGCGCTTGCCGACAAAGCCGACATTGCCGTGGGCGTCGATCCCGATCTGTCCGGCTGCACGGCCGAACTGGGCTCGAACACACGGCTCTTCGCCACGACCAGCGACGCGTTCTTCGCTGGGCTGGACCGCACCGAGGTGCTGCGCGATCGCCCGGTCGATCTCGGCTTCATCGACGGCATGCATCATTTCGAGTATTCCCTACGCGATTTCATCAATATCGAGCGGCTGTCCCGGCCCGGCGGCATGATTTTGATCCATGACGTCGTGCCCGTGAGCGCCCGGGTAGCGGCACGGGAACGCACGAGTGGACCATGGACCGGCGATGTCTGGAAAATACTGCCCTGCCTGGCCGAGCTGCGGCCCGATCTCGATATTTCCCTGATAATGACCGCCCCGAGCGGGCTTGCCGTGGTGCGCAATCTCGATCCCGCCAGTACCGTTCTGGCGAATGGTCTGGATGGGATCGTCGACCGCTTCGGTTCGCTGCCGTTCTCCGGCCCCACCTATTGGCAAGGGCTGGGTCTGCGCCCGATCGCGGCCGAGCTTGCTGCGATCGAACAACTACTAACCGAGGGGGCGAGGTAATGGCCTGGATCGTGCTTGGCTTTGCCGGCTTGTTCGAGATCGGTTGGGCGGTCGGGCTGAAATACACCGATGGCTTTACGCGCTTATGGCCGAGCGTGCTGACCCTGATCTCCATGGCAGCCAGCGTTATATTGTTGTCCCATGCCTTGCGCGCAATCCCGCTCGGTACGGGCTATGCCGTGTGGACGGGGATCGGCGCGGTCGGCACGGCGATTTTCGGCATGATCCTATTCGGCGACTCCCGCGCGCCGCTCCGCCTGGCGTTCATCGGCTTGATCGTGATCGGCATGATTGGACTGAAGCTCAGCGATTGATGCCTATCCAGTTTTTCGATATCTTTCTCCGATCCGAATCTGTTTTTGCGATATCGATCGAGGATTCCGGCTATGGACGCGGCCGATCTCAGGATTTTCGAAGCGGTGGCGCGGCTCGGCGGCATGAACCGGGCGGCCGGCGAACTCCATACCGTGCAGTCCAATGTCACCCATCGAATCCGGCTGCTGGAAGACGAGCTGGGATCGCCGCTTTTCCGCCGCAACAGCCGCGGCGTCACCTTGACCGCGGCGGGCGAGCGTTTGATGCCCTATGCCGTTCGCGTCGGCCAACTTCTGAGCGAAGCGCGCCGCGCGGTCGACGACACCGGAACGCCCCAGGGCAAACTTGCAATCGGATCGCTGGAAAGCACGCTGGCACTGCGTCTGTCGCCGGCGCTGGCGAGCTATGCCAAAGCTTTCCCGGATGTCGATCTGACCATCGAAACCGGCACGTCGGCCGAACTGGTCGATGCCGTCCTGGCCCGCAAACTCGATGGCGCCTTCGTCTGCGGGCCGGTCGAACATGCCGCATTGGCCGGCGAGACTGTGTTTCAGGAAGATCTCGCTCTCGTGACGCCGCCGGCCCTGCGCCGGTTGGGCGACCTGACCGCATCGAACGGCGTCAAGATCGTGGTGCTGCGCGCCGGTTGCTCCTATCGCCAGCGGTTGGAGGAGATCTTGGCCCGGCGCGGCATCGTCGGCCTCAGGCGTCTGGAATTCGGCACCCTCGACGCCATAATCGGTTGTGTCGCCGCCGGCATCGGCGTGACCTTGCTGCCGCGCAACCTGGTGGAAGCGCCGCGACGCGCCGGGAAGGTTCGAATCCATGCTCTATCGAGTGCGGAATCGCGGGTCGATACCGTCTTCATCCACCGGCGCGATGCCATGGCGAGCAGCGCGCTGACGGCATTCGTCGCTCACACGGAACAGACCTCCCGCGCCGGCGGCCGAAGGGGGCGGGGACTCAAAACATCTTGAGATAGCGCGTCTTCTCCCAATCGGAGACGTGGGTGTTGTAGCTCTCCCACTCGTCGCGCTTATAGTCGAGCCAGGATTGGAACATCTGATCGCCGAAGGTGGTGCGGCTAAGCGGGTCGTCGGCGAAGGCGTCGAGCGCTTCGGCCAGGCTGCGCGGCAGCATGCGGATGCCGAGCTTCTTTAGCTCGCGCGGCGTTTTCAGATACATGTTGTCGTTATGCGGCTCGCCCGGGTCGAGCTTGCCTTCCACGCCTTCCAACCCCGCCATCAGCACCATGGCGGCGCCGAGATAGGGATTGCACGCGCTGTCGGCCGCGCGCAATTCCACCCGCCCGCCGGGCAGCGGAATGCGTAGCGTGTTGGTGCGGTTGTTGCCGCCATAGCAGGCGAACACGGGCGCCCAGGTGAAGCCGGACATGCTGCCCCGCAGGATCAGGCGCTTGTAGCTGTTGACCGTCGGCGCCGCCACCGCGCAGATCGCCGGCAGGTGGCGCAGCACGCCGGCGATGAACTGGTAGCCGAGCCGGGACAGCTTCTTGCCCCGGGGATCGCGGTCGTCCTTGAACAGGTTGCGGCCGGATTTGAGGTCGTAGAGCGATAGGTTGTAATGGGCGCCGCTGCCGGCGCGGTCGCCGAAGGGTTTCGGCATGAAGCTGGCGAAGGCGCCATGGCGCCGCGCGATCTCGTGGGCCATGCGGCGGAAGAAGACATAGCGGTCGGCCATGACCAGGGCATCGGCATAGGCGAAATCGATTTCGAACTGGCCGATGCCGTCCTCGTGGTCGAAGGAATAGACGTCCCAACCCAGCCCGTTCATGGCGCGCACCAGTTCGCCCATCCACGGCATATTGTCGAGCAGGCGGGCGGTGTCGTAGGCCGGCTTGGCCAGATGGTGGCGCGTACTGACCGGCTTGTAGCTGCCCTCGGCCGTGTCCGTGAGCACGAAGAACTCGGCCTCGATGCCGAAATTGAGGCCGAGGCCGAGCTTGGCCGCGCGGGCTTGCGCCCGTTTCAAGATGTGCCGGCTACAGGCCTCGAAAGGTTTGCCCTGACACCAGAGATCGCTGGCGAACCACGCGATGTCGGGCTGCCAGGGCTGAACGATGCAAGAGGAGGGGTCGGGATGGGCGGCGACTTCCTCCTCGTTCACTTCCTGCGGCACGCCCTCAAGCGCCGCGCCCGTGCACAGCTCCGAGCCCGCCATCATTTGATCGTAATGATCGATCGGCACCATCTTGCTCTTGGACACGCCGTGCAAATCGACATAGGTCGGTAGCAGGAATTCCACGCCCTGCTTGCGCAAGGCTGCCGCCTGGCCCGCGTTACTCTTTCGCACCTTGCCAACCATGTCCGAAGCCCCCTTGAATCAACTCACCTCGCCCGGCCCGTGACACTTCCACAAGCCAGGCGACGAGCGCAAGTGGGCCCCCAGAGTACGATTCGCAGTTCCCGGGGTCACACGCGTTTGTCGCGCGGGGCTTTCCCAGCGTTTGCTTTATGCGCTTCGCGCCTCGGCCATCAGCCAATCGCGAAACGCCCTCACGCTGGGCCGCTGCGGGGCATGTTGTGGATAGACCACGTATAGGCGAAGCCGGCGGGCAGGTTACCCCTTCCGATTCCGGCAATTCAAGCGATTGCCCTAACCCCGCCGAGCAAAATCTTGAACTCGCCGCTTGAACCGGTAATCTACCCATGGGAGATCATCGCAACCGACAATTTCCACCAACTGCGCGACACGACCTCGGAGTTGCACCGACTCTGCTGTCCTCGACGGCGCAAACCGACGAGCGCTCGCGGGCTGAGGTATAAGGCTTGCGCCCCGCACCATCAACGCCGGTGGGGATTTTCCCCCCGCCCTGAGAACGTCGCCGCTCGAACCGGGAGGTGCGAGCGACAATGGGAGTATAGGGCGGCGTGGCGCGCCGCGACAGAGGTTTAGCTCATCTCGATCCGAGATCGCCGCCATCGCGTTTATTCATTTCCGAGCCGGGAAGTGGGCGCCTAAACTTGCGTTCGATCTCAAAGGTGCCAACCCATGACAATACGCACCCCCCTGATGGAGCAGCTCAAGCTCGCTCACCCCATTATCCAAGCCCCCATGGCCGGCGGCAGCGACACGCCGGAACTGGCGGCTGCCGTCTGCAATGCCGGCGGCATGGGTTTCCTCGGCGCTGCCTATTTGACGCCGCGGCAGATTGGCGAGGCTGCGGCAGCCGTGCGCGCCCGAACCAACCGACCCTTCGGCATCAATCTGTTCTCGCCTTTGTCGGCGGTGCCGACGGGTGACACGGGGCCGGCCATGGTTGTCGTCGCGCATTTCTATGCCGAGCTCGGGCTTGCGCCACCGGACCCGCCAGTTTCGTCCGGCTATTCCTTCACCGATCAGCTCGCCGCCATTCTCGACAGCGGTGCAGTTGTAGTCAGTTTTCATCTAGCCATTCCGCCCGCCCATGATTTGGCGGTCATTAAATCGCGCGGGCTGTTTCTGATGGGAAGCGCCACCACGGTAGAGGAAGCGCGTCAGTGGGAAGCGGCCGGCGCCGACGCCGTCGTGGCTCAGGGTTCTGAAGCCGGCGGCCATCGCGGCACCTTCGCGGGCAGTTTCGAAGCCGCCATGATCGGAACCATGGCCCTGGTGCCTCAGATGGTCGACGCCGTTTCCGTTCCGGTCGTCGCCGCCGGTGGCATCATGGACGGGCGCGGCATCGCCGCCGCATTAGCGCTTGGCGCCCAGGCGGCCCAGATGGGCACGGCGTTCCTGACTTGTGCCGAGTCCGGACTAATCGAAGCCTATCGCCAAGCGATCTTGAACGCGGCACCACACGAAACGGCGATCACGCGCGCCTTCTCCGGCCGCCCCGCCCGCGGCATCGTCAACCGCTTCATGACCGAGGTGGAAGCGGGCGGCGCGATTCTACCGTTTCCGCAGCAGAATGCCTTGACCCGACCGCTGCGCACGGCGGCGGCCAAACAGGGACGGGCGGAGTTCCTGTCCCTATGGGCAGGGCAGGGGCTCGGCTTGGCGCGACGGCAAAGCACGGAAGAATTGATGGTCCGGCTCGTGCGCGAAACGGAAGACGCGATCGGGCGGTTGGCGCGTTAAGTCGTCAAGCCGCCGGCTGCGACGCCGGTTCCTGGCGCGCCAGGTCGAACAGGGGAAACAGCCCCTCCGGTTCTTGCGCGCCGCTGATGGCGTATTGGCCGTTGGCGATGAAGCAGGGCACGCCGGTGATACCGACCTTGGTGGCGAAGGCGGATTCGGCCTGCACGTCTTCTACATGGGCCGGGCTGGCCAGGAACTCGGCAGCCTCCGCCTTGTCCATACCCGCACCCGCGGCGATCTCGGCAAGCGCAGCGGCATCGCTGAGATTCGCTCCGTTTAGGAAATAAGCCTGGAACAAGGCCTCCACCATGGCGTCCTGTTGGCCGACGATGCCGGCCAGACGCACCAGGCGATGGGCGTCCACGGTGTTGGGCGTGCGTGTGATTTTTTCGAAGCGGAAGGCGATGCCCTCGGCCTCGCCAACCTGGCGGATCGTGCGATAGATCTGGTCGGCCTTGGCATGGCCGAATTTGGCGGCGAGATAGGCCGCGCGATCCATGCCGTCGTGCGGCATGTCGGGGTTGAGCTGAAAGGCGCGCCAGCGCAACGTCAGGCCGGGCTGCGGCCGTTCCAGCAGCGCCCGCTCCAGGCGTCGTTTGCCGATGAGGCACCAGGGGCAAATGATGTCGCTGAAGATGTCGATCTGCATGGGTTCAGCCTATCCGGTTCGATTATGCGCGTACAGCCAAGATGGCAGGGCCTCACGCTAATTTGAAACCATGCTTAAGCAGAAAATCGCGGAACCCCGCACGCTCCGGCCGGGACAGGCGGCGCGCCGCGTTGTGGGACCAGTGGTAGGTCTCGGCCTGGCCGTAATGCTCGAGGTGAAGCTGCTTGTCCGGGGTAATCGGAAATCGCTTGTGACGGCGCGTATCGTATGCGGTCAACTCGGCTTCCAGATCGCCATCGTCGTAGCGGTCTTCATGGACGACTAAGGCGGGCGGCAAACGCAGTGTCGTAAACCCAGCAGCAGCCGGCCAGCCCACGCAGAGGCAGGCGACGGGAAACACGCCATCGGGCAGGCCGAGCGCCGCCGATACCTCCTCGATCCGGTTGCGGATCACGCTGAGGGGGCAGCAGCCAAGGCCGGCCGCCTCGGCCGCGAGGATAAAGGACTGCATGGCGAGTGCGGCATCGACCGCCGCGTTCATGAAACTATCCATGTTGTTGTTGGCATGGGCCAGGCCGCGCAGCGCGGTTACCCGTTGACCGCGCCGGAAATCGCCGCAGAACACCAGCATGACGGGAGCGCCCACAACCCAGGGCTGGGACGCCAGCAGCGCGTTCATTTGTGTGCGCAGCGCGGCGTCGCGGATCGCAATGATGGCGTATTGCTGCAAATCCGATTTCGCTGGGGCCGACTGAGCGCAAGCCAGCAAGGTGCGGAGCAGATCGGGCGCGACCGGATCGGGGCGGAATCGCCTATGGGACCGGCGCGCCAGGATGGCGGCCAATGCTGGGTTCATCTCGGCCGGCGCCGGGAAATCGGGCGCTAGCCCAAATCTATCCTCGTAGAGGCGCGTGAACGGCGTCTCCGGCTCCATGACCTTCTCCTTGGACAACTTCATTGCGGCCGCGCCAGACCGGGGGCAAGGCGGTCGATGTCGACGAGGTGGACATCGGTACGCGCAGTCGCCATGGCGATGCCGGCCGCGCGCAACGCCGCGTCGATCGCCATGCGCAGATCGGTCGGCACGACGTTGAAATAATCGACATCGTTGACGAACACGCGCAACTCGAAATCCAACCCGTTTGCCCCCAGATCGGCCAACACCACCTGGGGGGCGGGGTGCAATGCGACTTGGGAATGGGCGCGCGCGCAATCCATCAGAAGCTGCTGCACGCGCCGCGTATCAGCGCCATAGGCGATGGCCACCTTGATGTCGATCCGCGCCATGCGGTCCTTGTGGGTCCAGTTGACCACGGCGCTCGACAGGATTTCCGAGTTCGGAATGATGATCGTCGCCTTATGGAAGGTCTCGATCTCGGTTGCCCGCACCTTGATGTTGCGCACCGTGCCCTCTTTGGTGCCGACCACGACCCAGTCGCCCACTTTGATCGGCCGTTCGATCAACAGGATCAGGCCGGAGACGAAATTATTGACGATGTTCTGAAGGCCGAAGCCGATGCCCACGGACAGGGCGCCGAAGATCAGCGCCAGGTTGGACAGGTCGAGCCCGATTGCAGCCACCGCGACCACGAAGGCCAGGATCAATCCGATGTAACCGACCCCGGCCTTGACCGAGTGGCGCATCCCAGCGTCGAGCCGGGTCTGCGGCAGGATGCGATTCTCCAGGGTGCGCTGGGCATAGCGCGTGCCGAACAGCACGGCGACGAACAGTGCGGCCGCAAACACGATATCGACGATCGAGAAGGTGTATTTGCCGACCGTCACCCCCTTGATCGCGGCGGCCAGGAAGTAGAACAGGCTCTCGTGATCGCCGCCCCATTGAAGGAGCAAAAAGAACAGACCGGCAATCCAGAGCAGGGTATCGAGCACCAGCTCCAGCCAGAAAATCAGACTTCGGCTGAGTGCGGCATCGAGGTCGAGGGTTCGGCGCAGGAAGGCGGAAGCGCGGGTCGGCTCGAACAACAGCACGGTCATGACGTCGTGGACGAGACCGCGTACCAGGAGCAGAAGCGTCGCCATGAACAGCGTGTCGATCAAATTGCCGATCAGGAACCATGGCAATTCCGAGAACCCGATCAACGCGGCAAGCGGCGCGGCACAAGCGATGACCGTGACGGCGACGCGCAAAGCCGGCCACAGCCGGCTTGGTCGGGAGGGCAGCACCGGCTCGTCCAATTCGGTGACGGGCGGCGGTGCGGGTTTGGTCTGCCAATTCCGGCGCTGAACGAGAGCGACCAGCGCTGCCGCGATCAGGCCGTTGAAAACGAAGGCCGCAGCCTGGCTTAACTCCGGCCCGACGGGATACCGGTTCTCGATGCCGATCAAAAAATTATAGGCGAGCAGGGCGCCGGCCAACGTCATGATGCGACGATTGATGCGTCCCGCGCTGTCGTCGGTAAAAGGTGCCAGCCGCCAGTCCGGCATATCGGGTGCCAGGGCCGCGCGCGCAAAACCGGTCACCAGCAGGAACTTGACGAGCGCCAAAACCAACACGGTCAAGGCATGCTGAAACATTCCGCTGACGAGATCTTCGATCAGCACGACCGCCAGCACCGCACCCGCCGCCAATGCCGGCAGCAAGCCGCGGCAGACCGCCTCTACGATCGAAGCCAACACCCGGCGCGGGTAGGTCGGTTGAGCCGTGCCGGACTGCCGGCCATAACGCCGGAGCAGCCATAGCCGCAACGGCCAGGCGGCGAATCCGACGATCGCGACGGTGGCGACGAGCATCGGCGCCGACTGGCGCCAACGCTGGCTGTTGGCATCCGCTCGGTACCACGCGAATGGCGCCTCGACGACCCGCGCGAGGGCATTGGCGAAATCGACCGATGCGGTCATCCAGAGACTGGGCGATAGCAGCGACGGGCCGCGCTGCTTGAGCAATTCGATCAGTCTCAAGCGCCGGGCCGCGGTGATATCGGCCAGCAAGCGGTCCGAGCGCGCGATAATCAATTCGGTTTGCTTGACCTGGCCCTCGGCGGCGGCCAATTCCTCATCGAGCGCCTTGCGGCGGCCGGCGACCGCTTCCGCCTCGGCCGGCTGGTCCTTGCCGGGCGCGGGGCCGAGCGCGTCGAGCAGGCGGCGAACCGTGGCAACCCGCGCCGCGCCCTCTTCCTTGATCTTGATCGCACCTTGCTGAACCTCTTCGATGGCAACGCGCAGATTGGTTAGCTCCGCCTGGGTCGCGCCGGGCCGGCCGGCTTCCTGACCGACCCGGTCGAGCGTGCGCTCCCACCCGCTGGCAATCAAGGTGAAGGGGCGCTGCGGGCGCTGGACTTGGGCGGTGGCGTCACAGGCCAGCACGAACGCAACCAACGCCAGAACCAGGGCTAGCGCGCGGCGAAATATCTGAGTTCGAGCGGTCACGCCGGCGAGCATAACACGGTGTTTTTAGGTTTGCAGCGCCGCCCCACGGTTGACTTGGGTTCCCCCACCGTCTGAAATGGCGCCGCCGCAGTGGAGATGGGGAGCGCGCCGTGGATCGTTTTTCGCTTGAGGGGCATGCGGCCATCGTCACCGGCGCGTCCGGCGGGCTCGGCCGGCATTTCGCCCTGACCCTGGCGCGCGCCGGGGCCAAGGTGGCGCTGGCCGCCCGGCGGCTCAACGCACTCGCCGATGTTGCAAAGGAGATCGCCGGCTTCGACGGCCGCGCCATTCCCGTGACACTCGACGTCACCGATCCGGCGAGCGTGCGCAAGGCGGTGGCCGACGCCGCGACCGAGCTGGGGCCGATCACCGTGCTGGTCAACAATTCCGGCATCACCGTGTTCAAGGAGCTGTTCGCTCACGACGAATCCGATTGGGACGGGGTGATCGATACCAATCTGAAAGGCGCCTGGCTGATGGCCCAGGAAACGGCGCGTCATATGGCGGGGCACGGGCGCGGCGGCAGCATCGTCAACGTCGCCTCGATCCTGGGCCTGCGCCCGACCATCGGCGTACCCGCCTATCTCGCCTCCAAGGCCGGGTTGATCCATCTGACCCATGGGCTGGCGCTCGAACTGGCGCGCTATAAGATCCGGGTCAACGCGCTGGCACCGGGCTATTTCGCCACCGACATCAACCGGGAATTCCTGGAGGGCGCGGCGGGCGAGGCGCTGAAAAAACGCATCCCCCAGCGCCGCTTCGGCCAACTGGAAGACCTCGACGGCGCCTTGCTCTTGCTCGCCTCCGACGCCGGGCGTTATATGACCGGCGCGGTCATCCCCGTCGATGGCGGCCACCTCGTCAGCTCCGTGTGAAGGAAGGTTTCATCCCATGATCGTCGATATGCGCACCTACACCCTGTTTCCCGGCCTGATTAACGATTACATCGCGAACTACGAGAAGAACGGGCTGCCCGTGCAGAAGCGCCATCTCGGCGATGCCTTCATGGCCTATTTCATCACCGAGGTCGGCCAGCTCAACCAGGTCACCCATTTCTGGCGCTACGACAGCATGGCCGATCGCGAATCCCGGCGCACGCGCATGCAGGCCGACCCGGAATGGGCCGCCTATCTCGGCCAAAACAAGGGCAGTTTCATCGCCCAGGACAACCGCATCATCAAGCCGGCGCCGTTCTGGCCCGTGCCCGAGGCCAATCGCAAAGGCCCGGCGAATTTCGCCGATATCCGCATCTACACCGCGCGCTCGGGCAATCTCGGCGCCTATTTCAAGCTTTACGAGGCCGAAGGCATGAAGGTCCAGCTCGGCCATATCGGCCATTGCATCGGCTATTTCCAGAGCGGCGAGGTCGGCCCCAGCCACCAGATCATCCATATCTGGGGCTATAGCAGCCTCGACGACCGCATGAAGCGCCGCGCCGCCATGGGCGCCGACCCGGCCTGGCAGGCCTATGCCAAGCAGATGTTGCCGCTGCTCGCCAATATGGAAAATCGGATCGTGCGGTCCGCCTCGTTCTCGCCGGTCAAATAGGCCCGGCCCGATGGACTTCACCCTATCGCCCGAGATCGAGGATTACCGGCGCCGCATCCGCGATTTCGTCGCCGCGCATATCCTGCCGCTGGAAAGCGATCCCGCCACCTTCGACGAACACGAAAACATCGCCGACGGCCCGCTGGAAAAGCTGCGCGCCCGGGCGCGCGCCGAGGGGCTCTGGAGTTTCCAGATGCCGAAATCCCGGGGCGGGCAGGGGATCGGGCTGGTTGGCATGGCGGCGTGCTACGAGGAAATGGGCCGCTCCATTGTCGGCCCCGTCGCCTTCAACTGCGCCGCGCCCGACGACGGCAACATGATGCTGCTGGAGAAGGTGGGCACGGACAAGCAGAAGGAACGCTGGCTCCAGCCGATTGTCGACGGCAAGGTGCGCTCCGCCTTCGTCATGACCGAGCCCCATCCCGGTTCCGGCTCCGACCCCTCCATGATGCTGACCCGGGCGGAAAAGCGCGGGGCCAAGTGGGTTATCTCCGGCCATAAATGGTTCATCACCGGCGCCGGCATCGCCCAGCACTTCATCGTGATGGCGCGCACATCCGACGATCCGCGCACCGGGCTGACCGCCTTCCTGTTCGATCGCGATCAACCGGGTTGGGAGATCGTGCGGCGCATCGAGATCATGGGGCCGGAGGAACATGGCGGCCATTGCGAGCTGCGCTTCGATGACCTGGAGGTTGCCGACGAAAACGTGCTGATGAACGTGGGCGACGGCTTGCGCGCGACCCAGATCAGGCTTGGACCGGCGCGCCTGACCCATTGCATGCGCTGGCTCGGCATGGCCAAGCGGGCGCTGGAAATCGCATCGGCCTATGTGGCCGAGCGCAAGAGCTTCGGCACCACGCTGGCCGAGCACGAGGGCGTGCAATGGCTCCTGGGCGAGGCGGCCATGGAGATCGAGATGGGCCGCCTCATGACCATGAAGGCGGCCTGGCTGCTGCAAAACGGCGACCTCGCGCGCAAGGAAGTCTCCATGGCCAAGGTCCAGGTCGCCGGCACCTTGCACAAGGCGGTGGACACGGCGATCCAGCTTCTGGGGGCGCGCGGCTATTCCAAGGATACCAAGCTGGACTGGATGTACCGCTATGCCCGCCAGGCCAGGCTGGTGGACGGCGCGTCGGAAGTGCACAAGATGGTGCTCTCGCGCTTCCTCATGAAGGAAGGCCAGGATTTCTGGCAATGGGGCGTGCCGCCGCGCAAGAACCGATGAACGCCGCCTATGACGCACTTCTCCAGGTCATGCGCGAACGCAAGACCAGCCGCGCCTTCGATCCAAATTTCGTCGTTCCCCGCGAGCACTACGATCTGATCCTGTAGGCCGCGCGCCACGCCCCATCCGGCGCCAACGCCCAACCCTGGCACTATATCGTCGTGACCGACCCCGTGCTGAAAGCGCGGATCGGCGATTATTTCGTCGAGGAACAGCGCGGCCGCGCTCGGCTATGGCGTGTGGTGGGTGACCGCGATCGGGCAGGAGGCGGCGCAAGCCGCGCTCAAGCCCGCGCTCGGCGTGCCCGACGATCTCGCCATCATCGACATCCTCTGCTTCGGCCCGCCGCTCAAGCCGCCCTATAAGCGCTGGAAGAAGACCTTGGATGAAATCCGGAGCTTCGAACGCTTCGACATGGCGAATTACCGCACGGTCGAGCAGATCGAGGATTGGGTGAAAACGGCCCGGCACAAGGTGATGTACCGGGACGAGGGGAATGTGGATTGAGGGCGTCGTCGTGAGGCCCAGCCTCCACTAGCTGACGCTTACAGCGGATTTCAGTTGCTTGCCTCATCCTGAGCTTGTCGAAGGATGAGGCCGGTTCGTCCGGAAATGCGCACGCCATTTGGCGTTTGTCCGGCGGAGAGGGCCTCGCCCTTCGACGGGCTCAGGGTGAGGCGAGGAGGAGGGGATTGAGCCAAGAAGCGTTTGGCTACCCCTTCACCCTTGCCGACGCCGGATCGTAAAACGGCTTGAGGCTCGCCTGGGTCGCATAGCGTTTACCCGCGATCTCGATCTCGAACCCACTGGCCGCCACGAAGGCCTCGTCCACGCCGGCGTCGCGGCGCAGATAACCCAGCGCGATCGATGCGCCCAGCGTGTGGCCATAGGCGGCCGAGGTGACGCGGCCGACGCGCTCACCGTTCAGCCAGATCGGTTCGTCGTGATAGGGGAAGGCGTCGGGGTCGGCGAGCTTGAAGACGGTCATGCGCTTTTTCAGCAGTTTGCCCCGCTGGGCCTCGACTGCCTTGCGGCCGATGAAATCGGCATTCTTCTTCCAGCCCACGGCGAAGCCGAGGCCGGCTTCAACAGGCGTATCCTCGTCGGCGATGTCGTGGCCCCAATGGCGATAGGCCTTTTCGATGCGCAAACTGTCCATGGCGTGATAGCCCGCGAGCTTCAGGCCGTGTTCGGCCCCGGCCGCCACCAATTCCTCGAAGACATGGGCGGTGAACTCGGCGGGCACAAACAGTTCCCAACCGAGTTCACCCACATAAGTCATGCGCTGGGCCCAGACCAGGGCGGAGCCCACATCGATCTCGCGCGCGCTGGCGAAGGGGAAGCCTGAGTTGGAGAGATCGGCGCTGGTGAGTTTCGACAGGACATCCCTAGCGCGCGGTCCCATCAGGCCGAGCGTCGCCCAGCCCGAGGTCACGTCGACGGCGACGGCGTTGAAGCCGGCCAGATGTTTCTTCAGCCAGATCAGATCGCGCCGCGTGCCGGCGGTGGCGGTGACGACGAGGTAGCGGTCTTCCGCCTGGCGCGTCACGGTTAGATCGGATTCGATGCCGCCGCGCTCGTTCAGCCATTGGGTATAGACCACGCGGCCCACGGGCACGGCGACATCGGCGGCGCAGATTTTCTGCAAGGCGGCCTCGGCATCGCGGCCTTCGACGACGATCTTGCCGAACGAGGTCTGGTCGAACAACCCAACCGCCTCGCGCACGGCTTTGTGCTCGGCGGCGGAATGGGCGAACCAATTCTGCCGGCCCCAGGAGTATTCGTATTCGGGCTTCGTGCCCTGGGGGGCGTACCACATCGGCCGTTCCCAGCCATCGCCTTGGCCGAAGCAGGCGCCGGCCGCCTTGTGCTGTTCGTAGATCGGCGTGCGGCGGATACCGCGCGCTGTTTTGAGCTGTTTGAACGGCCAGGGCATGGCGTAGAGTTGGCCGACGGATTCGTGGGTGCGCGCCTCCAGGAAGCGCGGCGTGCCATGGAATTGGTGGAAGCGCCTGATATCGATATCCGCGAGGTCTAGGGGAGGATGGCCGTTGACGATCCACGCCGCCATGGCCCAGCCGGCGCCGCCCGAGGTCTGAATGCCGGTGGAGTTGAATCCGGCGGCGACGTAGAGGTTCTGGATTTCGGGCGCCTCGCCGACGATGTGGCGGGTATCCGGCGTGAAACTCTCGGGCCCGATCAGCAGCTTGCGGATTTCCGCCTTTTCCAGCGATGGAATGCGTTCGAGCCCGCTGTTCATGAACACTTCGAACTGGTCCCAATCCTCGTTGAAGGTCTGGAACTCGAATTTATCGGGGATGCCGGCCATGCCCCAGGGCTTGGCCTCGGGCTCGAAGCCGCCGAGCAGGAGGCCGCCGACCTCTTCCTTGATATAGATATAGCCGTCGGGGTCGCGCAGCGTCGGCGCGCTGCGCACCACGCCGTCCATCGGGCGCGTGACGGCATACATGTGTTCGGCCGCGTGCAGCGGAATTGACACGCCGATCTTGCGGCCGAAGGGCTGGGACCACATGCCGCCGCAGAGCACGACGATCTCCGCCTCGACCTCGCCTTGGTCGGTCGCCACGCCGACCGCGCGGCTATTGCGGCGGAGCACGTCGGTGACCTTGACGCCCTCGATGATCTTCGCGCCGCCCATGCGCGCGCCCTTGGCCAGGGCCTGGGTGTAGTCGGCCGGGTTGGTTTGGCCGTCGCCCTTGATGAAATAGGCGCCGGCGAGGTCCTTGGTCTCGGCCACGGGCCAATATCTCTTGACCTCGTCCAGCCCGATGCGGTGCATCTCGATGCCGAAGCTGGCCGCCGCGGTGGCCGAGCGCTTGAGGTATTCGAGGCGGCCCTCGGTGCGCGCGAGCGTGATGCTACCCGTGGGCTTGAACCCGGTGGCCTGGCCGGTTTCTTTCTCCAGGGTCAGCAGCAAATCGGCGGTGTATTTGGCGAGCCGGGTCTGGTTGACCGAGGAACGGAGTTGGCCGATCAACCCCGCCGCGTGCCAGGTGGTGCCGCAGGTGATCTGGCCTTGTTCGAGCAGCAGCACGTCCGACCAGCCCTTGTGCTTGGTCAGGTGATAGGCGACGGAGCAGCCGATGACGCCGCCGCCGATGACGACGACACGGGCGCGCGACGGGAGCAACGCAGGCATCGTCGAACTCAACCCGACCAGGGCATCGAGTAGGTCTTGAGGTTGGTGAAGCTCTTCATCGCTTCGAGCACGCCTTCCTTGTAGCCCAGGCCGGAATCCTTGATGCCGCCGAAGGGTGACATTTCGATGCGGTAGCCCGGCACCTCCCACACATTGACCGTGCCGACATTCAACTCGCTGATGAAGCGCGTGATGTCGTCGAGCCGGTTGGTGCACACGCCGGAGGACAAGCCATAGGCGGTGGAATTGGACACGCGGATGGCATCGTCGATGTTTTTGACCCTGATCACCGGCACGGCCGGCCCGAAGGTTTCCTCGCGCACGAGTTCGCAGTCATAGGGCACTTTGTCGACCACCGTCGGCGGGAAGATGGCGCCGCGCTGATCGTTGCCGTGCATCAGCATCGCGCCCTTGGACACGGCGTCGTCGACCCGGCGCTTGAAGAGCGCGGCCGAACGCTCGTTGATCACGGTGCCCACATCGGTCGCGGGGTCCATGGGATCGCCGCATTTCAGCTTCTTCACCTTGGCCAGCACCAGCTTGACGAAGTCGTCGCCCACCTTATCTATGACCAGGATGCGCTTGACCGCCGTGCAGCGCTGGCCCGAATTTTTGGTGGCGCCGGCCACGGCCAGTTCCGCCGCCTTGTCAAGATCGGCGTCGTCCATGACGATCAGCGGATCGTTGCCGCCCAGTTCCAGCACGACGCGGCGATAGCCCGCCTTCTCCGCGATGTATTTGCCGACGCGCACGCTGCCGGTGAAGGTGACGAGATCGGCGTTGGAATCGGTGATCATGGCGTCGCCGATATCGTCGGGTCGGCCGGTGATGATCGATAGCATTTCCGGGGGCAGGCCGGCTTCGTAGAGCAGATCGCACAGCAGCAGCGCCGTCATCGGCGTCAGCTCCGTCGGCTTGGCGACCATGCGGTTGTTGGTGGCGACCGCCGGGGCGATCTTGTGGGAAATCATGTTGAGGGGATGGTTGAACGGCGTGATCGCGCTGATCACGCCTTGGAGCGGTTGGCGGAAGGTATGGATGCGCCGAGGCTTGCCCTGGGGCGTCACGTCGCAGGAAAAGGCCTGGCCGTCGTCGAGAATCGCCAACTGGCCGGCCAGCGACCACACGTCATAGGCGCGGCCGCATTCGTAGAGCGAATCTTTCAGGCACAGACCCGATTCCGCCGTGATCAGACGGGCGATCTTGTCCTTGCGCGCGGCAATCAACTCGGCGGTCTTTTGGCAAATGCGCTGACGGTCGTAGCGCGTCAGCTTGGATTTGAACTTAGCGCCGATCTCGAACGCCTCGCGCACCTGGCGCGCCGAGGCGCGCGGCACCGTGCCGACGAGTTCGTTGTTGTAGGGATTGAACACCTCGATCGCGCCATCGACCTCGCCCGCCACCTCGCGGCCGGCAATGCGCAGAGATTCTTGAATGACCGTGGATTTTGGCGCGGCTTTGAGCGCGCTGGCGGGCGGGTTCATTTCTGGCCTCAGTGAACGTGGTTGAGGGCGACGTGGAAAATGTCGAAATTGCGCAGGGGCGCATCGGCGGCGAGGTCATGAACAGGGCGGTTGACGATCAACGGCACGCGCTGTTCGGACAGCCCGCCATGGGAGCGCAGCGGCGCGTCCAAGCCGGAGAGGTCGTGCTTGGCAGCCGAGGTGCCGACGGCGGCGTTCGTCTTAGTCACGATGACCAGATCGCCCATGCGATCCTCGGGCAGGCCGAAACGCTGGCAAGCCTCGGCGCGGGTCAGTACAACCTCCACATCGGGCAATAGCTGCGTGCGCCGGGCGAGCCAGGCCGGGTCGGTACCATCGGGGATATAGGCGGTGGCGAAGGAGCCGAGCGCGCCGTGATGCAGGACATAGGGATCGGTGATGGGCAGAATGACGCGCGCCTTTCCCTGGCCGAGCCATTCGTCATAGAGGTCTTGCAGATAGACCACGCGGGGTTTGCCGGCATCGTCGGTCTTGGCATTCATGCCGTGATCGGCGGTCAGCGCGATGGTGCAGCCCATGGCCTCAAGCTTGGCCCAATAGCCATCCATCATGGCGTAGAAGGAATTGGCGCCTGATGTGCCGGGGGCATGCTTGTGCTGCACGTAATCGGTGGTCGAGAGGTACATGATATCGGGCCGGCGGGTTTCCATCAGCTTGACGCCGGCGGCGAACACGAATTCGGACAAGTCGGCGCTGTAAACCGAGGGCAGGGGCCGACCGACGAAACCGAGCGCGTCGTCGATGCCGTGCTCGGCCATCGTCGTGCCCTCGGCCTTTTCGGCGGAGAAGCAGATACCGGTCATGCCATGGCCGAGCAGCCGGCGCAGCTTGTCCTTGGCGGTGACGGCGGCAAGCTTGGCCCCGGCCCGCGCGAACTCGGCCAGGATGGTGCCGCAGCGCAGATATTTCGGATCGTTCATCATCACTTCGGCGCCGCTATCGCGGTCGAAGAAGTAATTGCCGCAGATGCCGTGCACGGCGGGCGGCACGCCGGTGACGATGGACAGGTTGTTGGGGTTGGTGAAGCTGGGCACCACGCAATGGGCGGTGCGCTCGGTGCCGCGCTTCAACATGGCGGCCGTATAGGGCATGGCGCCCGATTTGACCGCCTCGGTAATATAGGCCGGCTCCGACCCATCGATGCAGACCACGACCAGGGGCTGCTGCGGCCAGGCATAGCGCCGGCCGTTGACGGTCAGGGGCGCGCGCTTGGTGCTCATATCGCGTTCCCCCTAGGCCGCGCGCTTGGCGGGGCCGGTCTGGGTGACGCCCATGTCCTTGAGGCAGGCCTTGATCGCTTCCAACACACCCTTCATCTGGGCTTCATGCACTTGCCCGATGCAGCCGATGCGGAAGCTGTCGGCGCGCGTGAGCTTGCCCGGATAGATGACGTAACCCTGGGCGGACAGGCTGTCGTAGAAGGTTTCGAAATGAAAGCGCGGATCGGCCGGCTGGTGGAAGGTGACGATGATCGGCGCCTGCAAATGGTCGGGCAGCAGGGTTTCGAAGCCAAGCGCACGCATACCATCGACCAGGATTTTGCAGTTGCCCGCATAACGCGCGTGCCGGCCTTTGACGCCGCCTTCCGCCGCGTGCTGATCGAGCGCGGCATCGAACGCGGCGAGCACATGGGTCGGCGGCGTGAAGCGCCATTGCTGGCCCGATTTTTCCATGTAGCTGCGCTGATCGAACAGGTCGAGGACCAGGGCATGGGCGTTGCCCGCGGTCTTCTCCAGCGCTGCTGTGCGGCAGATGACCAGGCCGATGCCGGGCACGCCCTCGATGCATTTGTTGGACGAGGCGGCGAGCGCGTCGAATCTGATGCGCCGCGCGTCGATCTCGATAGCCCCAAAGGCGCTCATGGAATCGACGAGGAGGGCGCGACCCTGCTTTTCCACCACAGCCGCGATCTCGGCGAGCGGGTTGAGAATGCCCGAGGTGGTCTCGCAATGGATGACGGCGACATGGGTGATGGCGGGATCGGCCTGGAGCGCCGCCTCAACCTGCTGGGCCGTGGGCGCCACGTCTTCGGCCGTTTCGATCACGCTATGGGCGCGGCCGATGAGCTGGCAGATCTTGACGATGCGCTGGCCATAGGCGCCGTTGACTAGGATCAGCAGCTTGCCCTGGCGCGGCACGAAGGTGCCGATCATGGCCTCGACCGCGAAGGTGCCGCTGCCCTGGAGCGGCACCGCGACATGGCTGCCCTGGCCATGGATCAGCGCAACCAGCTTGGTGCGCACGCCCCGGGTCAATTCGCGGAAATCGGTATCGCGCGAGCCCCAATCCCGCAGCATGGCCGCCCGGGTCTCTTTGGAGGTCGTCAGGGGGCCGGGGGTGAGCAGGAAAATGTCCCTAGGGCGGGCGGCGGGGCGGGCGGCGGTCATGGGCGGAGCTCCGGGTTAACCTGACGATGGACGATCAATGACGCACACCATCCCATATGTCTAATTGATCTTTTCGATAGTTAGTATAGATTTTATCTATGAATTATGCTCAGATACGCGCCTTCCATGCGGTCGCGCGCGAGCTTAGCTTTACCCGCGCCGCGCGGGTGCTGAACGTGTCCCAGCCCACGCTTTCGGCTCAGGTGAAGGCGCTTGAAACGGGCCATGGCGTGCGCTTGTTCGATCGCCGGGGCCGGCGCATTGCCATGACCGAACTCGGCGACGCCCTCCTCGGCATTACCCATCGGATGTTCGCGCTGGAAGAGGAAGCCGACGATTTTCTGGCCGGTGCCCGTGCGCTCATGCACGGCCATTTGAAGGTGGGGGCGGACGGTCCTCATCATGTGATCCCGCTGATGGCTGCGTTTCGCCAGCGTCACCCCGGCATTCGCCTGTCGCTCGCCATGGGCAACGCGGACGAAGTTCTGGAAGATTTGGCCGGCTACCGTACCGACATCGCCGTGGTCGGCCGGGCGCCGAGCGATGGCCGCTTCCATGTTCTGCCGTTCGGCAGCGCGCCGCTCGCCGTTTTCGTCGCCGCCGGCCATCCCTGGGCCAAGCGCAAGAGCGTGCGGCTTGCCAACCTGGCTGGCCAGCCGATGGTGCTGCGCGAGCCGGGCTCGCTCACCCGCCAGGTGCTGTCTCGCGCGCTCGAACGAGCCGGTATCGAAATCGATCCTGTTATAGAGATCGACAGCCGCGAAGCCGTGGCAGAGGCGGTGGCTGGCGGCCTTGGCATCGGCGTGGTTTCGCTCGGCGAGTTCGGCGGCGACAACCGGGTTTGTGCCATTCCGATCGAAGGCAATCCGATCGAGATGGAAGAGCACGTCGTCTGCCTGGAGGACCGCCGGCGCTTGCGCATTGTGCGGAGCTTCCTGGCCTTGGCGCGCGAGATGGTCAGGGCATAGCGACGGTCCTTCGCCGTACATCGATCCCTGTTGTCGAATGTCTAACAGTATTTTACACTCACTCCGTGATTCGCGACTTTCGCAACAAGAGTCTGCACGCGTTTTTTCGGGATGGCGACCCGCGCGGTATTCGCGGCGATCTGGTCGAGAGGGTGCGCGGGCGGTTGCAGGCGCTTCATCGGGCAAAGTCGCTGGGCGATCTGCGCTTTCCGGGTTGGCGCCTACACCGACTGCCCACCAGACCCGTGCGCTGGGCAGTCGCGGTAAACGGACCCTGGCGGATCACATTCGAATGGGCGGACGACGATGCCGTCATGGTTGATCTTGAGCAATATCACTAGGAGAGATGAGCATGCCCCGCTCCTTCAAGGTGTCTCGCCCGCCTAAAATGCGTCCACCCCACCCGGGGGCCATCCTGCGATTGGACATCATTCCGGCCCTGAGCATTTCGATAACGCAAGCAGCGCGCGAACTCGGCGTATCGCGTCAACTTTTGCACGGCATCCTGGCGGAAAAGCATCCGGTTTCGGCGGACACGGCCGTTCGACTCGGCAAATGGTGCGGCAACGGTGCGGATATTTGGATCGCGCTTCAGCGGGACCGCGATCTCTGGGAAGCGGAAAGGCGGCTGAGTCGCGCCATCGCGGATATACCGACCCGCGCCGCAGCGTAGGAATTGCAGGATGGACAGTCACGTCGTTCGCCATGGCTGAAAACGGCATGCTACGGAGACGATAGGGGATGGCCCTAAGATTCGGGGCGGTCCGGTCGAGATGGAAGAGCACGTCGTCTGCCTGGAGGACCGCTTGCGCATTGTGCAGAGCTTCCTGGCCTTGGCGCGCGAGATGGCGAAGGCGTAGAAAAAAACTCGGCCGTCCCGGCTTGTCCTCATATTGCGATCTGGTATACGCATCGCTCGCGGATCGGAGCGAGCGATCTCATAAAGTTGCGTGCGGTCTTGGAACAAGTTCACAAAGCATTGGAAGATGCCATCGCCGGCCAAAGGCGCGTCGAATTGCGCTATATAGACGACGCCCATTACCGGCTGTTCGAGCCTTATGTCATTCACGTGCTGACCGGCATTCACCGCGTTGTCAGCGGCGTGCAGGTATTCCATCCCGTCGATTCCGACATGGCCAATACCTGGGGCTGTCTGGAGCTGGCGCAGATTCGCGATGTCCGCGAGATCGACGAGGCGTTTATGCCCCATCGCGGTTTCAGCTCCTTCGCGGTCGAGCGCTACCAGAATGTCACGGCGGCCGTCGATCGCAAGAAGGTCGCGTAGCCGCGAACCTTACTCTGTTAAGACCCATTCGGGCGGCACTTCCCGGATGATCTGCCAGTCGGCCGCAGTCTTCACGCGGGCATCGACGGCGTAGAGGACCAGCAATGCCAAATCGATTCGCGCGCCGTCGCGCGAGAAGGGCAGAAGCAAACGGTCGTAGCCCAGCGCAATCGCCATGAAGCGAAAGCCGCGCCGGGTGTAGATCGGTGCCGCGCTTGCGATCATGCTGCGATAAGCCGCGTGAACTTCCGACCGGATGGGCGGCGGATACAG
>SHVW01000023.1 GCA_009694085.1 Alphaproteobacteria bacterium
TTCTATCAGCAGCGTCATCGGCTTGAAAACTATCGGTTATCGAACGACATGTCGCAAGCGTTTCTCAATGATTCATCCCGAACGCTTCAGCCACCAACTCATACGATCGCACGCGCGCCCGGAAATCGTGGACCACCGTGACGATCACGAACTCGTCCACATTGTAGTGCCCGCCCATGGCCAACAAACCCGCCTTGACCTGTTCAGGGTCACCCATGATCGTGCCGGAACGAGTCTGCTCGACCATCCGCCGCTCGACCGGGCTGTAGTCGTGGGCCAGCGCCTCTTCCGGCGTGGGGATCGCGCCGATCCGGCCGGTGTGCAGGCGCAGCCGCCAGAGTTCGCGGCTGGCGGCCAACCGCCGTGCCTCGGCTTCGCTGTCGGCGCAGACCACGGCAACCCCAACGCTGCAACGCGGCGCAGCCAAGCGCCGAGACGGGCGGAAATCGTTTTGATAGGCGCGCATGATCTCCGCGCCGCTGCCGCCAGCGATGAAATGGGCGAAGGAGAAGCCGTGACCAAGATGAGCAGCATAGGCAGCGCTGTAGTCGCTGGAGCCGAGCAACCACAGCTCCGGCATGGAGTCGCCCGCGGGCATGGCCTGGATGCGCGCGAAGGGGTGGGCGGCGGGCAGATTGCCGGCAAGGAAGCCTTCCAGCTCCAGCAATTGGCGCGGAAAATCGTCGGGCACGGGCGCCTCTGGCACGCGCTGAAGCGCGCGGGCCGTCAACCCATCGCTGCCGGGCGCGCGGCCGAGGCCGAGATCGATGCGTCCGGGATACAGCGTCTCCAGCATCCGGAACTGCTCGGCCACCTTGAACGGGCTGTAGTGGCTCAGCATGACGCCGCCCGAGCCAACCCGTATGGTCTGCGTTTCGGCCGCCACGCGTGCGATCAGAACCTCAGGTGCCGATCCCGCCAATCCGCCCGAGCTATGGTGCTCGGCCAGCCAATAGCGATGATAGCCCAGTTTCTCGGCGATGCGCGCGAGTTCGATGGTCTCGCCGATCGCCTGGGCCGGGGTGCGGCCCTCGGAGATCGGCGATTGATCGAGAACGGACAAGGTCGTCATGGCAAGGCTAGAGATCTTCGCTCAACCCGATCGCACCGAGCCGTGCCGGCTCCTCGGCCCAATCGGCCCGCACCTTGACGTGCAAGAACAAATGTACACGCCGCTCCAGCAACCGCTCCAGCTCCAGCCGCGACGCCGCGCCGATCGCCTTGATCTGCTGGCCGCCTTTGCCCAGTACGATCGGCCTGTGGTTCTCGCGCTGGACATAGATGATCTGATCGATGCGCACGCTACCATCGTCACGCTCGGTCCACTCTTCGGTCTCGACCGAGAGCTGATAGGGCAGCTCTTGATGCAAATTGAGGAATAGCTTTTCCCGGGTGGTTTCAGCCGCCAGGAAGCGCTCGGGCAAGATGGAGACTTGATCCGCATCGTAGAGCCAGGGCCCCTCGGGCAGGCGGCTGGCGAGGTGGTCGCGCAGATCGACGACGCCATCGCCGGTTTGGGCTGAGATCATGAAAATGTCGGTGAAATCGCCGGCTTGCCGCAAGGCTTCGGTCAGAGGAAGCAGCCTGACGGCCGGCACGGCATCGATCTTGTTGAGCGCCAGAACGGCAGCGCGGCCGGCTTGTTTCAGCCCAGCAACGATGGCAGCGGTGTCCTCATCCAGGCCTCGCTGCGCATCGACCAACAGGACCACCAGGTCGGCATCGCGCGCACCGGACCAGGCGGCCTTGACCATGGCACGGTCGAGGCGCCGGCGCGGCGTGAAAATGCCGGGTGTGTCGACCAGAACGATCTGGCAAGTGCCGGCCATCGCGATACCCGTAATGCGGCTGCGCGTGGTTTGCACTTTCGGCGATACGATCGTGACCTTGGACCCGACGAGGCGGTTGGTCAGTGTCGATTTACCCGCGTTGGGTGCGCCCAGGATGGCGACGAAGCCGCAGCGACGCGGCCCCACCGGACTCTCAATCACGGTCGTTGCGGTCTAGCTGCACGAGGCGAGAAAGCAACCGCTCTGCTGCCGCTTGTTCTGCCATACGTTTGGAGCGACCCTCACCCACCTCCGGCGTCTCCCCATGAACGCTGACTTCGACGGAAAAGACCGGCGCATGAGGGGGCCCGCTGCGCGCGACTTCGCGGTAGTCGGGCAGAGGCTTGCCGCGGCCTTGAGCCCATTCCTGGAGCGCGGTTTTGCCATCCTGGGGCGGCGTTGGGTCGGCATCCAGCCGCGAGCGCCACTGAGATTCCAGAAACGCACGCGCTGCCGAGATACCGCCGTCGAGGTAGAGCGCGCCGATTGCGGCTTCGAGCACATCGGCCAATACGCCATCATGCTCGCGCGCGCCGGCATCGTCCTCGCCGCGAGTAAGGATCAGAAAGCGGCCGAGGCCGATGGCACGCGCAATCTCCACCAGAGTCTCGCGCCGCACCAATTGGGCGTGGCGCCGTGCCAACGCGCCCTCGCGTTCCCGGGGAAACTGAGCCAGCAGCAGATCGGCGACGACAAGCGCCAAGACTCGGTCGCCTAGGAATTCCAACCGCTCATAGCCGGGCGCATCGCGGCCTGCTGCGCTGGCGTGGGTCAGCGCTTCGCGCAGGAGCTGCGGGCGCGCGAACTCATGGCCGAGGATGCGGGCCAGCTCGCCCAGACTGCTCACCGTCTCGGCATCGCCCGAATTTCTCGGTGCGTCGAGCTGACTCAAGGGCACCGTCACGAAATACCGCGCAGCAGACGACCGAAGCGGATCGCCAGCGGCCATTTCCAGACCTCCCAGATTTTAGCTGCGCCATTATGGGAGAAAAACAGGATCTGGGCCTTACCCACCATGTTTTCTACCGGCACGAAACCAACCGCGGAAAGCACGCGGCTGTCCTGGGAGTTGTCGCGATTGTCGCCCATGGCAAAATAGTGCCCGGCTGGCACTGTGTAGACGTCGGTATTGTCCAATCCGCCTTGGTCGCCCTGGATTTCGATGATGCGGTACTTGCGTCCATTGGGCAGAGTTTCGACAAATTGCGGTACGCGGACGCCGCGTAGACCATCTTCGTAAACAAAATCCTCCACCCGCTCGCGCCGCACCGCCTGGCCATTGATGTGCAACACGCCGCGTATGACCTGGATACGATCGCCGGGCAGGCCGATGATGCGTTTGATGTAGTCGGTCTTGTTGTCCAGCGGCAATTTGAACACGGCGATATCGCCCCGTTCGGGAGCGCCATCGGGCAATCGGCCGGAAAACAGCGGCGGGCTGAACGGCACGGAATGACGACTATATCCGTAAGTATATTTCGACACGAACAGGTAATCGCCGATCAACAGGTTCGGGATCATCGAGCCCGATGGAATGTTGAAGGGCTCAAACAGCAGAGTGCGAATGACCAGAGCGATCAAAACGGCCCAAACGACCGTGCGGATCGTGTTGAGGAAGCCGCCGGATGTGGCGACGGTGGGGGAGCTCATGCGGGGTGTGGCAACCGATTGAAATGCGGCGCGCCCTGGCGCCGTTCGGCCCAGGGTATGCCCGAAATACCAAACCCGGGCAAGGAGCTTAGCCAGTCCCGCCGGGCCGAGATACCGCCGAAATCACCACGATCGCTTGGGCGAGCGGATGATCGTCGGTGATGGTCAGGTCGATTTGGGCGGTCATGCCCAACGGCACCAGCTCGGCCAGCCGCCGTGCGGCGCCGCCAGTCAGGGCCAGAGTCGGCTTGCCCGAGGGCAGGTTCACCACCCCCATGTCGCGCCAGAACACGCCGCGCCGGAAGCCGGTGCCGAGCGCCTTGGAGCAGGCCTCCTTGGCGGCGAAGCGCTTGGCATAGCTCGCCGCCCGGTTAGCCCGGCGCTCCGACTTGCTGCGCTCGACCGGCGTGAAGATCCGGGCAAGGAAACGCTCGCCGAAGCGAGTTAACGTCTTCTCCACGCGCCGGATGTCGATCAGATCGCTGCCGATGCCGAGGATCACGGGAGGCTTAGGCGCTACGTTCGCCGCTGGCGTCCGCCCGCGCCTTGTCCATCAGTGCCCGCATGCGCCGGATCGTGCTATCGAACCCGCCGAAGATCGCTTCGCCGACCAGGAAATGGCCGATATTGAGTTCGACCAAAGTGGGAATCGCGGCGATCGGCGCCACCGTGTCATAGGTCAGACCGTGGCCGGCATGACATTCCAACCCGATGCGATGGGCGTGTGCCGCCGCCTTGACCAGGCGATCGAGCTCGCGCCGCTCCTCGACGCCGCCGGGATGGTCGATCGCTGCCTCGCAATAAGCGCCAGTGTGCAGCTCCACGACCGGCACGCCCAAGTGGCGCGCGGCGTCGAGTTGGGTCGAATCGGCCGCGATGAACAGCGAAACGCGAATACCGGCTGCTGAAAGTTCGCTTACATAGCTCTTGAGGTGGTTGTGCTGACCGACCGCATCGAGCCCGCCCTCGGTCGTGCGCTCTTCGCGCTTCTCCGGCACGATGCAGGCGGCGTGAGGCTTGTGACGAAGCGCGATCGCCAACATTTCCGGCGTCGCCGCCATTTCGAAGTTCAGCGGCAGTTCGATGTCCTTGACCAAGCGCTCGATATCGCTATCGGCGATGTGTCGGCGGTCTTCGCGCAGATGGGCCGTGATGCCATCGGCCCCGGCCTGCTGGGCCATGCGCGCCGCGCGCACGGGGTCGGGATGACGGCCGCCGCGTGCGTTGCGGATGGTTGCGACATGGTCGATGTTCACGCCGAGGCGCAAATGGTTCTTCGACATTGGTGCTCCTTTCGCGTTCCAACTAGCCGCGCGCGCGTTCGACCGAATTTATCACCGGCGTGGCGCGCAACGCAGCGATAATGTTGGACAGATGCTTGACGTCCTTGACTTCGACGTCGAGCAGCATTTCGAAGAAATCGACGGATCGATTGGTGATCTTCAGATTGGTGATGTTGCCCAGGTTCTTACCGATCACCGTGGTCAGGCTGCCCAGGCTGCCCGGCTCGTTGGCGATCACGACATTGAGCCGTCCGACCAGTTCTTGCGTGACTTCGCCCACGTCCCAACCGACGTCAAGCCAGCGCTCCGGCGTGTCGGCAAAGCTCTCCAGGGTCTCGCAATCGATGGTGTGAATCGCAACACCCTTCCCCGTTGTAACGATGCCGACAATGCGGTCGCCCGGCAGGGGATGGCAGCAGCGCGCGTAATGGACCGCCATGCCGGGGATCAGTCCACGGATTGGGATGGCGAGGCCGGCGCCGGCCTTCGGCGCACGTGCGCGCGCGATCGGCACCACCTTGCCCGGCGCCTGCGGCGCGGGTTGCTTCAAGCCGGGGAACACCGCGACCAAGACCTCGCGACCCGTGACCAACCCCTCGCCCACCATGGCAAAGAGGTCGTCGACTTCCTCGCATTTGAAATTGCGAAGCACGCCGTCCAAGCCTTTTTCGCTGAAGGGCTGACCTTCTTGTCGAAAAGTTTTCTGTAGAATCGCACGGCCGAGGTCGACGAATTCGGTACGTTTTTGCAGGCGCACAAAGCGGCGAATGCGCGCCTTCGCCTTGCCCGTGACGACGAACTGCTCCCAGGTCGGCGACGGCGAGGAGGTCTTGGACGTGATGATCTCGACCTGATCGCCATTGGCGAGCTGGGTTCGCAACGGCATCAACCGCCCGTTGATCTTGGAGCCGATGCAGCGGTCGCCGACTTCGGAATGCACGGCATAGCCGAAATCGACCGGGCAGGCCCCGCGCGGCAACGCCACCACCTCGCCCTTGGGCGTGAAGCAGAACACCTGATCCTGGAACATTTCGAGCTTGGTATGCTCCAGGAACTCCTCGGGGCCCGCCGCATGCTCCAGGATGTCCAGCAGCTCGCGCAGCCAACGATATTGCTTGCCATCCGTCGGGCTGCCGTTCTGCTTGTAGTTCCAATGGGCGGCGACGCCAAGCTCGGCAACGTCGTGCATGGCGCGCGTGCGAATTTGGATCTCGATGCGCTGGCGCTCGGGTCCGAGTATGCCGGTATGCACGGACTGATAATTGTTCGGTTTGGGGGTGGAGATGTAGTCCTTAAAGCGGCCGGGCACCATGGGGTAATGGCTGTGAATCACGCCGAGCGCGCGATAGCAATTCTCAACCGAATCCGCCACGACGCGAAACGCCATGATGTCGGAGAGCTGCTCGAAACCGACATTCTTGCGCTGCATCTTGCGCCAAATCGAAAAAGCCGTTTTCTCGCGGCCCGATATCGATACCTCGACCCCATCGGCGTCGAGCGTGCGCTTGAGTTCCGCGATGATGCGCTCGACCAAATTACCGCCTTTGGTACGCAGGAATTCCAACCGCGCCATGACCGAGACGCGCGCATCCGGATTGATCTGGGCGAAGGCGAGATCTTCCAGCTCGTCCTTCATGTCGTTGATGCCGATGCGCTCGGCCAGCGGCGCATAGATCTCCATGGTTTCCAGCGCGATGCGCCGACGCTTCTGGGGATCGGCAATGAAGTCGAGCGTGCGCATGTTGTGCACGCGGTCCGCCAACTTGACCAGCAGCACGCGGATGTCTTCCGACATGGCGAGCAGCAGCTTGCGGAAGTTTTCAGCCTGGCGCGTGCCGTCCGATTGCAACTCCAGTCGAGACAGCTTGGTCACGCCGTCGACGAGCCGCGCGATATTGGGACCGAAATGCTGCTCGATCTCTTCAAGGGTAGCGGTCGTATCCTCGACGGTATCGTGCAGCAGCGCAGTGACGATAGAAGCGCCGTCCAGCTTCATGCCGGTCAAGATGCCGGCGACTTCGATCGGATGGGCGAAGTAGGGATCGCCGGACGCGCGTTTCTGCGCGCCATGGGCCTTCATGGAAAAGACGTAGGCGCGATTGATCATCGCCTCGTCCGCGCCGGGGTCGTAAGATTTGACCCGCTCGACCAGCTCGTATTGACGCATCATGGCTGGTTGCCCGGCGGCGCGCCTAAACCCGGGCCCGGCATCGAGACCGGGCCCGCACGCAGAGGAAAAGCGTTAGCCTTCTTCACCCGGCTTGGCATCCGCGCCGGCATCGACCGTTTCGCCGTCGACTTCCGTAGCTGGCTCGTCTTCGTCTTCATCGGGGATGGCTTGAACCACGCCGCCGACTTCCTGCTCGGCAGCCAACAACTCCATCACATCTTCCTCGGGCTCGTCCTTCTCGACCTGCTTTTGCAGGCCCCTGACCAGCGCGTTACGCAGCCCGTCCAGCTCAACCGTCGTGTCCGCGATCTCGCGCAATGCCACGACCGGGTTCTTGTCGTTGTCGCGTTCGATGGTGAGCCGACCGCCGCCGGTGATGTCGCGCGACCGTTGGGAGGCGAGCATGACCAGTTCAAACCGATTCGGGACTTTAAGGACACAATCTTCAACCGTTACGCGAGCCATGAGGCGATCTCCGAAAGAATGGCAAGATTATTGCCGAATATAGGCGGCTCGCCCTGGCGACGCAAGCGATTGCGGCGCGTCCCCGGGAAATGGACGGATCGCAGCGCGGTCGGCGGCCAGGGCCGCGATCAGTTCGCTCAGGCCAAAGCCGAGCCGCGGGTGGCGCCAGGCCGGGGCCAATTCGGCCAGGGGCAAGAGCACGAAGAGCCGCTCATGCATCCGCGGATGGGGCAGGATCGGCACCTCGCCTGGGGCCGATACCCGATCGTCGAAGGCGATGAGATCGAGGTCGAGGACACGGGCGGCATTGACAGCACCGCGCACACGGCCGAAATCGGCCTCCACCCCATGTAACCGCGCCAACAACTGGGCCGGATCGAGATCCGTGGCGAGTTCGGCGACCCCATTGACGTACCAGGGCTGATCGGAGGCCGGGACGGGCGCGCTTTCATACCAGCGCGAGCGCCTGGTCGGCACGAGATCGGGCGCGGCCAAGGCGCCCAGCGCGGCTGTGCAGGTCGCCTGCGGCGAACCCCATCGAGGATGCTCCAGATTGGCGCCGAGCGCGATGAAAATCATGGCGATTCCGCGCCTTTCCGTTTGTCGCCGACTTGTCAGATCGGCCAGACTGGAGTAGTTAGAAGCTCTTCGCGTTTCGCGCTAGTTCGTTTCTTGAGCTTGCCCCGGCCGAATATTTTCCAGCGCACAAATCGCGATCTAATTTATAGAAATGAAAGGATTGTTATGAGATATTACAATGAAGAGCGTTTAGCCCTGTTTATCGATGGCGCCAATCTTTATTCCGCCGCCCGCTCCCTCGGCTTCGATATCGACTACCGGAAGCTGCTCAACTACTTCGCCGGCAAGGGCCGGCTGATCCGCGCCTTTTACTACACCGCGCTGATCGAGGATCAGGAGTATTCGCCGATCCGCCCGCTGGTCGATTGGCTCGACTACAACGGCTACACCATGGTGACCAAGCCGACCAAAGAGTTCACGGATTCCATGGGCCGGCGCAAGATCAAGGGCAACATGGATATCGAACTCGCCATCGACATGCTGGAGATGGCCGATCAGGTCGATCATGTGCTGCTGTTTTCCGGCGATGGCGATTTCCGCCGGTTGGTTGAAGCAGTCCAGCGCAAGGGCGTGCGCGTCACCGTGATCAGCACGATCAAATCTCAGCCGCCCATGGTCGCCGACGAGCTGCGCCGCCAGGCCGATCAGTTCCTGGAATTGACGGAGCTGGCACCGGATATCAGCCGGGTCCATGTGCCGCGCGAGGCCGATGCGCCGCGCGAAGGTGCGGCGCCCGGCGGTTTCCGCCCGCCCCGCGAGGGCTATGCCAACCGCGAGCGCGGCGACGGCTTTGCCGCTCAGCGCCCGGTCTATCCGGCGCAACCGGCCGAACCCGGCGGCGATGCCTCTGTCGTTTCCCGGCCCGGCCCGGCCTTCCTGCACAAATCCTGACCGGCATGGCGGGCTTTGCGGAACCGGCGCGCGACTGCGCGCTCTGCCCGCGGCTGGCCGCCTTTCGCGCCGACAACCGGCGCCAATTCCCGGACTGGCATAACGCCCCCGTGCCGGCCTTCGGCGGGCTCGACGCCCGGCTGCTGATCGTCGGCCTGGCCCCGGGCCTGCGCGGCGCCAACCGCACGTCGCGCCCCTTCACCGGCGACTACGCCGGCGATTTGCTCTACGCCACCCTGGCCAAGTTCGACCTCGCCCGTGGCAGCTACGGCGCGCGCGCCGATGACGGCCTGGCCCTCGTCGACACGCGCATCACCAATGCGGTGCGCTGTGTCCCACCGGAGAACAAACCGATCGGCGCGGAGGAGCGCGCCTGCCGGCCGTTCCTGGTCGCCGAAATCGCCGCCATGCCGAACCTCGAGGTCGTGCTGGCGCTAGGCACCCTCGCGCATAACGCCGTGCTCACGACATTGGGCGCGCGCCGCGCCGCTCATCCGTTCCGCCACGGCGCGCTGCATGAATTGACAGTGAAGGATCGTGCGCGACCGTTGCTGCTGTCCGACAGCTATCATTGCTCACGCTACAACACGAATACGGGGCGGCTGACGGTGGCGATGTTCGAAGAAGTGTTCGCGCGGGTGAAAGAGAAGTTACGCTGACGCGACGGATCAATTCGACGCATTCACCAAGTCGCGGATCAGCTTCTCGCTGGCGTCGGGACCCACGAAGCCCCTCCTGGCCGCCGCCCCAGCTCGTGCCGCCCACCAAGCGTTTTCCAATCCCTGATATCGTTCGAACTCCGCAATCGACAGAACGACCGCGACGGCCCGCCCGTTCCGAGTGATGGCAACGGGTTCGCGTTGGGCCGTGTCCAGCAGCAGATCGAACGAGGTCTTCGCTTTCTTGGCGGCGAGGGTTTTCATCAGATAGCCCGGGCTCATGTAGTTCTTCGCCCCATATAGTAGACAAATTCGAGACCTGCTGCTCATCCCCTGCACCCCGAACCACAGGAGAACCGACAGTCGCCAAGTTCACGATGAGATGCTCGCGCACGGCGCGGTCGTAGTCCGCCGTCATGGGCATGGGTTCGCGGCCGATCAGATCAACCCATTTGGCGTAGGCGGCGCGTGTCAGGTCGCGAACGCGCACGACATCGTCGGGTCCGGCCCGGTGCAGCTTTAGACGCAACGAAAGATTGCTCACGCTCCCCTGCCCATCCTCATTCTTGCCCTATTGATGCCACCATTTGGTATAACCACTTAGGATTGAGGGCAAGCATCACTAATGTCACATCCTTCGGACGACAAAGCCGATTCTTCCACTGCTCAGGCCACTGCGGACCAATCCATAGCGCCTGTGGGTTGGAGGCTTGTGGGATGAGCAATTGTCTGGTGCCTTGCAGCATCAGCCGCCGCGGCAGTTGCCGGCGCCTTCGTTGGCGCGGTCGTAGGTGCCACGGGACTACAAGCCCGGCTCGGGCTGGCGAATGCGACCTCGCTATATATCCTTGCTGGCGGTCTTGGTTCGCAAATAGTCATGGTGTGTGTTGCCCTTCAGAAAGGCGCCGCCGCCGAACATGGCGACACCCGCGCGGGAATTGGCAATCATGCCATCCTTCGACCTATGGTCGTTACGCTCATCTGCGTGATTGTCATGGCATACTCAGCCGCCATCAATCTCGGGGGCTTCAATGCATTTCCCCAGATACTGCGTCGCGTCGCGAGCGTGAGTTGGTGGGTGGCGTCCGGATTGTTTCTAATTACTGCCATCGGTGCCCCGCTTGCTGAAGAACTATTCTTTCGCGGCTGGCTTTGGACTGGATTGCGGAAAAAATGGAGTGTGCTCTAACGGCGCCGGTCACCAGCATCATGTGGCTTGCGCTTCATCTGCCGGAGGGCATGGCCCGCGTGATACTCCTACTGCCATTGACGATTGCGCTTCCGCTCGCCCGGCATTTCGGTGGTTCGGTTCGCGCTTCAATCATCGTGCATGCATGTAGCAATGCTATTGCCGTAGCGATGCCCTGGCTGGCCGTATGGCTCGGTTGGCTCGCACGGCCTTGATGGCACATGGAACCGAAGAAACGTGCCGTTAAACTACTCACCCCGACCCTTTGTCCGCATCACCCGCGCTTGGTCGCGCTTCCAATCGCGGTCCCGCTCGGCTGCGCGCTTGTCGACCTTCTTCTTGCCCTTGGCGATGCCGAGGTTGAGCTTGGCGATGCCGCGGGCGTTGAAGTGGATGTCGAGGGGCACGATCGAGATGCCTTCGCGCTTGATCGCGCCGAGTAGCTTGTCCACCTCGCGGCGGCGCATCAATAGTTTGCGCGGCCGGCGGGTTTCGTGGTTCCAGCGGCTGGATTCGTATTCCGGGATGTAGGCGTTGACCAGATAGAGTTCGCCCGCCTTTTCGATGGCAAACGCTTCTTGGATGCTGGCGCGGCCCAGGCGCAGGGATTTCACCTCGGTGCCGACCAGCATGATGCCGGCCTCAACGGTGGATTGGATGAAGAAGTCGTGGCGGGCACGGCGGTTTTGCGCCGCAATGCCGGCCGCCGCCTCGCCGGCGCGCGACATGGGCTGGTCCTCTAGTTCCGGGGCCGGCCGCCCCGGGCTTCGAATGGGGCGGCGAGCAAGCGCGTCAGTTCAACAACCCGGCATTCTGCAACGCCGCGCGCACCCGGGCCTTGCTGGTCTCCGCGATCTCGCAGATGGGCAGGCGGGTTTCGGCGGCGCAGATGCCGATCAGGCTGGCGCCGTATTTCACCGGCCCCGGGCTGGCCTCGCAGAACAGCGCGTCATGCACGGGCATCAGCTTCATGTTGAGCTTGTCGACGCCATCGAAATCGCGCTTGGCCCAGGCCCGGTGCAGGTCAGAGCACATCTTGGGCGCGATATTGGCGGTGACCGAGATACAGCCGTCGCCGCCTTGGGACAGGAAGGGCACCACGCTGGCGTCCTCGCCCGAGAGCTGCCAGAAGCGCTTCTGGATGGCGATGCGCGTGCGCATGGGCCGGGCGAGATCGTAGGTCGCGTCCTTGACGCCGACGATATTGGGCAGCTTGGCCAGCCGCGCCATGGTGTCGACCGACATGTCCACGATGCTGCGCGGCGGGATGTTGTAGATGACGATGGGCAGGTCGACCGCGTCGTGGATCGCCTTGAAGTGCTGATAGAGCCCTTCCTGAGTCGGCTTGTTGTAGTAGGGCGTGACCACGAGGGCGGCATCCGCCCCCGCCTTCTTGGCGTGGCGGGTGAGCGAGATCGCTTCTTCCGTCGAATTGGAGCCGGTGCCGGCGACCACGGGGATTTTGCCCTTGGCAACCTCGACGCACATTTCGGTCACGCGCTCCTGCTCGGCATGGCTGAGGGTGGGCGACTCGCCGGTCGTGCCGCAGGGCACGACGCCGTCCGTGCCCTGCTCGATCTGCCAGGCGACGAATGCCTTGAATGCTTTGTCGTCCACCTTGCCGTTGCGGAACGGCGTGATCAGGGCGACATAGGATCCGGCGAAAGACGTGGCCATGGCTGGGCTCCAAGGGTTGCGGCGCGGGCTTCGGGGTGGTGGTGGGCGGACGATAGCGCCGGACTTCCCTCTGAGCAAGCGCGGGATCGCTTGTTGCAATCCGCCCAACGCCTTAGTATGGCCGCCAATTGCCGGCAGAAGACGGCGTCGGGACGAAGGATCGCGCGTGGGCGGGTTGTTCCTGAGTATCGTGCGCGCCGCGGCGATCGGCGCCGCCCTGGTCGCCATTCCGCTTGCATCCGTGCCGGGCGCATGGGCCCAAGGCACGGATGCCTCAGCCAAGCCGGCCGACCCAAAAAAGGCCACAGTCACAAAACCTTCGCCAGCTAAGACCCAGGCAGCTAAAACCCAGGCAGCTAAAACCCAGGCAGCTAAAACCCAGGCAGCCAAGCCCCCGACGGCAAAGGCCGCCGCGCCCAAGCCGGCGCAAAAGCAGCCTCCCAAACAGGCGGTAAAGTCGCCCAGCAAGCGTATTGTCCCGGCCGCCGCAGTGGCGGCCGGAGTCACCGCCGCCGGCGCACTGGCGGCCACGCGCGGCGACTGGACGCGCGCGCGCGAACTGGCGCAACGCGGCCAGGAACCGCTGCTGGCCAAGGTCATCCAATGGCTCGACCTGAAGCAGGCACGCAACGGCGCCGCTTTCCACCAAATTGCTTCCTTCATCGAAGCCAATCCAACCTGGCCCAACCGCACGACCCTGCTGTTGCGCGCGGAAGACTCGATCAACGGCGCGCTGAGCGATGGCGAAACCATCGCCTGGTTCGGCAAATACGCGCCCCAGACCACCAATGGCCGGCTCCGCCTGATCCAGGCACTGGACCGGTCCGGCGAGAGAGCGCGCGCCGCTCAGCTCGTGCGTGCAACCTGGATCGCCGGCAGTTTCAGCGCGGCGCATGAACGCGACTTCCTGCGTCGGTGGAGCGGCGACCTAACCCAAGCCGACCACGTCGCCCGGCTCGACCGGCTGCTATGGGATGGCCAAACCCACCAGGCCCGGCTGATGGCGCCGCTGGTGCCCCCCGACCATCGCGCGCTCGCCGAGGCGCGCATCAAGTTTCGCGCCGGCGAAGGCGGCGTCGACGCCGCTCTCGCCAAGGTGCCGTCCGCCCTGCGCGGCGATCCCGGCCTCGGCTACGAGCGCGTGCGCTGGTATCGTTCCAAGGGCCGCGACACCGACGCCCGCGAGATCCTGGAATCGCCGCCGGCCGAGCTGATACGTCCGGAACTGTGGTGGCGCGAGCGCGAAATCCAAATCCGCCGCGCGCTGCGCGAAGGCCATGTATCGCAGAGTTACAAGCTGGCGGCGCGCCATGGTCAAGCCGCCGGATCGGCCTTCGCCGACGGCGAATTCCTGGCCGGCTGGATCGCGCTCCGCTTCCTCGACGATCCAACGCAGGCCTATGAGCATTTCAAGCGCCTGCATGAGAATGTCGGCTCCGCCATCAGCCAGGCGCGCGCGGCCTATTGGGCCGGCCGCGCCGCCGAGGCCGTCGGCCGCACCGAAGAGGCGCGCGCCTGGTACGGCCGCGGCCAACACTGGATCACGACCTTCTACGGCCAGCTCGCGGCGGCCAAGCTGGGCGGCGAAGCGCGCCTGCCCGCCGATCCCAAGCCTACCGCCCAGGAGATCAGGGCGTTCGAGGCCAACGAACTCGTGCGCGTGGTCAAGATGCTGGGCCGGCACCGCCTGCTCGACCAGATCCAGCCCTTCGTCTATGCGCTCAGCGATCACGCTGCGAGCCATGGCGAGCGCGTCCTGATCGCCGCGCTGGCGCGCGACCAGGGCCGCGGCGATGTCGGCGTGGCGGTGGCGCGCCGCATGGCGCAACGGGACGGCGTGCAGCTCATCGATGGCGGCTATCCCCTGCTGCCCGTGTCGATCGAGGCCGCGCCGGAACGCGCGCTGGTCCACGCGCTGGTGCGCCAGGAAAGTAATTTCGATCAGCGCGCCGTCAGCCGCGCCGGCGCGCTTGGGCTGATGCAGCTTATGCCGGCGACCGCGCGCCAGGTCGCGCGCGAACTCAAGATCGACTACGCCCAGCCCCAGCTAATCGCCGATCCGACCTACAATGTACGGATGGGGCGGCACTATCTCGACGTCGTCCTGAACGATTTCGACGGCGCCTACGCCATGGCGCTCGGCGCCTACAACGCCGGGCCCGGCCGGGTGCGCGCCTGGCTGCGCGAATTCGGCGATCCCCGGCGCGGCGATGTCGACATGCTCGACTGGATCGAGCAGGTGCCCTTTGCCGAGACGCGCAACTATATCCAGCGCGTGCTCGAAGGCGTTCACGTCTATCGCGCCCGGTTAAACGCGTCGCTGATGCTGGCCAGCGCGCGGCCGAGCGACACCTGGTGCCTGTTCGGGTGCGGCATGACCATGGTCGAGGGGCCGAAGCCGGTCGCCGGCGCCCATGTCAAGGACCTGCCGCCCTGCCTGCCCGGTCAGGTCGAGGATTGCCGGGCGGAGGAACAGGTGTTCCAACCCCACGGTCTCAACTTAGATCTAGACATACCCGCTCCACCCAGAGATACGCGCGTGGACGTGCGCACCGAGGCGCGGCGCATACCGGCTCTGGAGAATGTCGACACCCGCCAATAAGGCGACACCTCGCGAAAGAGTCTCCATGGCCCATCCCGCCTTCGCCGATATCGGCGCTGCTGTGTTCGACGCTTATGGCACGCTGTTCGACGTCAACTCCGCCGCCCAACGCCGGCGCGCGAGGCTGGGCGACAAGGCCGACAAGTTGGCCGAGATCTGGCGGCTGAAGCAATTGCAATACACCTGGCTGCGCAGCCTGATGGGCACCCATGCCGATTTCTGGCGCGTTACCGGCGACGCCCTCGACTTCGCGCTCGCGGCCGTCGGCATCGACGATCGCGCGCTGCGCGACGATTTGATGGAACTTTATTTGAGTCTGGAGGCCTATCCCGAGGTCGCCGCCATGCTGGCCAAGCTCAAGAAGGCCGGGCTGAAAACAGCGATCCTGTCCAACGGCTCGCCGCGCATGCTGGACGCCGCGGTCAAGAGCGCTGGGCTCGACGCGTTGCTCGACGCCGTGTTGTCGGTGGAGGCGGTCGGTATTTTCAAGCCGCACCCCTCGGTCTATCGCCTGGCGGTTGAGCGTTTGGCCGTGACGGCCCCGCGCATCAGTTTCCAAAGTTCTAACGCTTGGGATGCCGTGGCGGCCGCCCAGTTCGGCTTCAAGGTCGCCTGGTGCAACCGCTTCGGCCAGCCGCGCGAACGCTTGACCGCCGAACCCCATGCGGAGATCAAGACCCTGGCGGAGTTGCCAGGGCTGTTGGGGGTATAGCCTAACCCACGCGCGACGGCGGCACCGTGAAGCTGCGATGCAGCAGCCGGCGGTCGTCGACATAAGCGCTCACATCGGTCGCGCTGTGCATGAGGGCGTTGTTGTCCCATACCAGCAGATCGCCCGGCGACCAGCGATGGCGATAGATCCGTTCGGGCGCGCTGGCATGGCCGATCAGTTGAGCGACCAGGGCATCTCGTTCGGTTTCGTCGAGGCCGGAAATCTCGCGCACCAGATTCGGGCTGACATAGTACAGCGTGCGCCCCGTGATCGGATGGGTCTGGACTAGATCGTAGCGACGGTCGGGAATCGCCGCCCGCTCGGCCGGGCTGAGCGGCCTGGCGGCGCCCGGACTGCGGCGCAGGATCTTGTCATTGTGCCAGTTGAAGCTGTGCAGCGTGCGCAGCGGGCGGATGCGCGCTTGGGTTGCCGGATCGAGCGTGTCCCAGGCCGCATGCAGGCTGGCATACATGGTCTCGCCGCCCTCGCGCGGCACGTCGAGGGCATAGAGCATGGTGATGCCGCTGATGTCGCCCGAGCCGGCGCCGTCGCTATGCCATTCCTCCCCCTGGCGATTGAAGAAAGCGGTCGGTTGGCCCGCCGCGTCGGTCGCATTGCCCAAGCGGCAAATCATGGGGAAACCGGGGATCGCGAATTCTTTGCGCGTCTCGTCCTTGGGTCTGCCAAGCGCGCGCGCCAGGGCTGCCTGATGGGTCGGCGCGAAATGCGGCGCGCGCACCAGAAGCAGGGCGTGCCGGTAGAGCATGTCGGCGAAGGCCTTGACCATGTCACCCGAGAGCGGCTGGGTCAGATCGACATCTTCGACCTCGGCGCCGAAATCGGCAGTAAGCGGGCGGCGGACACGCATTAACTGAAGACTAGCACAAAACCCGGGGCTTGCAACCGCGTCCAGCACTATGACAGTCCCATAGCGCGCCCGCTCATCTCATGACATACAGGGAACCCGTTTACCCTCCTCATCCCTGCCCATGCTCGCCCCTTCGCCCGCCTCCGCCCTAACCCACGGCGACCGCTTCTTCTCCGCCGAGGATGGGCTGCGGCTCTATTTCCGCGACTATCCCGGCGAAAACGGGAATATCGAATGTGACACCCGAGGAGTTTCTCAACCCCTCCCCCGCGAAGGGGGGGGAGGTTGGGAAGGGGCTTGGGCTCTGACGGCAGCAAAGCCCCCACCGCGATCCTCCCCCGCCTTCGCGGGGGAGGAAGTTTTAAAGCGCCGTCCTCCAGGCGAAGGGCATGATCGCCCGGTCGTGCTTTGCCTGCCAGGCCTGGCTCGCAACTCCAAGGATTTCGGCACGCTAGCGCCGCATCTGGCGGCTCAGGGTTATCGGGTGTTGGCGCCGGATTATCGCGGGCGCGGACGCTCGGCCTATGACGACAACTGGCAGCACTATCATCCCCGCACCTACCTCAGCGATCTGCGCCACCTGTTGACCTTGACGGGCGTTCATCGCGTGATTGCTCTGGGCACCTCGCTCGGCGGCATCATGGCCATGGCCATGGGCGTGCTGATGCCGACCGTTTTGGCCGGCGTCGTCCTCAACGATGTCGGGCCGGACCTGCCACCGGCTGGGCTAACGCGCATCCTCGCCTATCTGTCGGAGGATCGCCCCCAGCCCGATTGGGAGGCGGCGCGGCGCAACGTGCAGCGCCTGTTGCCCCAACTTGCGCTTGCCGACGACGCAGCCTGGATGCGGCTGGCGCGGGCGACCTATCGCGAGGACAAGGACGGCCTGCTGCATTTCGACTGGGACCCCAACATCGTGCGGCCTCTTCTGGAGGATCGCACACCCCGCCCCGACCTCTGGCCGCTATTCCGCTCGCTGCGCCACTTGCCCGTCCTAGCCCTGCGCGGCGGTATCTCGGACATTCTCACGCAAGACACTTATAACCGCATGGCCACCGAGCATCCCGCCCTGATCCGGGTCCAGGCGCCCGGCATCGGCCATGCGCCCACGCTGGATGAACCCCAACTTCAAGAGGCGATCGATGAGTTCCTTGGCCGCTGCTAGCACGACTGCCCTATCCGACATCGACCCGCCGACATTTGCCGATATCGAGGCTGCGGCAGAACGGCTCAAGGGCAAGGCGCGGCTGACGCCGATCCTAGAATCGACTCTGCTTAACGAAAAACTGGGCGGCCGATTGCTGATCAAGGCCGAGGTGTTGCAACGCTCGGGCTCGTTCAAGTTCCGCGGCGCCTATAACCGCATCGCCTTGATCCCGCCGGCCGAGCGTCAGCGTGGCGTGGTCGCCTATTCCTCCGGCAACCATGCCCAGGGGGTTGCCTATGCCGCGCGCCTGTTCGGCATCAAGGCCTGGATCGTCATGCCGGCCGACGCGCCCAAGATCAAAATCGCCAATACGCGCGCCTACGGTGCCGAGGTCGTGACCTATGACCGATACAACGAGAACCGCGAGGCCATCGGCGAACGCCTGACCAAGGAGAAAGGGGCGACCATCGTGCGCCCGTTCGACGATCCCGGCCTGATCGCGGGCCAGGGCACGATCGGGCTGGAGACGGCCGCCCAGTTGAAACAGATGGATGCGACAGCCGACGCCTTCATCGCGCCCTGCTCGGGCGGTGGGCTGATCGCGGGTTGCGCGTTGGCGCTCGAGGCCAAGAGCCCGCAGACCAAAGCCTACGCCGCCGAGCCCGCCGGGTTCGAGGATCTCAAACTCTCGCTCGAAGCCGGCCGGCGGCTGGAAAACCCGCCGGGCGCCCGGTCGTTCTGCGATGCGCTGCTCTCGCCCTGGCCGGGCGAGATCACTTTCAAGGTGCATAAGCGCCTGCTCGGCGGCAGCTTTGCGGTTACGGACACTCAGGTCCAACACGCCATGGCGACCGCGTTCGAATACTTCAAGATCGTGGTCGAGCCCGGCGGCGCTTGCGGCCTTGCCGCCGTCATGACCGGGCAATTGCCGATCAAAGGGCGCACCGTTGTGGTCGTGTGTTCCGGCGGCAATGTGGACCCGGCAACTTTCGCAGCCGCACTGGCCGCGCAGTAGGTTTTAACCCTCTGCCAGCATCACCCGGTTGCGACCGGCGTTCTTCGCTTGATAGAGCGCCCGGTCGGCTCGGGCGAGCAAGCCCGCCTCATTCTCCCCGGCGCCGAGAGCTGCCACGCCTAGGCTGACGGTCGCCGCCGGCAACGCCCCTCCGCCGGTCCCCCGACCGGACTCGACATTGTTGCGAATCCGTTCGGCCATTAGCCCAATAAAAACAAATCTTATTTTTTGTGTGAAACTTTTGTGTAACTTACTTATCGTTACAAAACAATGACTTGGTTAACGAAAACTACTCCCACTCAATCGTCCCCGGCGGCTTCGACGTAATATCGTAAGTCACCCGGTTGATCCCCCTGACCTCGTTGATGATCCGCGTCGCCACCCGGCCTAGGAACTCGTGGGGGAAGGGGTAGTAATCCGCCGTCATGCCGTCGGTCGAGGTCACCGCGCGAAGCGCGCAGGCGAAATCGTAGGTTCTTCCGTCGCCCATCACGCCGACCGTGCGCACGGGCAGCAGCACGGCGAAGGCCTGCCAGATCGCGTCATAGAGTCCGGCCTTGCGGATTTCGTCCAAGTAGATCGCGTCGGCGCGGCGCAGCAAATCGAGCTTGTCGCTTGTGATGGCGCCGGGGATGCGGATGGCCAGGCCGGGGCCGGGGAATGGGTGGCGGCCGACCAGGCTGTCGGGCAGGCCCAGTTCGCGGCCGAGCACGCGCACCTCGTCCTTGAACAGCTCGCGCAGGGGCTCGACCAGCTTCAGCTTCATGCGTTCGGGCAGGCCGCCCACATTGTGGTGGGATTTGATGGTGACACTGGGGCCGCCGGTGAAGCTGACGCTTTCGATCACGTCGGGATAGAGCGTGCCCTGGGCCAGGAATTCGGCGCCGCCGATCTTGGCGGCTTCCTGGTCGAACACGTCGATGAAGGTGGCGCCGATCGCCTTGCGCTTGGCCTCGGGATCGCTCACGCCGTCGAGCTGGCCCAGGAACATGGCGCTGGCGTCGCGATGGATGAGCGGGATGTTGTAGTGGTCGCGGAACAACCGCACCACTTCGTCCGCTTCGCCCTGGCGCAACAGGCCGTGGTCGATGAATACGGCGGTAAGTTGCGCGCCGATCGCCTCGTGGATCAGCACGGCGGCGACCGAGCTATCGACACCGCCGGACAGCCCGCAGATCACGCGGCCCTTGCCCACTTGGTCACGGATGCGTTGAACAGCCTGGGCGCGGAAGGTCGCCATGGTCCAATCGCCGCAGCAGCCCGCGATCTTGTGGGTGAAGTTGCGCAGCAGCTTGGCGCCGTCGGGCGTGTGGACCACCTCGGGATGGAACATGACGCTGTAGAAGCGCCTGGCCTCGTCGGCGGCGATGGCGAAGGGTGCGCCCTCGCTGACCGCGACGACTTCGAATCCTTTGGGTAGCCGAGTTACGCGGTCGCCATGGCTCATCCAGACCTGGTGACGCTCGCCCTTTTGCCAGACGCCATCGACGAGCGCGCTCTTGCCCGTGACCTCGACGAAGGCGCGGCCGAACTCGCGATGATCGCTAGGCTCCACCAAACCCCCGAGCTGCGCGGCCATGGCCTGCTGACCGTAGCAGATGCCCAGGACGGGCAGCCCCATCTCATAGACAGGTTGCGGCGGGCGCGGCCCTTCGGCCGTAGTCGCGGATGCCGGCCCGCCCGACAGAATGATCGCGCGCGGGCGCCAGGCGGCGATCTCCGCGCCGCTCATGCGGTTGTAGGGATGGATTTCGCAATAAACGCCGCTCTCGCGCACGCGCCGCGCGATCAGCTGGGTGAACTGGGAACCGAAATCGAGGATAAGGACGCGATCCGCGCCCGGCGCAACCGTCATCGGGAACCCTGGTGTGGCGTTGCGGGGCGACAACCTAACCGAGGCGCGGCGGGGCGACAAGGCGGCCGGATGCCCCCTACACGTCCCATGATTTCAGCCATTTTCAACCCATTCCCGTCTCGGGGCTCGCCGGGTTTACCCCGCTATTCGGCCGACTCAGGCGGCAGGCTTGCCGTCGCTTACCGTGGCCGGCGCCGGCCAGTCATAGGCGATTTCCAGGATCTTCACCCCGCCGAGGGCCAGTTCCGCCGTTTCCCCGGCCTGGCCGCCGCAGCGCTCGTAGAACGCGTTGCCCGCCTTATTCTTGGCCAGGCTCCACAGCCGCACCCGCATGAGGCCCACCGCCGCCATGCGGGCGAAGGCCGATTTGAGCAGCCTCGTGCCGATACCGCGGCGCTGAAAGGAGGGATCGACATAGAGCGTCGTCACTTCGCCCCAATCTGCCTGCTTGGCGGCCGGTTCCGCCGTCGGCGGCCCGGAACTGCGCAGTGGCGCGAAATGGGTAAAGCCGACGACCCGGGCCGGTGCATCCCCGGCGGCGGGCATCTCCGCCACCATCACGCCGGTGCGTGGCGCCGGCTTCTCGATCAGATCGGACCAGCCCGCCGCCGTGCGGATATCGTTCATGCCGTCGAGCACGCTGGCCGGCACGATGCCGATATAGGCCGCGCGCCAACCCGCGATCTTGATCCGCGCCACACCGACCGCATCGTCGAGCGCGGCCGGGCGAACCGCGAAAGCGATCACGGCACGCGCCGCTCCAGAACAGCGGCGAAGAACCCATCGGTGCCATGGCGTCCGGGGCTGAGGCGCAACATGTCGTCCGTAACCGGGCACGTCCCGCCGACCGTGTCGGGCCACAGTTTCGGCACGGGCACGATGGCGAAATCGCCGTGGGCGCCGAGGAAGGCGGCGATCTGCGCCTCGTTCTCTTCGGTCAGCACGGAGCAGGTGACATAGATCAGGCGCCCGCCCGGCTTGACCAGGCGCTGGGCGCTGTCGAGGATGCGCGCCTGAAGCGCGGTCAGCTCGTCGATGTCGCTCTGCTTCAGCCACCATTTGGCATCGGGATTGCGCCGCCAGGTGCCGGTGCCGGTGCAGGGCGCATCGACCAGCACGCGGTCGAAGCCCAGGGCATGGCGCTTGACCCAGGGATCGCGCTCGGACGACAGGGTGTGCCGCTCGACATTCTGCACGCCGGCGCGGCGCAACCGAAGGACCGAACGTTCGATGCGCTTGGCATGGACGTCGCAGGCGACGAGATGGCCGCGGTTCTGCATCTGGGCCGCCATGACGAGCGTCTTGCCGCCGGCCCCGGCACAGAAATCCACGACCCGCAGGCCCGGCAGCGCATCGGCGAGAAGCCCCACGATTTGCGAGCCTTCGTCCTGCACCTCGACCCTGCCGTCCTTGAAGGCGGGAATGCGATCGACCGGCCAGCGCTGACCGAGCCGCACACCGATGGGCGATAACACGGTCGGCTGCGCCCCCAACGCCAGCGGTTTGAGATCGGCCAGCACCGCATCGCGCTCGGCTTTCAAGCGATTGACGCGCAGGTCGAAGGGTGCGGGCTCGTTGAGCGCGCGCATCTCCTCCACCGTGCGGTCGCCGAATACGCCCTCGAAGCGCGGCCACAGCCAGGCCGGACAATCCGCACGCACATCGGGCGGCATATCCGGGTGATCGATCGCGGCCTTGTCCTTGGTCAGCAAGGTGATCAGGCGCTGCTCGGCCGGGCTGGGCGGTTTGGGATCGTATTTACTGCCCGTCATGATGTCGTTGATCTCGGTCTTGCCGATGTTGTCGGTCATGACGAGATCGGCGACCAGCCGCGTGCGCGTCTTGGCATCCAGCCCCGCCCGCTCCACCCACCAATCCAGCCGCCGGCGCCGGCGCAACAGGCCATAGACCCGCTCCGTAATGACCTGACGGTCCTTGGAGCCGATAAAGCGGCGGCGCCGCATATAGGCATCGATCCGCCGATCGGCCGGCGCATTGCCACAGGCGATATCGTCGATCAGCTCGATGGCGGCGGCGAGGCGGGCTCCCGGGGTCATGCCCCCGTGCCTAAAGTTCGCGCCGGTAGTTCGGCGCCTCGCGGGTCACCACAACGTCGTGGACATGGCTTTCGCGCAAACCCGCCGAGGTGATGCGCAGGAACCGGCAGTTGCGTTGCATCTCGGCGATGGTGCCGTTGCCGGTGTAGCCCATGGCCGCCTTGAGGCCGCCGATGAGCTGGTGGATGACGGGGCCGACCGGCCCTTTATAGGGCACTTGGCCCTCCACGCCCTCGGGCACGAGCTTGAGCGAGTCCGCGACATCCTGCTGGAAGTAGCGATCGGCCGAGCCGCGCGCCATGGCGCCGACCGAGCCCATGCCGCGATAGGATTTATAGGAGCGGCCCTGGTACAGGAACACCTCGCCCGGGCTTTCGTCGGTACCGGCGAACAGCGAGCCGATCATGGCGCAGTCCGCGCCGGCCGCGATCGCCTTGGCCAGATCGCCGGAATATTTGATGCCGCCATCGGATATGGCGGGCACGTTGTTGGCGCGGCAGACCTCCACCGTATCGACCACTGCGGTCAATTGGGGCACGCCGACTCCGGCCACGATGCGCGTGGTGCAAATCGAGGCGGGGCCGATGCCGACCTTGATCGCGTCGGCGCCCTGATCGATCAAGGCGCGCGCGCCGTCGGCGGTCACCACATTGCCCGCGATGATCTGGGCCGAATTGGCGAGCCGGCGGATGCGGCCGACACCCTCGATCACGCCCAGGGAATGTCCATGAGCGGTGTCGACCACAATGACGTCGCAGCCGGCTTCCAGCAGAGCCTCCGCGCGCATGAGGCCCTCGTGGCCCGTGCCGGTCGCGGCGGCCACGCGCAGCCGGCCCTGATCATCCTTGCAGGCATTGGGAAAGCGCTGCGCCTTCTCCATATCCTTGACCGTGATCAGGCCGATGCAGCGATAGGCGCCGTCGACGACCAGCAATTTTTCGATCCGGTGCTGGTGCAGCAGGCGCTTGGCTTCGTCGTGGTCGACGCCTTCGCGAACCGTGATCAACTTCTCCCGGGTCATTAGTTCGCTGACCTTCTGGCGCGCGTCGCGGGCGAAGCGAACGTCCCGGTTGGTCAGGATGCCGACCAGCTTGCCGCTACCCCGCTCGACCACGGGGATACCCGAAATCTTGTGGTCGGCCATCAATTTGAGCGCGTCGGCGAGCGATTGCTCGGGGTGGATGATCACGGGATTGACCACCATGCCCGATTCGAATTTCTTGACCTTGCGAACTTCGTCGGCCTGGAGCTTGACCTCGAGGTTCTTGTGGATCACGCCGATGCCGCCGGCCTGCGCCATGGCGATGGCAAGCCCGCTTTCTGTCACCGTGTCCATCGCCGCCGACATCAGGGGGATGCCAAGCTCGATCGTGCGCGTAAGTCGGGTGCGGGTGTCGGCCTGGGCCGGCAAGATCGATGACTTCGCCGGTTCCAGCAAGACATCGTCGAAGGTCAGAGAATCGCGAATATTCATAGGGCCCCTCCGGCGCGAGAGACCGCCTTGCGGACCCGATCCCCGATCCCGCCGCACCCGAGCAGGGTGGGAGAATTAGGTTGAGACCCCTCTTCGCCTGCCCGAGAATGGGTGGCGCCGGGGCCGCGAATTAATCGACGATGTCCGAATGCGGGTTTAAGGCGAGGCAACATACACGAAGCTCTGGCATCTGCAAAGCGGAATGGCGCCAGGGCAATCGCTTGAACGGATCAATACGTGATCTGCGATGTGAGGTCTTTACGTCCGAGCCTGTTGCGGTGCCCCGTTTACCTATCTCGGATTGTCACCCCAGCCGAACAATCTAGTTTCCCGAGTCTTCAAGCGCTGCGCCGAGAAGACTTGTCAGTCGTGATTCAAGGTTTGTTCCTTCAAGCGATTCCCCTAGGTAAGCGCGGCTTCCTATTGCTTGGGCCCGGCGCTATCCTGCCGGCGAAATAAGGAGAGTCGATCTATGGCCGACACTAAAAAACCACGAGTTCACGTCTTCACGCTGGTCTATGGCGAGGCATTTATCGACAAACTCTGCAATTTTTCGCTGCCATCTCTGTTTCAGGTGGGCAATATCCCCGCGCTTCTCGATCGCTTCGAGGTAACGATTCGCCTCTACACGATGTCCGATTCGCACGTCTATCTGGACAGATCGATCAAGAAGTGGGTCGCCCGTCAGTACCCGGACCAGCCTGCGATGCGCGATCGGGCATTGAGCATGTTGAAGGTCAAGGCGCGCGATGTCGTGGGCAAGACGGCAGACCTCGCGCGTGCCGATATGGCCACTCACGGCAATGCGCTTAGACGAAAATGGCAAGGTTTCTGTTTACTGGAGGAGATCAAGGCTTGCCTCGCCGAAGACGCAATCATGATTCAGAGCACTGCCGATTTCGTTTTCGGCGACAGCACGTTATTCAATCTGGCGCATACGGCCCACGAGCACTCCGCCTCGGTTGCCGCACTGATCTTGCGCGTAGACGAAGGCAAATTCGTGTCTGCTCTGACGGGGCAATCCTGGCCGATCGACAACGCGCGGCTTGCGACTTTAGCCCTAGAATCTTTGCATAGTTCATCAGCCGAGCTGGTTCGCGGCGGCACGCGGAACTTCGCAATCTTTGCCGGCAATGAAATCATTCCCCTAACGCCGCGGTTATTCTCCGTGACCTATGGCGTACCGACCGTGTTCGCCACGCGCTTTCGACCTACGGACGCGGCCCTGTTTCGCTTCTACGCCGATCTCCGGCCATGGGATGCGGTTTGGACGCAAAAACTGATCGCGGAGCGTCGATTCATGTGCCTGGGCAGCAGCGACCTTGGGTTTTGCGCCGAACTGACGCCGACAGAAAAGGGCGCCCGCATGCACAAAGCTGCGCTCTACGATGAGGTCTCGGAATTTCTAACGCCCGGCGAACATCCCAGCCTTCACCTGCCGCATCAAGCCGACGTCATGCGCAACTTCGGCATTTGCCTGCGCACGGACCGCGATGTCACGCTGGTTCCGAATTCGTGATTGTCGCCTGCCTTGCCGCCGGACTTCACGGACTGAAACGTGCCCGGTGATTTGACACCCTCGATCTATCTTTGCGTCGAGGAATCCTTTCGCGAGCTGGAATCGCGCATCTTGATAGCCGGCTTGGCCGTAGAGGTCGGCCTTGATGTTGTGCTCGGGCAACAATGGCTCCTAGCCGAGAACGCCCCCCACTTACCGCGCGGGCTCTACCTGTTCAAGGGTAACAACAAGGTCCAGCATGAGTTCATGGCCTACGTCCGTCGCCATGGCCATCTGGTCGCTTCGATTGAAGAAGAAGCCCTTGGTGTCGCGCGCGCCGACCAGATCATGCGATTATACGATCGGGGGGTCGAAGAAACATGCGACCTGTTCTTCGCCCAAGGCCCATTCCACCGCGATACCCTCGCCGCGCACCGCTCCGGCGCCAGCGGCAAGATCGAAGTCGTCGGCAACCCGCGTCTAGATTTCCTGCGCCCCGAATTTCTAGCCCGGATCGAAAGCGAATGCGTCCGCCTCCGCGCCGAACACGGTCCTTTCATCCTTTTCAACACCAACTGTTCCGGCATCAACTCCAACATCGGCGATGCGCTGGGAGCCTATGAATCCAGCATCCGGACTCGGTTCTTCGCTGCCGACAATCGCGCAGACGACGACCTGTTTCGCATGCTCTGCGAATGGGAGCGTGGGAATATCCGAGCCATGCTCCGTTTGATCAAGCGCATTGCTGAGACCCCGGCTTGGCCCGCCGTTATCGTCCGCCCTCATCCATCGGAACGGCCGGGCATCTGGACCGAGGCCCTTGCGGATGTCCCACGCGTGCAGGTCGTCCACTCTGCCGGTCATCTTCCCTGGACACTGGCAAGCGAGATTCTCGTCCATACCGGCTGCACTACCGGCATGGAGGCCGTCGTTGCCGGGCATAACGCCATAAGCCTGACGATCGAGGCTAGTTCCTGGCACGATTGTTTCGTGTCGAACCATATCAACCCAACCTTCACAACATTGAACGATGCTGCGGTCTTTCTGTCCGATGAGCTATCCGGGAGGAAGCCAATGGCTGCCCAGCGCGCTCGCCTGCGACCGGCGCTCGAACGCCACATCGCCGCCACAGAGGGGAGTATGGCAAGCGAACGAATTGTTGCGGCCATGCGCAAGTTGTTGCCACGCGAACGAATAACGGCTTGGCAGCACGGCAGTAACTTGAAGCGACAGCGGGCCGAACGACTCCGCGAGCAAGCCAAGATGAAAGTCACTCCGGACGAAGTATCCATGCATTTGTCGACCATGGCCGCAACGCTGAGACGGTTCCAATCGCTCCATGTTGAGGAAATTGGGCCGTCTCTCTTCCGCGTGAGGAGGTGAAGTCGATGATCGCGTCTCCTAGCGCCGAAGTTTCCGCGCAACGAAACATAAGTGCAGAGCGCCTGGGGGCTGAGGCTCGTTCCGCACCCGAGCAGGCGGACATATGGGTGAGGCTGGCTATCGCGGAAGGCCGGCGCAAGAGATTTACCCCAGCAGTCGCGGCCTTGTCACGCGCCCGCGCGCTTAGGCCGGCAGACCCCGCGATTCATCATGTCCTCGGGCGTATGCTATTCCAAATCTCGCAATTTCGTCGGGCCGAGGTTGCCTTTACGGCCGCCATAGCATTTCAGCACGACCATGCAGAGGCATACTTCTATCTGGGTCGGTCTCTGGGCAGTCAAAGGCGCTTTAGCGACGCTTTGCACGCCCTAAAGCGGGCGGTGTTTCTCGCGCCTTTTTGGCCCGCCCCGGCGTCCTTTTCCGGCACGTGTCACTTTTTATTGAACCGCCACGACGAGGCCGCCCGACAGTTTCTGCGCGCAATCGCGTTGGATCCAAAAGCCGCCGATGTCCATCTCATCTATGGCCGAGCGCTACTGCGGGCCGGCAATCGGGCGATTGCCGAGGCACAACTCGCCCGCGCGGTCGACCTCAAGCCCACCCTCGCCAAGTCGCGCGAATTCCTGCTTCTCACCCTATGCGTCGCGGACATGAAGGAAGATCTCCGCAGCGGCTAAGACGCCTGCGCCTTCTTCTGCGCCCGGCGCTCGAAATACCCCTTGATGATCTTGTCATCCGCTTGCTTGATGCATTTGTACTTCGCGGCGACCTCGCCATCGTCGATGCGCATGACCGTTGCGTCGGCATCGAAGGTGAGCGGGCCGCGGTCGGTGCGCACGGACACGGTCACGCGAACTTGTTGCGGCGGCGCAATCTGAATTCCCGCCGCAACCGGTCCGAACAACAGCCCGATCGCGCTCCAATTGTGCAACGTCATCCTCGATTCCTTAATCATGACGAAGTCGCCCGGTTGCGCGGGGCCGCGTCCCTTGCCGCCGGATCTGGCCTGCACGACGGCGGCACGCAGCCGTTCCAGGAACGTTTCTTTGCGCGCGGCCGGCACATTGGCCTCAAGCAAGCTTTGCACGAGCTTGTCCAAGCGTGCGTTGTGCGCTTCGTCGTCGAGGCGCGATGGCTCCAACTCCTTGGCCAGATCGCGTTGTTCGATCAGGAAGCGGGGATATTTCAACAATATCTCGCGTGGTGCGATGCCGGATACGCGACCGATCAACTCGATCGTACGCTCCAGGCGGAACATCATCGGCGCGGTTTGGCCGACCAAATCTGCTAGGGTCTCCGTCGTGACCGCGCGTGTCATGCGTTTGTCGATCAGCGCAGCAATAACCGCTTCCGGCAAGGGTAAACCGCCCCGCCCGAACGCAGCCTTGACCCGGCGCATGGCGTCCAACTCATCCGCCGGCTTGCCCGTGGTCAACCCGTGGTTGGCAGCCAAATCCTGCATCGCGTGGTCGATCAAAACCGCATGGCATGCCGGCAAAGCGATCCGCGCAAACAGGGCCGCAAGCTGCGTGCGCAAGGGCACGCCATCTGGAACCGCTTCGCGTCGCGCCAAAGCTAACAGCCCCACAATGCGAGCCTCGGCATTGGGTGCGCCGGCAAGTACAAGCGCCAACGCCGGCGCGCGCGCCAGAAACTCCGCGAGCACCTGGTCGAGCAACGGCACCGCTGGTGTCGCAGCACCGGCGAACAGCGCGACCACACGAGACATTTTTTCTTCCCATCCCGCCGCCCCGGCCAGGTGGTGAGCCAGCGCCGCATAAGCTGGCTTCAAGTCGTCTTCATTTGCCGCCAGTTCGCCGAGCCGCTGAACGGTCAAGGCGGGCGCGGCTGCCGCAACCTCGCTCAACCCCCTTGCGACCTGAAGTGCCGCGTCCGTATAGGTAAACAGCTCGCGCACCCGATCGCCGACGGGCTTGTTGGTATCTTTGACCTGCGCGATCGCAACTTGCTGGACATACCCGGTCAAGGTTGTCCCGGCGTCGGCGAGCGCCAAGGCATGGGGGTAGCTGTGCAACAGCTCGGTCGGGATCAGCCGTTTCTCGTCGAGAAATGCCGCAGCGATCCGCCCAATCAATTTGCGCGCATCGCTGCTGTACAGATCGGGTGCATCGCGACACAGGCTCTTGTCGCGACGAGGCTGCGGCACGGCAGGTCCAGCTTGGGGGAGGCCGGCGTTGACATATTCTATCGTCTCACAAGCTACGGCCCATTTCTATTAAATCAATGCGTCGAAAATTCCGGACGATGTGTAATTTTCGGCTGTTTACATAGGTTTGAAATGCTTCTTCGTGCGCACTAAATGCCAACATCGGGATAATCGCCGTCGATGTCGACGACGAATATCCGGTCGATTTCGGTACCCTGGCGCGATATGGGCAAAAAGCAGTGCCGCACCGCATTAACGTGACACTCCGGTCCGACATAGGCGATCTCCGACCACAGCGGTTGCGTCGTCTCCGCCACTTTTTTGTACTCGTTCCAAGCCTATCGGCCAAATAACCCGGCGGCGGCAAAACGCTACCCTAGGCGCCGATCCCCGGCCCGAAACCCAAGCGCCACAACATAGGTTTCTGAGGAAGCCGCTCGGCTCGCGGGCGGCTTGGCATGGCGCACGGATTGGAAGTCGCGCTTGAGTTGCGTAAGCAATCCGGCCTCGGCACCACCTTGAAAGACCTTCGCAACGAAGGCCCCCCCCTCCGCCAACACCTCGTATGCAAAGACGTAAGCCGCCTCGCACAAGGCGACGACGCGCAGATGATCGGTCCGGGTATGGCCCGTCGATGGGGCAGCCATATCGCTCAAGACGACATCGGCCCCACCGTCGCCAAGCGCGGCCTTGAGCTGGCCGGGAGCTTCCTCGTCCATGAAGTCGGCGTGCAGCAAGATGGCACCGGGGATCGGGTCCATGGCCTGTATGTCGATGGCGATAACCGTGCCGCGCCCTTGCTCGCGCGCCCGAACGCGCTCCACCGCCACCTGGGTCCAACCGCCGGGCGCGGCGCCGAGATCCACGACGCGCCGGCCGGGCTTCAAGAGATGGAAGCGATCGTCGAGTTCGATCAACTTAAAAGCTGCGCGCGAACGCCATCCCGCGCGCTTGGCGGCATGGACATAGGGGTCGTTGAGTTGACGCTCCAACCAGCGTTGGGACGACAGGCTTCGCTTATCGGCCGTTCGAAGCCGAACCTTGGGCGCCCGCCCCGCTCCGACGGGCGCGCTCAAAGGGCCGGCTCCGCCGCGTAGGCCGGGCGAACGCGCCGGCCGAATCCGTCGCGGCGCATCAAGCCGCACAAAATCCCTTCGCGCACGCCGCGATCGGCGACGCGCAACCGCCCGACCGGCCATTGCCGGCAGATGGCTTCTAAGATCGCGCAGCCCGCCAAAACCAGATCGGCACGCTCGCGCCCGATGCAGGGATGGGCCGCGCGCCCCAGACAATCCAGGCCGACGAGACGGTGCGTGACCGCGGCCACCGCATCGAACGACAGGTAACTGCCATCGACAACGGATCGGTCGTAGCGCGGCAAGCCGAGATGGATGCCGGCAAGCGTCGTCACGGTGCCCGACGTGCCCAGCATCTGAACGCCGCCGCGCGCAACCCACGCGCCGATACCGTGACGCCGTTCGAAATCGCCTAACCCCGTCATGACTTCGGCGACCATGGCCTCGTAGGTCGCGGGCGCAATCCGGTCGTCGCCGAACCGCTCGCCGAGAGTAACCACGCCGAACGGCAGCGAGATCGCATCGATCGGTTGGGGCATACCCAAACCATCGACCCCGAGCCAGTTGATCTCCGTCGATCCGCCGCCGATATCGAAAACCACCGCGCGGGAGAATCCCGGCTCCAGCAAAGGCGCACAACCATCGAGCGCCAGCCGCGCTTCCTCCGCGGTTGTGATGATCTCGATCGATATTCCGATCTCGTTGCGTACTCGTGCCAAGAAGGCGTCGCAGTTCGCCGCGCGGCGGCAAGCTTCCGTTGCAACCAAGCGCGTCGCTGCGAGCTGGTGACGGCGCAACTTGCTGGCGCAGACGCGCAACGCCGAAACGGCGCGATCCATGGCGGAATCGGCGAGCACGCCCATCTGGCCCAACCCCTCGCCCAGCCGCACGATGCGCGAGAAGGCATCGACAACCCGAAAGATCGGACGGCCGGGTTGCCCCGGACGCTCGGGTAAGGATGTTTCGTCCGCATGCTCCGGAACGGCGACGAGCAAGCGGCAATTATTGGTGCCGAGATCGAGGGCGGCATACGCTTTCTGCCCCTCGCCGTGCGACGAACGCACGGCCCCCGATCGCGGCGGAATTTGGGCCGGCGGGATACCGGTGGCGATCGACATTCTACCCCCTTAAGGCTCCGATAATCGGCCCATACGCAGTTCTTGCGCTCTTGCCGGGCCGGTCATCGCTTGGTCGAAGCATCTCACGAAGACCGATGCGCCTGCAACCCCGACACGATGCCGGCGCCAAGTATCGGAAAGAGGGAGATAGGCAGGGAGGCGGCGATGCCCCCAAATGCGCGCATAGGCTGCCCCTACACAAACACCCACTCATATGTTACGAGATCGCCCGCGTCGGCCTGTCGGCAACGGGGCCGCTTGTTGGGGGATCGTCCAGCGGTAGGACTACGGACTCTGACTCCGTCAACCTAGGTTCGAATCCTAGTCCCCCAACCA